>JAKQJK010000343.1 GCA_029561195.1 Pseudomonadota bacterium
CTCATACTTGCGCCCCACCATGAACCCGGTGATGTTCTGCAGAAAAACAAGTGGAATCTTGCGCTGACAGCACAACTCGATGAAGTGGGCGCCTTTCAACGCCGACTCGCTGAACAGAATGCCATTATTGGCAATGATGCCCACAGGCATGCCTTCAATATGGGCGAATCCACAAATTAGCGTTGTGCCGTATCGTGCCTTGAACTCATCAAATTCGGACGCATCAACAATGCGGGCAATGATCTCGCGTACGTCGAAGGGCTTGCGGGTGTCTACAGGAATCACACCATACAACTCGTCCGCTGCAAATTTAGGAGCTAATGGTGCAACATGCGCGGTGGCTTGAGGCTTTTTAATATTCAAGTTCTTAACGGATGTTCGCGCCAGAGCCAACGCATGCATGTCATTCTGCGCGAGATGGTCAGCCACACCGGACAGGCGCGTGTGTACGTCGCCACCGCCCAGATCTTCGGCTGTAACGACCTCACCCGTGGCGGCCTTCACCAGTGGTGGGCCACCCAGAAAAATCGTTCCCTGATTTTTGACAATGATGCTTTCGTCACTCATGGCCGGCACATAGGCTCCGCCCGCGGTGCAACTACCCATGACCACCGCAATCTGTGCAATGCCTTGCGCACTCATGTTGGCCTGATTGAAAAATATGCGCCCAAAATGGTCCCTATCGGGGAAAACTTCGTCTTGGTTGGGTAAATTGGCTCCGCCGGAATCCACCAGATAGATACACGGCAATCGATTCTGTTGAGCCACTTCCTGTGCCCGCAGGTGCTTTTTGACCGTCAGCGGGTAATAGGTGCCCCCCTTGACGGTGGCATCGTTGCAGACAATCATGCAGTCCACGCCACTGACGCGACCGATACCGGCAATAACCCCTGCACAGGGCGCACTATCGCTGCCATCTTTGTCGGGATACATGCCCAGAGCGGCCAGCGGGCTCAACTCCAGAAACGGAGTGCCGGGGTCCAGCAGCATTTGCACCCGTTCACGCGGAAGCAGCTTTCCCCGCGCCGTATGACGCGCCCGCGCCACCTCGCCTCCGCCCTCCTGAGCTTTGGCAACCTGGGCATTGAGATCCGCCACCAAATCGCGCATGGCAAACGCATTGGCCTGAAAATCTGCGGAGCGGACGTTGAGTTGGGTCTCCAGAACGGGCATTTTGGCGCTTTCAGGAAGGAGGGCCGGCTGGTCGCCAGCGTAGTTGACGTTTACGTAAACGTCAATTGTGTCACGGTTTGCAAAGACAGCAAGTCCGGCAGGTCAGCCATCCGGGTAAATATGTGATGTGCGCCTGCCTCGCGCAGGCTGGCTGCATTGACATGCGCCGATGTGGGGGGCGAGTAGGCGAATACCGTTGCTCCGGCAGCCACGCCAGCCGTTACGCCGACCACCGTGTCTTCCACGACCGCGCAACGTCGGGGATCAGCACCCAGTGCGGCAGCAGCAGCCAGATACACGTCAGGAAACGGTTTGGAGCGCGGAGTTTCGTAGCCACTGAAGATTCTTCCGTCAAAATACCTCATCAATTCAAGCTTGCGCAGCATCAGCTCAACTTTGAACCGGTCTGCCCCTGACGCGCACGCAATGCGCCCACCATGATGGGCGTGTACCCGATGAACAGCATCGTGTATGTCCGTAATAGCCGTCAGGCGCTCTTCCAGCGCCTCGTTGCGTCGCTCCCTGAATGACGTCAACCAGTCCTCAGTCACTGCTGTGCCTGTACGCTGCTCAATGAGTGCAGCCTCATCTCGAACTGTTTTGCCAACAAACAGACTCATACATTCGGCTACCGTCAGGCTCCAGCCCCGCTCTTGCAACATGTCGCGCAATACCCCGTTAGTGATTGGCTCGCTATCCACCAAGACACCATCACAGTCAAACAGCACCGCATCGAATTTCATGTTGCTCCGTCCAGGTAATACCAATGTTCATTTTCTTTCAGAAAGCGGCTTCGCTCATGCAGACGCACAGCCCGCCCCGCCACCCGTTGCCGTGCAACGAACTCCACCTCTGCGTGTGTTTCATCCAGTTGCTGGCTCGTACGCACGTCCAGTCCGAGCCATTTTGCCTGCGGTACAAATTCAATACCGGCCGGACGATGATTCACATGCCAGGTAGCCAATAAGTACGGCTCACGCTCCAGCACAAATGCCGCATAGCGTGAGCGCATCAGGGATAACGCGTCCGCGGCATGGTGTCCGGCCTCCAGGAAACGACCGCAGCACTGCGCGTAAGGCAGAACATGCCCCCTTGCGTCCAGCCGCCCACAGGGGCAGTGTTCATGGCCTTGCAGTTGCTTCACACCTTTCTGGCCTTGCGCTGCTCCAGAGTTTCAGTTGGCGCACCTTGCTTGACCCAGTCCGCAAACCCGCCCTCAATGTGCGCGACGTTTGTCATTCCCATGTCTTGTAAGGTTTTGGCAGTCAAAGCGCTGCGCCAGCCAGCGCCGCAAAACAATACAAACTCCGTGTTCTCGTTGGCAAATATTGGTTTGAAATAGGGCGATTCAGGATCGACCCAAAACTCCAGCATGCCCCGTGGAGCATGAAAGGCGCCAGGAATGGTTCCTTCGCGCTCAAGTTCGCGCACGTCGCGTATATCCACCAGTTGGAGGCGGGCCTGGCCGATCCGTGGAAGGACCTGTGCAACGGAATAGGTCGTTATTTGCGCGCTGGCTTCATCAACGAGTTGCCGGGATCCTTTGGTGATGGGCATGTAGGTATCTCCTGAATGACTTCGAATTTCCGGGACAGCAGATTATGAATCCTGCGTGACACCCGCAACACGTCGAACGCCACTTGGATTGCCGTCATCAATACGCCTTAAGCTTGCGGTATCGATAAGTATCGGCAAGGAAACCATGAGCGTACGCAATCTGGACTCCCTTTTTGACCCAGCTTCAGTTGCAGTTATTGGCGCCTCTGAGCGCCCAGGCAGCGTAGGAGCCACTGTCTGGCATAACCTCACGCAAGGAAGCTTTCCAGGACTGGTCTATCCCGTCAACCCAAAATACAGCGCGTTTGGACAGCAACGCGTCTATGCCAGCGTGTCCGATTTGCCAACAACGCCGGAGCTTGCGGTGATATGCACTCCCCCAGCATCCGTTCCAGCGCTGGTAAAAGAGTTGGCACTACGCGGCACCCGGGCGGCCATCGTGTTGACTGCCGGTCTGGACGCCTCCCAAAAGCAGGCCATGCTGGATGCTGCGCGCCCGCATTTGGTTCGGTTGCTCGGCCCCAACTGTATTGGCTTGTTGTCACCACACGCGGGACTCAATGCCAGTTTTGCCCACATCAACGCACATAAGGGTGAATTGGCCTTTGTATCTCAATCAGGGGCACTGGTCACAGCGATGCTGGACTGGGCTGACGCGCAACGAATCGGGTTTTCGCATTTTGTTTCGCTCGGCGAACATGCGGACGTCGATTTTGGCGATATGTTGGACTATCTCGCCACCGACGTTCACACGAAGGCCATCCTGCTTTATATCGAGTCCATTGAATCCCCGCGCAAATTCATCTCAGCCGCGCGGGCAGCAGCCAGAAACAAACCCGTTATCGTGATCAAGGCGGGGCGTTCCGAGCAGGGACAGAAGGCCGCTGCTTCCCACACTGGCGCTCTTGCCGGCTCCGATGACGTATACGAGGCAGCCATTGCCCGCGCCGGAATGCTGCGCGTGAATACCCTGCAGGAATTGTTTCTGGCTGCGGAAACACTCACTCGTTGCCGGGCTGCAGGTAGCGGAGCGTTGACCATTCTGACCAATGGTGGTGGTGCGGGCGTGATGGCCGCAGATGCAGCGGCGGCGCAGGGCGTCCCGCTCGCGACGCTGCCTACCTTAACAATGGAACAACTCGACAGCGTGCTGCCGTCCAACTGGTCGCACGGCAACCCCGTGGACATCATCGGTGACGCACCGGTAGAGCGATATGTTCAGGCACTTGAAATACTGTCTGCAGAACCGGCTTGTGGCACCATTTTGTTCATACACGCGCCAACGGCCATCGTGCCAAGCACCAGCATTGCGAGTGCGCTGGTGCCTGTTGCGCGTCCTCCTGACGCACGGGCACCCAGGTTGATGAGTTGCTGGCTGGGGGGACACGCGGTTGAACAGGCACGGGAACTCTTCAAACAGGCCAACATTGCCAGTTTCGAGACGCCGGAAGAAGCGGTGCAGGCGCTGGCAATGCTACAGGCTTATGAACGGAACCAGTCTGAATTGATTGAGGCGCCCCCGGCTGAAACGGCCCAGCTTGCCCCCGATCGTGCGGCGGCAGCGGAGATTGTGCGACAGGCGTTGGCCAGTGGACAGGAGATGTTGACCGAGCCTCAGGCCAAAGCGATTCTCGAGGCTTACCGAGTGCCTGTCGTCGTCACCAGCAAGGTGCCACCAGACGCAGTGCTCGCGGCGGCAGAGGCCACACGCATTGGGTTCCCGGTGGTGATCAAGATACTTTCTGATCAGATCTCGCACAAATCAGATGTCGGGGGTGTAGCGCTTAATCTGGATAGCGCCGATGAGGTTCGCGACGCGGCGCGAATTATGCTGTCCCGCGTGGGAACGCTGCGGCCCGACGCGGTCATCGACGGATTCACCGTGCAGGCCATGGTACGGCGCAAGTATGTACAGGAAGTTATCGTGGGAGCAACGATCGATCGCGTTTTTGGCCCCATCATCCTTTTCGGGCAAGGTGGCACCGCAGTCGAGGTGATGGCAGACCGGGCAGTTGCGCTTCCACCGTTGAATGTACCTCTGGCCCGGGCGCTAATCTCGCGCACCCGGATATCCAGACTACTGAAAGGCTGGCGGGATACCCCCGCGGTGGACGAGGGGGCCCTGCTTTCAGTATTGCTGGCAACATCGCAAATGCTGGCCGACATTCCCGAACTCGCAGAACTGGACATCAACCCGTTATTGGTGAACCATGAGGGCGCCATTGCGTTGGACGCCCGCATCCGCTTGAGTGCCGCGGCACCTGCTGGAGCCATTAACTTTGCCATTCGACCCTATCCGGCCGAGCTGGCAGAAATGGTCGACTGGCAAGGTGTCAAGCTTGAGCTGCGGCCGATTCGACCTGAAGACGAGGCCTTGCACGCCGAGTTCCTCTCAAGTCTGGCACCAGAGGACATCCGGATGCGGGTGTTCTACAGCCGACGCACCATGGAACGCAGCGAGCTCGCCCGACTCATCAAGATCGACTACACCCGGGAGATGGCATTCATCGCCATCGCGCCAGGACCAGATGGTTTGCCTCAAACGCAAGGCGTGGTTCGTGCCATGGCAGATCCTGACAACATTAATGCCGAATTTGGCATCATCATCCGCTCGGAACTCAAGGGAAAAGGCTTGTGCCAGCTGCTCCTGGACAAACTCATCGGTTACCTGCGTGCCCAGGGTACGCAGCGGATTGTTGCAACAGTCCTCCGGGAGAACCACCGAATGCTGGAGCTCGCGCACTCGTTGGGATTTCGGGATTCGGAAGTGC
>JAKQJK010000346.1 GCA_029561195.1 Pseudomonadota bacterium
ATCCACATGCCGCACTTGCCTTCGTTGTACAGCGCCAGAATTTCGTTGAAGCTGTTGGCTGACGAGCCGGGAGGGCCATACTTTTTCAGCAAATCTACATAGAAATTGATCGAGTCCTTCCAAGGCTTGGACTCAAGCTGCGGCTTCCACTTCATGTCGAACCACTGACCGCCGTTGGTGTTCACCAGCGTGGTCAGGAAGGCCATGTTGTCGCCCCAGCCTGGCTTGCCACGCAGGCAGATGCCATACACGCCATTCTTGGGGTCATGGATCTTGGATGCCAAGTCCTTTACTTCAGTCCAGGTGGGTTTGTCGCTTACCTTGACGCCAGCCTTGTCGGCCAGGTCCTTGCGATACATCAGCATGGAGCTTTCGCCGTAGAACGGCGCTGCAAACAACTTGCCGTCAACCGAGAGGCCATTTCGCATGGCAGGCAGCAGATCGTCAACGTCATAGGCTGCGTCGGTCTTGAGTTCGGTCAGCCAGCCCTTTTTGCCCCAAATGGGGGTTTCGTACATGCCGATGGTCATGACGTCGAATTGACCGCCTTTGGTGGCGATGTCGGTGGTGACGCGCTGGCGTAGAACACCTTCTTCCAGCGTGACCCATTTGAGTGTGATGCCTGGATTGGCAGCTTCAAATGCCTTGCTGTGTTTTTGCATTTCGATCATGTGACCGTTATTCACGGTGGCAATGACCAGTTCGGTTGCAGAGTGGGCCATTCCGGCGATCAGGCCGAAGGCCAGTGCCAGCGATGCTTTTAGTTTCATGAATCTGTCTCCTTGTGTGGTTTCGGGTAAGAAGCCGATGTCAGCAGCTCATCGACAGGCGTGAATATAGGATTTGACCGATCCCCACCTTGATACTCTTATGGCAATAAGATGTATTTTTATGCGCCATATAGTCAGGGTTTTCCCATATATGCGGGATATTGTATTGATGCCGGGCTCAAATGGGGGTTGTGATGTACACCTGTGGGCGCGGCAGTCATTTCGAGCGGACTCGTTCCGTACCTGACATGTAACCGCATTTCTGCCAAAATGCGAAACTAAATTACATGGAGACATCCGTCATGCCCCGTCGCGCCACCAAAATTGTTGCCACTCTCGGCCCCGCCTCAAGCGATCCCGCGTTGCTGGAGCAAATGATCCGAGCGGGCGTCAATGTGGTGCGGCTGAACTTCAGCCATGGCAAAGCGCAAGACCATATTGACCGCGCCCGGCTGGTTCGCGAAGCTTCCCATCGAGCAGGGCGCGAAGTAGCCATCATGGCCGACTTACAAGGGCCCAAAATACGTGTTGGCAAGTTCGCGGAAGGTAAGGTTACATTGGTATCGGGCGAGAAATTCATTCTCGACGCTGCGCGTACCGAACTGGGTGACGTCCATGCGGTGGGGCTGGATTACAAACCCCTGCCGCGCGAAGTAAAACCCGGCGACATTTTGTTGCTCAATGACGGGCTCATCGTTATCGTTGTGGATTCGGTCGTGGGTGAAGCGGTGCACACAACGGTCAGGATGGGCGGTGAGTTGTCCAATAACAAGGGCATCAACAAGCAGGGCGGTGGACTGACGGCCCCCGCGTTGACAGCCAAGGATATGGAGGACATCAAGACCGCAATGGCCTTTCAGGCCGACTACGTGGCGGTGAGCTTCCCCCAGAACGCGACGGACATGGAAATGGCCCGCCAGTTGTGCAATGTGGCCGCCGAAGAATACAACCACAAGCC
>JAKQJK010000354.1 GCA_029561195.1 Pseudomonadota bacterium
CTGCCGCCCAGGTACTTGGCCATGCTGCGGGCGTCTTCCAGGCGGCTGCCAAACTGTTCGGCATACAGGTCAACTGCCAGACGCCCCAGGCAGGCCAGCTCAACGGGACGACCGACAGGAAATTTCAGGGTGCTCATGACAGGTGTGAGGAGTATGTAGAGATAGGGGCCACGGCGTCCGTTACCCGGACGATTTCAAAAAATTATAGAAAGCAAACGCCAAAAATGCAAATAAAATTCTAAAAAAACATAAATAGAAAACGTTTTTCTGAAATAATCAACCCTATTCTTTCCATCGCAAGGCGAACTCCCGTGGCTCAATCAGAGACTGCAACCGTCGACCAGCTCCTGCGCCGCATCACCGGTGAGTACGAGGGCTTGAGCAAGCAGCTCAAGGTTATTGCGCGCTATATCGAGGAGCACCGCGGACATTTGGGTCTGGAAGGCATTCAAAGCGTTGCGACCCAATGCAATGTTCAGCCTTCGGCGGTGGTGCGCTTTGCCAAACACTTTGGTTTTTCAGGTTTCTCCGAGATGCAGGCACTGTTTCGGGAGGGCCTCACCCGTCAACTGGCGCCCAACCGGAATTACCGCAAACGCATCAGGGACGCTATTGACGCTGGCGCAGGCAATTTGTCCAGCGTGGATATTGCGCAGGAGTTCTTTGGCGGCAGCATAGCTGCCATGCAGGAGCTGCAAGGCAGCCTGGATGCCTCGGCGTTCAAGAAAGCGGTTGACTTGCTGGTTGAAGCCGACACGGTCTGGGTTGCCGCGTCGCGCCGGTCATTTCCAGTTGCGGTTTATATGGACTACGCGCTTCAGCACACAGACAAACGGGTCAGCCTGGTATCTGCTGCGGGCAGCATGCAGCTGGGACAGGTGCGGTCTGTGCGCGAGGGCGATGTGATGATCGCCATCTCTTTCGCACCGTATTCCCGGGAAACGATTGATGTGGTTGAGTTTGCCGTGCAACGTGGGGCCAAGGTGCTAGCCATCACGGATACCCGCATGAACCCCCTGGCACGCATGGCGCAGATTACCTTGGTGGTGCACGACAACTCAACCTTGGGTTTTCGGTCGCTGACCAGCTCGATGGCGCTGGCTCAAAGCCTGTTTGTCGCGCTGGCCTATAAGACTGAGCTACTCTACAGGCCCAACAATGGCGCCACAGCCTGAATATTTGACAAAACTAACGGAAACCAACGGAACCTAACGGAGAAATCATGAAAAACGTTGCAATTTTTGGTGCCGGCCGCATTGGCCGCATTCACGCTGGCAATCTGGCTGCGCTCCCGGGCGTCAACCTCAAATACGTGTGCGACCCCATGGCTGCCGCCGCTTCAGAGCTGGCGCAACAACATGGCGCGCAGGTCTCCACCATCGACGCCGTGTTTGCCGACCCCAGTGTGGACGTGGTGGCCATCGCGTCGTCAACCGACACACACAGCGACCTCATCACCCGTGCAGCCAAAGCAGGCAAACACATTTTTTGCGAAAAACCGGTTGACTTGTCTGTGCCCCGGGCCGAAGCCTGCGCCGCTGCTGTAAAGGCCGCCGGTGTGGCCTGCATGATTGGTTTCCAGCGCCGCTTTGACCCCACGTTCAACGAAGCCCGCATGCGCATGGATAAAGGTGAAATCGGCAACCCTGAAATGCTGGTCATCACCAGCCGTGACCCCGGCGCGCCACCCCCCGAATACATCAAGGTATCGGGTGGCATCTTCCGTGACATGCTGATTCATGACTTCGACGTGTTCCGCTGGATTCTCTGCGCTGATGGCGACGAAGCCGCCTGGCTCAGCGCCACCGGCTCGGTGCTGACCGACCCCGCCATCGCCGCCACGGGCGACATGGATAGCACGGCCGTTACCATCCGCACGAAGAAAGGCCGCCTATGCCAGATCAACACCACGCGCCGCGCGGCGTATGGCTACGACCAGCGCTTTGAGGTGCTGGGCTCTACCGGGATGCTGCAGTGTGGCAACCACACGCCCACCGAGGTGCTCACCTGGAACGCCACGGGCATTCATGGCGACAAGCCTGAACATTTCTTTTTGCAGCGCTACGCCGCCGCTTACCGACTCGAAATCACCCATTTCTTTGAGTGCCTGCAGTCGGGTGCGGCGTTCCGAACCAGCATCGCCGACGGTGTGGCGGCGCAAAAGCTGGCCGATGCAGCCACCGAAAGCTGCAAGAGCGGGCAGCCGGTCACGCTGTAACGGCTGGGGGCGCAGAAAGCGCTTAGCGTCCCAGCATCGGAAACAGCTTCACCAGCCCGTCTGACATCACCTCCACCGCCAGCGCGGCGAGTATCAGGCCCATCAGCCGCGTCATTACATTGATGCCGGTTTTGCCCAGCACACGGGCAATCGGCTCTGCTAGCGCAAAACACACGGCGGTGGCCAGCCCGATCACCACGCCGTAGCCCACCAGCGCGGCCAGCTGCGGGAAGTGTTTGGCTTTTTCGGCATAAATCACCACGGTGGACATGGTGGCGGGCCCGGTCAGCAGCGGAATGGTCAGCGGCACCACGGCGATGCTGGCGCCTACGGCCGAGCGTTTGCCCGCGTCGTCTATCTCTTCTACAGTTGACTTGGCTTCCGCGGGCTGTGCGTTCAACATGCTCAGCGCAGATGTCAGCAGTAGCATGCCGCCGCCTACCTGAAAGCTGGCCAGCGAGATGCCGAAAAACTCCAGAATCTGCAGCCCCAGCAGCGCGCTGGTGGCAATCACGACAAACGCGCTGAACGATGCCACCAAAATCGTACGCCGCCGCTGCTCGGTGCTGAAACCCTGCGTGTAGTGGATAAAAAACGGCACGATGGCCAGCGGGTTGACGATAGCCAGCAAGGTGACAAGTGGTTTGAAATCCATGGTCAGCGCCCACCGGCCACGTCCACCATAGAACCCGTGGTGTAACTCGAATCATCCGACATCAACCACACAATGGCCTGGGCCACCTCCAGCGCGGTGCCGGGACGCTGCATGGGCACTTGCGGCGCCATCTGGTTGGCGCGGTCGGGCTGGCCGCCAGATGCGTGTATCTCGGTGTCGATGATGCCGGGGCGCACGGCGTTCACGCGAATGCCCTCCAGCGCCACCTCTTTGGCAAGGCCCACGGTGAAGGTGTCGATCGCGCCCTTGCTGGCCGCGTAGTCCACATACTGGCCCGGCCCGCCCAGGCGCGCCGCCACGCTGGATACATTCACAATGCTGCCGCCCGTGCCACCGTGGCGCGTGCTCATGCGCTTCACCGCCTCACGTGCACATACAAAGCTGCCCAGCACGTTGATGTCAAACATGCGCCTGAGCCTCGCCACACTCATCTCGTCCACCCTGCAGGCCACGTCCACCACGCCGGCGTTGTTCACCAGCGCGTTGATGGGCCCCAGCTTTGCGTCCACCTTGTCAAACATGGCCATCGCCTGCGCTTCCACACCCACGTCGGCCTGCACGGTGATGGCGGTGCCACCGTTGTGCCGGATCTGGCGCACGATTTCATCGGCCGCCAGTGAATTGGTGGTGTAGTTCACCGCCACGGCGAAGCCTTTTTGGGCGGCGAGCAACGCGGTGGCGGCGCCAATGCCGCGCGAGCCGCCGGTAATCAAGACAATTGGGTTCATCGGGTCAGGTCCTGCAAAGATGGATAAATCAGGTTACAAAGCGCGTGGAGCAAACCACAATCAGGCGAACCATACACGAAAGGTCTCTCATGGCAGGATTTATCAAACTCACATCGGCTGACGGCTTTGTTTTCCCGGCCTGGGTGGTGGAACCAGTTGGCAAGCCGGTGGGCGCCGTGGTGGTGCTGCAGGAAATCTTTGGCGTCAATGCGCACATTCGCGAAGTGACAGAAGTTTATGCCGCAAAAGGCTACCTGGCCGTGGCGCCCGCCACGTTCCATCGCGTCAAGCAGGGCGTGGAAATGGGCTACACGCCAGACGACATTGCCGCCGGCATTGCCCTGAAAGCGGCGGTGGAAGGCCTGCCCGCGCCGGGCGTGCTGCCCGATATTCAGGCCGCCATAGATTACGCCGCGCAAACGCTGGGCATGTCTGGCAAGGTGGGTCTGGTCGGCTACTGCTGGGGCGGTCTGCTCACCTGGCGCGCGGCGTGTTTGCTAAAGGGCATCAGCGCCTCGGTGCCTTACTATGGCGGTGGCATGACAACCCCGCTGGAAGTGGCCCGCCAGCCGCAGTGCCCCGTTCTGTGCCACTTTGGCGAACAAGACCACGCCATTCCACTGGAAGGCGTGCGCGCCTTTGCTAGAGCACAGGCTGGCGTGGAGGTGCAGGTTTACCCCGCGCAACATGGCTTCAACTGCGACCACCGTGGCTCCTACGACGCCACCGCCGCCGCACTGGCCCTCGAGCGCACGCTGGCGTTCTTCGCCCGACATCTGGCCTGATGCTGCCATGCTTGTAAAACACTAAAAATATGTTCTTTATGTGGTCTTCTATGCCCCTAGCCATCGTCCAGTATGTGCGAATAGCTATCATATTTATAGCGACTACAGGATTGACCCAGGCCGCTGACTACGCCGGCCCGCTGTTCGACGCGCACCTGCACTACAACGAAGAAGCGTGGAACGGGCAGGTTGGGCCACACCCCGTCAGCGACGTGCTGGTGCGCATCAAACGCAACGGCGTCAAGGCAGTCATCGCCAACTCGCGCCCCAACGACGGCACCAAGGCGCTGGCCGCCGAGCCCTCAAAAGGCGACCTGACCGTGGTGCCCTTCATCCGCCTGTACCGAAACCGCGCGGACTACGACAACTGGTTCCGCGACGAAACCATTTACGACATGGTGCAAACCGAGTTCGCGCGTGGCACCGCTGCCGGGCCTTACAAAGGCATTGGCGAATTTCACCTGTATGACAGCACAAACGCTAACGGGGTGGTTGCCAAAAAACTGATGGCCTTCGCAGAAGACAAAGGCCTGACGATACTGGCGCACGTGGACGACGTGGCCATTGACCTGCTGATGGCCAACACCCCGTCAAAAGGCCAGAAGGCACGCCTGATCTGGGCGCATACAGGTATCGGCGGCGCGCCCGTGGCACGGGTGAACGAGTTGTTCTCTAGGTACCCGCTGCTGATGGGTGAACTGTCTTATCGCCCCGGGTTAACGTGCGACGGTGGCAAGCTCTGCTCCGAGTGGCGCGCCCTGCTGCTCAAATACCCCGGCCGCTTTTTGATCGGTTCCGACACCTGGATCAACCAGCGTTGGCAGTATTACGACGACACCATGCAGGGCTATCGCACCTGGTTGGGCGATTTGCCAGCGGATGTGGCGCGCAAGATTGCGTGGGAGAACGGGGCTGGGGTGTTTGAGGTGAAGTAGGGTGGAGGGTTTTGCTCTGCACATACATTAACCGTCACATTTAGCATGCTTACCGAGCACGCCTTTAATTTCCCCGCGTCCGAGCGACTGGCAAGTTTGGCGGACATGCGCGCCGACCTACAGCAGGTGGAAGCCTACTGCGAGAGACTAATTGAGCGCTACTCGGGACCCCATTTGAAGAAGTCGCCATTCGACATCGTCGGCTTGAATACGCCACTCGATTTCTTGGAATGGGAGGGGCTTTCGGCAGCTGCATGCGTAGCATATTCACGCTGCTTCGTAACTGGAGTCCGATCAGCTCTGGACTCAGAACTTCTCAATCAAGTCGAAGCCGAGTTGAAGGAAACACATGACTTTGTCTTGTCGCTTCGCAACAAGAATATTGGACACTCAGTGAACTCGTTTGAGGAGAACTCAGTCACAGTTCAGCTCGCTCCTGCCATGAAATCGACGAAAGAAATCAACTCAGTAGTTCCGCGGCACGAAAGGTCTAGTGGGCTTCCAATTGACGGCCCTACCAAACTTCTGAAGTTGGTTGACTGGTGGTTGAATCAAACCACAACCGAATTGCATGACGAGATTGAGAAAGTCAGGTCAGCCGCGCAAAGCATGGACCTTACGGCCGTCCAAGCTCTGCCCGCACTGAAAAGTGCTAGCCACACCGAGCGGCTGTAGACGATTATCTAAGCATCGGCTGCGTCCGTGACAGCTAACCCTTGTCAGTTATGCGTGAGCAGCTCCTACATAAATAGCAAATAGCTGCGTGAAGGATTGTTCTCCAACCCGACAAGACCACCTTCGCGGGCGCCCGGCGCGCTCGCCAACCCACTAAAAGAGCAAGACCATGTTTCGAGCGGCAAAACCACCCTTTTTAATGCCAAAAAGTGACCTCAACCCTCATGGAGTATGCCTGAGTAGCTACTAAATCAGTAGAAATAGCGCAACTTCAGCGGCTGCTTTCACGCTCAATCAGTTGCGCGGGCAGCATCACGGCGCGGCGCGGTTTGCCCTGAATGGCATCAAAGATCAGCTCTACCAAGGTCCGGCCAGCCTGGTCGGCTGGCTGGCGGACAGTGGTCAGCGACGGGTGCACGTGCGCGGCCAGCGAAATGTCGTCATAGCCGACCAGCTTGACCTGCGCGGGCACGGAAATACCGCGTTCACTGAGGGCGCCCATCAGTGAGATGGCGGTCACGTCGCTGCTGGCGAAGATGGCATCAAATTGCAGATTCTGGTTCAACCAGCTGTCGATGGTTTCGCGGATGCGCTTGTCGCCAAACATGAAGTGCTGCGCCAGCCGCGAGTCGGGCGCGTGGCCAGCCTCCTGCAGGGCCCGCAGGTAACCCTGGTGGCGCATGCCCGCTTCCGGGTGGGTGGTGTCGCCAAAAAAGGCGATGTGTTTGCACCCTTGCTGGATCAGGTGGCGCGTGGCCAGGTAGCCGCCCTCAAAGTTGTCCCCGCCCACCACGGGGTAGAGCGCATCGGGCAGGCTGGCGCCCCACACGGCCATGGGCACGCCCTGTCGGGCCATGTCGTTCAAATGCTGGTGCCAGGTGAGCTGGCCAATGATGATGAGCCCGGCGACCTGGCCGCTGTCCAGCATTGAGGTGAGCATGTGTTTGCGGTTTTCCAGCAGACGGGTGATCATCAAACTCATGCCGCGCTCGTCCAGCGCATCGGCCACGTTGCCCAGAATGCTGAGCAAAAAGGGGTCTGAAATCAGCTGCATGCTGTCGCCCAGAATGGCCACTCCAATGGTCTGCACGTCGCGTCGGCGCAGATTGGCTGCGCCCACGTTCACACGGTAGTTCAGCGAGCGGGCCAGTTCGCTGATGCGGTTGCGGGTGGCCTCCGGGATCAGCGAGCTGCCGCTCAGCGCGCGCGATACGGTGGAGGTGGACACGCCAGCCATGCGGGCGATGTCGGTCATCTGCATGCTGCGGCGAGCTTTTGGGGATGACGGGGCGTCGGTGGCGTCGCCCACTTGCGTGGGGCTCGTGCTTTTGTTGGGGGGCATGGTCTGATTATTCCATCAGCCTGAAACAAAAAAATGCCCGGGGCTTTTCAGCCCCGGGCAAAGCGGTCACCCTCGTAGAAAACTAAATTGAACTGGTGTTGTTCAGAATGCGTAGTTGATGCGCACGCGTGCGGCTATCTGGTT
>JAKQJK010000360.1 GCA_029561195.1 Pseudomonadota bacterium
GCTGAAATTGCTGGCAGTGGTTCAGAAACATGGGCTTGATGTACTGGCCTGATGGCGCAGCGCGCAGTTGTCTTGGGTGCAATGTGCGAGTTCGCAGCACATTGCTGGGCGGGTGCCGAGTTAGTTGACCTTCGCGGCGAATCCAATAGATTAATGACGCATACTGTATGCATGATGTGTCAGTATTCCGGCGGATATGATTGAAATTCGCCAGAATAATTACACAATGGCGAAGAATATCGCTCCTTTACTCCCGTCTACCGACATGCTGTTGCAACAGTTTGGCGAACGGCTGCGTTTGGCGCGACACCGGCGTCGATTTCCGGCCAAACTCGTAGCAGAGCGTGCCGGCATGTCGCCAATGACCCTGCGCAGCCTGGAGCGCGGCCGATCCGGCGTGACGATAGGCGCCTACCTGTCAGTGATGCAAGTATTGGGCGTCGAAAATGACCTGGAATTGCTGGTCAAAGCAGACCCACTCGGACGTGAGTTGCAAGATGCACGTTTGCCTGCGTCACGAACCGTAGCTCAAACGGAGACATCGCCGTCATCCGGGCGATTGCGATCTTCACCGAAGAAAACGACGACTGCGACCACGAACAATGGGGAGCAAACCGAGGTCGTCGACCGTCGAGGCGAGCGCGACTGGATCGCAAAAGGCGGATTTACCAGTGCTGAAGCTTTGGCAAAGTTGATCGCCCTCCCAGTTCCTCGACCGAATAAGAAGCGCTGAGCTGCGGCCGTCATCGCTGTCTATATCGGCAGGGACGGACTACCTGTCTGACAGATATTCAGCAAATACCTGTCGAAGAGGTAAAAGACTATTTGCCCTACAAGCTGCTTCATTTTGTCGTGGCACGGATTTAATGCCGATCAAAAATATTACCGGTCGGTAATATTGTCTGATAAAGTACCTCGAACCGTAGCAATATTACCGGACGGTAATTTAGGGTGAAAGTCATGCAGACAAAAGTCAGTCTATTACCGAGCGGTAATTCAAACCAATCTAGGCAGGTCGTCCGATCATCTGTCGATGTGGGTGACATCGCTCGCCGGCAGAGGCAGCTGCTGGGACTCAAGCAAGAGGATGTCTCCGGCCTGGCCAATACCGGCAACCGATTCATCGTTGACCTGGAAAAGGGCAAACCAACTCTCCAAATTCAAATGGCGTTGGAAGTTCTGGACCTGCTCGGTCTCGAAGTTGTGGTGCAAACCAAGTCAGGAGGGTCGCTGTGATGGCGACCCACCCAACCTGTCTGGACGTGTACTTCGAGAACGACCTGGTGGGTCATGTCTTCGATACCTCACCCCTGTCCTTTGAATACGCCGCATGGTGGCGAGATCACAAAGCCCTTCAAATTGCAACGATCACGCTGGCCGCCGGGCGAACGTCAGCAGACGGGGTAACCTCCTTCTTTGAGAATCTGCTTCCAGAAGGCGAGTTACGGAGTTACCTTTTCACGCAAAGAAAGGCCAGCACCCTGTTTGGCTTGCTGCACGCAGTCGCTGGCGACACGGCTGGCGGATTTGTCCTGTTGCCATCAGGTCAAAAGCCAGAGCCACATCAGTATCAGCCGACAAGCTGGGAGGAGCTCGCAGCGGAGCTGCGTACAAAGGCCGCTCTGGCGATTACCCTGAAAAGCCAGGGCACTCGGATTTCATTGGCAGGCGCTCAGGACAAGCTGTCCATAGCACTTTTTGAAGATGGAATACCCATGCTGGGGGAGGGTGTTAGCCCATCGACGCACATCGTCAAACCTGACATCCAAAGGATTGATGGCGTTTGGGGTTCTGCCATCAATGAGACTATTGTGATGAAGGCAGCTGCGCTCTGTGGGCTCCGAGTGGCCGATGTGTTCTTTGAACCCAAAACCAAGTCGTGTGTTGTCAAGCGCTTTGACCGCTATGTGCGACCGGATGGGACGATTGGCCGCAGCATGCAGTACGACATCTGCCAGCTCAGTTCACTGCCATCGGAGAAGAAATACGAGTCTGAAGGTGGCCCCAGTTTGAAGGACTGTGCCGATCTGATTCGTACGTATTCAACGGTGCCCATCCTGGATCTAAGACGCCTGTTGGCTTGGGTGTTCTTCAATATTTTTACGGGTAACAACGACAGTCATGCCAAGAACCTGTCCATCTATTGCCCGCCAGAGGGCGGTACTCGACTCACACCGTTTTATGACCTGATGTGTACCCGCATCTACCCAGGTCTGTCGAAGCACTTTGCGTTTGATATTGGGGGGACCACGTTGCCGGGAGAAATGGAAGCCAAGCACATCGTTGCCATGGCTGAACAATTAGATGTCCGACCGGGATTTGCGTTGAGCATCGGCCAAGAAGTCGCGAAGAAGATGCCGCATGCAATTTCAGATGCCGTTTCAAGTATTCGACCCGGACTCAAGCCAGGTGGAGAAACCGTGATGGCGAACAAGGTGAGTCGTTATGTCGAAAAAACGACCAAACAAGCAAGGAAAAGACTGTTTGGTGACTGATCGCAATAAAGTCTGGCGCGACTTTGGAGTCCGCATTTTGATTGCAATCTTTTTAAGCAATCGCTCGCAAGCTAGTAGTAGCAACACTTTGGATGAGTATTCAACTACTTGTGCACAGCTTATGGGGCATTTTTGGGGGATAACTTTGACAGGATTGGGCCAGTAGCTGTCATTTCTGAATGACCGGTTTCGAGCAGTGAATAATTTCACCGCTACCAAGCCAGATACCTGACATTCACTGCAGACTTCTTCGTGCCCATTGCGGACTAACCTAGCGGTCAGGCAACCGGCAGGACAGCCGCGTTAGCGGGTATAGGACTTGAACCCGCGAATGACTCTTCCGGTATGTGGAGCCGACGTTCAGCCGCGAAACCGGAGTGGCTTTGACAGACCCTTTGCTGCCGGTCTCGGCAGTCAGCTTACGTGTTGCCCAACTCGTTGCTCTTTACAAGCCGTTTCTGGCGGACTTCAACTTGCTCAAAGCAGTCGGCTACGGTCCTCAGATGTTTGCTTAGTAAGTTAACTTTTGTGGACTAGGTAGCTTTGTTTTTACAAAGGTTTCTTTATGAGGCTGCGCAGGAATTCACCGGTAGTAGGGATCTGGAACGTCAAACCTATGGCCTGCACCTGCCAGTTGGGGCCAGGTGTCCAGCGCTTGAAGCCGGTCATCACGCAATCGGTGTTGCGCACTTCGCCCGCTTCGGTTGGGCTACCCAGCATCTGGGTGTTGGGCGTGAGCCCCTCAATTGTGAGTACAAGGTGGGCGCGCTCACGCGGAATCGGGGCGATGGGGTCGACCCCTTCCGGACGGAAGCCGATGGTGAATTCCGCAGGGGGCGGCGCTGCATCAAACGCTATATTGGGCGTGAACTCGGCGCGCACCACGGCACCGTTGCTTTGTGCCCAGTGCAGGCGTAAATATGGTGGAGCTTCTTTGGCAGACCACATCAGGTGTACATCGTTGCCATTGGTGCAGTATGCCGGGTGCGCTACGGACTTTTCCGTGGGCCAATACCCGCTCTGGCGCTGCTCCACATGCACCAGGCGTGTGTTTGGTGCGCCCAGCAATGACTGGGTGTAGATGAGCCCTGCGCCTGCCAGGTTGTAGCGCTGCACGGCTTGCACCGTGTGTTCCAGAGTCGGATTGTTTGCGGGCACCTCGCGCCGCTGAGCGATCTCGCGTCTGGCAGCATGCAATGGTCCTTCCATTGCAAAGTAGGCGTTGCCTGGAATCGCAAGAACTGCCAGACCAGTCAAAGCCAAGACAAAGCTCTCGGTGCTAGTGAGTGATGGCCGGACACGCCGCCCGACCATGAGATGGCTGCCAAACCACAGCAGCGGAGCAGCGGTGTAAAGCATCAGGATAAAGACGCCCAGTGCTTCAGGCCCACCGATGGCACGTGCTGGCACGAACACGACTACCAGAGCTAACAGCGCAGCGGCCCCCGACGCCAGACGCACGGCCAGCCAACTGCCTGAACGGCCACTGGCCTTGAAATATCGGCTCTCCAGCCAGAGTAGGCCCAGCATCAGCGCCAGCAGACCTGCTGCCATTCGCATCCAGGCACGCTGGTCCGCCGGCGGCATTCGCGCAAAGGTATCCAACATCTCTTGCCATTCCATGATGGGCCTTTCAGTTGCTTAATTTGGCAAGTGGCGATCGACCGGCTGTTCAAGCAACAGGGGGGATTGCGACACCGTGGGACCGAATCTTGCCCCAAAACCATAGACTTAGACAATCCCACCGACTCATACAAAACAACTGGTATTGACTATTGGTTTCGCCGTATGGCTGCACTTGGTCGTTGACCGTTGCAGCCATTCTCCAAATCGACTTCACATTGCTGAAGGCCATTGTGCTGGGGTAAAGGTCGGGTACCGAGGTGCCAATTTCAAATAAACCTATGTCAGCCTTTGCTGCATGCCTGCATTAGAAAAAGCCCCCGTGAATGACCGCAAAGGGGGCCTGATCGGACCGCGGTTGGAAAATGTCGACCGTCTCCTGACAGCCCTTACCGGCCTAATAGGCGATCAATTGATCAGTCGCTACACCCGCTTTGGGTCGCAAGTTGCCATGGTCGATGTGAGTGTGCTTTCGAGTGATTCAGGGCCCTTTTGACCGAGGTGAGCCCAGAACTTTCGGAAAGTCCTTTGCCGTATCGTCCTCAGTCAGTAATCTGCCGATATCTTCAAAGAAGCGGGCGATGGTGTCTTCGACCTCTGGATCTAGTATTGGATTTTCTGAAGGTAGACCATCATTGCGGGGCGTCAACCCGAAATAGTCGCTCAGGGTCTGTCCAGGCTGAAGATTCAGTTTTCGATATAGGACCTGAAGCGCGGCTTCCATCTCCAGCAGGCGCTTCTTGTGTTCTTTGGCGAAGTATTCAGCTGCTTTCCGGTCAGACTCTTTATTGAAGGCACTTTCTTCTGGTGAGGATTCCCCGAAGTTCATGTGGACCTCCTGTGCGGGTTAGTCTGGATGGCTTTGATTCAGGACATCAATATGGCATAGATTGGCGTTGATGGGGCGCCGAAAAGTTCTTTGGGCATCGCCTGTCTTTCTGCAGCTGGCAGTCGCAGGACAAAGGCCAGGGGCATTTTTGCCATTGCAAAAGCCGGGATGCCCATTGCGGGCGCGCCTGACCGGCTTGGTCGCTATGCGACGGTCCTGACGGACCCCCTCCAGGCCACCACTTGCCTGAAACACATCAATAGCTTCACCTGAATTCAACCCGGCACGCAGCGCCCGGCATCGGTCCACACTGCGAAGTTGCTTCGTTGCTAGATCAGGGTTCGGACGTAGGGCAGGGACCGCCGTTGCTCCAGCTTGAGGGCTGCGTGGGTCCACATCGCTCCCGCAAAGTCCACCAAGCCAAACAGGATCAACACCGGACTTGCCATGCCCAACAACGCGAACGCGATGAATGACACCAGCACCAGGGTGCGGGTGTAGACCGATGCCCGAAAGAAAGCAGTGGACTCCGATGCTGCCGCATACCAGCAGAACACACCGATGTTGAACGCCAGGATACCAACCACCCGGATCCAGATCTCCGAGGTTTGTGCCACGCTGAACAGCGAGAGCAGCAGATTCGGAAACAAGGCCAAGCTAATCCCCAACCCCATCAGGTAAATGCTGAAGATGTGAACGGTGAAGGCGGGGCGGGACATGTTCATGCAGGATCTATTTTGAGGTGACTGGATATTCTTGCATAGGTGAATATTACCGGTCGCCCTGCGACTGCCTCATGTTGGTGCATGGGCCCGCCTGACGGCGTAAACAGAGGCACACAGTGCCTGCGTGTGTGATCTCGTCAGGGTGCTTATGGTGATAGCACTCACTTCAATGACTTCTTTCGCCTGGGTTGTACCTTAGAGCGAGTCGGTCCTGCTGCGCGGGCTTTCGCGGCATAAAGCCGGTCGAGTCACGCCGGTCACTGGCGTGTACAGCGGCCAGTCACGCCCTTTTTATTCCACGGTCCCGCACATCACCTGTCTGGCAGTCACGCCCGTACCAAGGGGTGAGCTCACCCCTCGCGCGTGTCACCCAGCCCTGGCCCTTGGTCGCTCTGCATTCCACCCATTACGGCGAATGAACTCAGCGAAGCGATGGCACTTTTATCAACCACAGGGGCAACACCATGACGACATCACACCAAACAACTTCCACGACCGGCTCGGAATCTTGCAAAACGATAGCTGGGAATCCCGAAGGCTGGAAGGACCGGTTGGTGTTGAGGTCTTCATTGGTAGCGGGTGCCGTGCTGGCCCTGTTGATCTGGAAAGGCGTGGTGCCATGACGCAGTAGACCCCAATCCCTTTTCATCTCTCCATTTCAGCAACGGCAGTCCTGAACATCTCAACACCCGGACAGCCATTTATTCAAGCAACTTTAGTAAATCACATGACAAACATCACCATGACCCATTCAACTTCAAACCGTTCCAACACCACGACCCCCGAATCCGCTTCGATCTACGTGCCACTGTCCAGTCTCTTTGTGTCGCCGGGCAATGTCCGCCAGAAGCCGACCCGTGTCGAAGAACTGGCCGCGATGATCGACGCACAGGGTTTGCTCAACCCCCTGTATGTCACGCTGGCACCTGCCAAGAAGGGATCACCCCAACGTTATGCCGTCGAAGCCGGTGGGCGTCGCTTTGCGGCCATGAATTTGTTGATCGTTCAGGGCAAACTGGGTTTTGAAGCGCCCGTAGAAGTTCGGGTGATCGAGCCGGAGAAAGCGTTTGAAATCAGCCTGACCGAGAACGTCTCCCAGGAGCCGATGCACCCCGCCGATGCCTTTGTCGCCTACCAGTCCATGGTGACGCAGGGATTGACCGTCGAAGCCATTGCCAGCAAGTTCGGTGTGAAGGTGATTCAGGTGCTGCGACGTCTGCGCATGGCCAATGTGGCACCGGAACTGTTTCAGCTGTACCGCAACGATGCCATGACACTGGATCAGATCATGGCACTGGCAACGGTTGACGACCATGAGCGTCAATTGAGTGTGTGGAACAGCCTGTCGCCCCACAACCGCCAATCGCACACCATCAAGCGGCGACTCACCGAAGACGAGATTGCCGATACCGATGTCCGGGTGCAGGCCATTGGTCTGGAGAACTACCTCGCCGCCGGTGGCAGCGTACGGACTGACCTGTTCAGCGAAGAAGGAACCCAATACCTCACCGATCCCGCGCTGGTGGACTTGATGCTGGGCGAAAAACTCGAAGCCATGGCGGCGGTGGTACGGGGTGAGGGCTGGGCATGGGTCGATGTGTTCTCCGACTATGGTTTTACTGAGCGGCAACAGCACAGCCGTCTGGAGCGCAGTTACCTACCCGAGTACAAGGAAATGACCTCCGCGCGTATCCCGCTGGAAAACAAATACCACGAGCTAGAAGCCGAACACGAGAAGGCCATCGATGCCGAGGACTGGGACGAGTCAGACAAACTCACCGGACAGATGGAAGACATCGAAGCCCGTCTGGCAGCCTTGAAGGAGACATTGCTCGACGTGAATGCCTTTGACAAGACCATTGCCGGAGCCGTCGTCACGATGGATGACGGTGATCTGGTGGTGCATCGCGGGTTGGAGCGTCGCGCGGTCCGGAAGGCATCGCACCCCGACTCCGAGGACGGAGCCAGCCCAACCGCTGCGAAGTCTCGTCCCGATGTTCCCGAAAAACTGATGCTGAACCTGTCCAGTCACCGCACGGCTGCCATTCAGGCGTTGATGCTCGGCAACCAGCCCGTCACACTGGCCGCGCTAGCTTGCAGAATGGCGATTTCCATTTACAACAGATACGACAGCAGCAACTCTCCGCTCAAGGTGAGCCTGACTCAATCGCGCTCGACACTGGAGAAGCATTCCACCACGCTGGCGACCTCACGCGCAGCAGCGATGCTGGACAAGGAATCCAAGTCCTGGCTGCGCCGTCTGCCCCAAGACACCACCACGTGGTTTGACTGGTTGCTGGAACAGCCGCAGGAGGTGGTCTTGTCGCTGATCGTATTTGCAACGGCCAACAGTGCCGAAGCGGTGCAGGGGAGAGCGGATGGTTCGGATCATGCCGCCTCCATCGCCCGAGCCCTGTCGCTGGACATGGCGGACTGGTGGGAACCCACCGCAGAGTCGTATCTTGATCTGGTGCCCAAGACCAAACTGGTGGAAGCGGTCACCGAGACGGCCGGTGCGGAAGTGGCAGCGGCCATGCTCAAGATGAAGAAGGAAGGAGCGGTGGCGCATGCC
>JAKQJK010000365.1 GCA_029561195.1 Pseudomonadota bacterium
GACCACGCTCACCGCTCGCGCTGATGGCGCCAGCGAAGTGCGCAAGGAGGCCGAGGCAAGCATGTTGCTGACCGGATCTGTTGAGGTTGGCCTGGATGGCTCCTTGCGCGGTTATCAACTGGACCAGCCGGAAAAGATTGATTCAACGATTCGCGATTTTGTTGATCGCAATATCAAGAACTGGTCATTCGCGGTTGGTCCCTTGCCGCAGGGCGTTTCCGCCAATGCCACGATTGTCAACACCATGAGTATTCTGGTCGTGGCAAAACTACTAGAGGGCGATACTTACACATTGCGCCTGGCCGGCACGTATTTCAGCCCGAAAAATCGAATGCCCGGAACGGAAGTGGCGTACAAGAAATTGACGCCGCCGGAGTATCCCAAGGAAGCCGTGTACGCAAGGGTAGAAGGGAAAGTCTTCTTGCTGGTCAAGGTGGCTGCCGATGGCGCCGTCGAAGACGCGATCGCGGAACAGGTCAATCTTGGTGTTGTGGCACACAACGAAAAAGAAATGGAGAGATGGCGGAGGATATTGGCTACGGCTGCACTGAAGGCTGCCAAGCGCTGGACATTTTTTGCTCCCACTCAAGGTAAACCGACAAACCAACCGTTTTTCCTTGCGCGTGTGCCGGTGTCATTCAGCATGCGTCATAGAAAGGGGGCAGCATACGGCGAATGGACTCCCTATATACCAGGCCCCCGCCACGCGAACCCATGGGAAAAAGCGGATGACAATCCTGGCTTCTCGCCCGATGCATTGGCTGCCAATGGAGGCGTGTACTCGAATGACGGCTTGCGTCTGAAGTCCGACTTGCAGGAGACGGTCGACGGCGGCTAGAAGCCTGAACCCACCAAGGCGACGGCAGCCACCCACTGAACCCCTTCAATTCTATGAACTCGCGCTTCTCCCGCTGGTGGGAGAAGCTGCCGACAGGCTGATGACGACTGCATGGATGCAGGAGGTAAAGCCGCATCCGGAACACCGGCCGCGGGTGGACCTACGGAGCGGCGTGCAAACGCTTACGAATCAAGAGCACCACCCTCATCCCCCTCCGGGGACTTCTCCCGCCAGCGGGAGAAGAACTTCTTGCACCGGGTTCCTACCGTTCACGGGCCGAATCAATAGCGCAGGGTGCCCTGCTACGCAGTTCAGGAAAGCCCACCATCCCAACGGATCATCGCCCGACGTTCTGATCCATGAACTTCAAACGCCGCCCTGCGAATGCAGTGCGATGCGGTTGCCTTCGCTGTCGAGCACGACGGCGCGCGATCCGTGCGGACCGATCGAACGCG
>JAKQJK010000369.1 GCA_029561195.1 Pseudomonadota bacterium
CAGCAGTTTCGGATGGTGGGACGGATTGGGATTGGGTGCAGGCAGGTGGCCTTTTTGGCCGGGCGCAGTCCTGCGGTCCTGACGACTCGGCCCCTTGGCATTTGAAAACACCACACCCTTCGGATTCACGGTGGTGAACCTTCCGGCGCCTGGCTTTCCAGGCCTTGCGAAGTTGGCTGCTGGTCTGGCTTTTAGCCGCTGAAAAACAGGAGCGGCTCTCCGCACAACAACGAGCGATAGAGCCGGTTGCGCAGTTCCTTCAAGGTCACTTGGCCCAAGCGAAGGAGTTTGCTGTTGAGGATCGCAAAGGCATGAAAGAGCGTGAAGGCCAGCAGCTTGATCCAGAGCAGCACCACCACCGCCACCGGATGATGGTGGGCGCAGTGGGTCAGGTGCCAATGCTGGGTCAGTTCGCCAAAGGCGTTGTTCTCCACCTTCCAACGCAAGTGCCCCAAGTCCCGGATGATCGCCCCCTCATACCCGCTCAACTCGCCGGCCACCACCCAGATCCAGTTTTGTTCTTGCGGAACTCGTCGACATTGCCCGCCCACGCGCTTGCGCTCGGTCCATTGCTCGCACACCTTGATCCCCCTGACCGGTCCCGGATAGCTGTCGGTGAAACGCAGCTTGGGCACGTCCCAAACCTCCACTTGGCGACCGTCCCGCTCCACAACTTGGGTTGCCACTTGCCCGCGCGTGAGGGCCTGGATCTCCTGATGGACTTCCCGGCATTCCTGTTTGAGCACCGCGATCACCGGCCAACCCAGTTCCTCCACCACCGTCTTGAGGAAAGGCCCGTTGACGTACCAGGAGTCCACCACGATCACATCCCAGAACCGCGGCCCATACTCCTGGCGCATCCGGCGCAAGAGCCGCAACGCCGTCGCGCATTCTTCCTCCCCCGCCCGCATCGGCTCGAAGTCCAGGATCACGCTCAACCGCGGCCCGCTCAACTGCGCATAGACTTGCTTGTGGTAATACTGGAGCGTTTTGACCTCCTGCCCCTGCGCATTCTTGCGGGTCACTTCTCGGCACAGGCAGTCCTCACAACAGCGGTGATCACTGTGAAACTGCTCATTAGCGTCGAGGCTCACCACCAGCAGGCCGTGGAGCTTGCTGGCTTCAAAGGCTTTGCCCCGTTTGAGCTTGCGATTGATCCACCACGCGGCCTGGCGCAACGGGGCCGGATCGAGCCGTTCGCTCACGTAATCAAAGGTGTCGTCGCTGATTTCGCCCCGATAGCCGACCCAACGCTGCCATTGCGGCAGGCGGGTTTCGGCCTGCAGTTGCAGGAAACTGAAGACGTGCACCACTTCCCCCAAGAACAGGCTCAGCCACACCGCACAGGAGGGAATCCGCGGCCGCAGCCGCGAATCGCGGAACATCCCAGCCAAACAAGGCAGATGAAAACGCTTGCGCAGGTAGTGGACGAACTGGCTCAGCTCGATGAAATCGGGGCTATTCACGGGCCAAGGGTTCGCCGCGCCGCAACAGTTCGGCGTTGATCTGGGACAGTTCCTCCAGCCGTTCCCAGTGTTGTTGGTAGGCGGCGACGCCGTGGGCGGCGGCTTGTTGCTGGACGGGAGTCTTCAGGAGGAATTTCAGGATGTGGCCCGGGCCCAGGTTGGCCAAGAGGTAGAAGAAGGGTCCATGGCGTTGGCCCTGGCGGCAGATGCAGTTGGGTTTGCCACAGGTGGTGAAGCGCTCGATGTAGGAGGCGCGGAGCAGGTCCGAGGGGGGAGTCATCTGCCGCAGCAGGAGGGCGCGGCGTTGGCGCAAGGCCAAGGTCGAGGTGCGACGGAACTTGTATATCTTAGCCACTTTAAGGGCTAAGATAGCACAGGAGAGGGCGCTGGCAAGTGAAAACGAATCTCCCCCTTCAATGCGAATCTGCTCCCGTCACGCTCAACCTCCTCCAATCCTGTAACTTCCCCCAATCCGTCTCAACCATCTTCCGAAATCGCTG
>JAKQJK010000008.1 GCA_029561195.1 Pseudomonadota bacterium
CGTCCCCGTCAGGGAATGGTTTTCTGATCGGGACTGGGATTTGGAGGCGCACTAACTCGCATCAGAGTTGGTGCGCCTGAAACGCAGAGGGAAGTCGGACTACCTGGTTACCGAACTTTTACAAAGATCGGGCTTGGAGAGTCGAGGGATTCGTTCCAGCGCGGGAACCTTGACTCATCGCTCAATTAGGGATCGGAGAGCATTCGTGAGACCAGAAACTATGAGCCTCATCTTAGGTCTATGCCATGCAGGAGAGAAAGGATTGATCGCATCGGGTCAAAGTCAGTGGTAACCCTGACCCTACTGGCTAGGTCTCGAACCAGATTTCCTTATGCCGGCCACGGGCCATTAGTCGTGTAGGTGCTCGACCACGAACGCGCGAAAATAGGCCATTGCAGGCGCTTCGGTTCTCCCTGCCAACGTCACGTAGGCGAAGCGTGCACCGACCTTGAGTGTGGGCCTGATGTGCAATTCAACCAGTGACCCGTCTTGCAAACCAGCCCTGGCCGCGGCTACTACGCCTAAATAAATGGCCTGGGTCTGCACCACAGTTGCCAGCAAACTGGCGACGTCTTCACACTGCAGCGTGACCATGGCCGACGGGTTGGCCAGCACGCCGTATTGGTCCACCAGCAGGCGCACCACTTCATCCGAGAGGGGGGTGGAAGCCACCGGGTACTGCGCAATGTCTTGAAAACTCACTGAGCGCTTGGCGGCCAGCGGATGAGCGGCATTCACTATAAAACCGGCACGAACCTCCCCCAGCGACGCAATGTTCAGGTCGGTCGCAGGGGTGACGCGGCGAACATCCACCACCATGGCGTCGATTTGTCGGCTTCTCAGTTGCTGGATTTGCAGCTCGGTAGGCCCGCGCGTGATGGCGACCCGCATGCCGGGATAGCGCGCGGCCGCCGCGCACATCAGCGGTACGGTCAACAACGCCCCCGGCCCTGACCCCAAGCCGACGCTGATTGAACCCTTGCCCCCTTGCTGTAACAACTGCGCACTGTGGCGCAACTCGGCTGCGTCACGCACGATATGACGGGCCCGGGCGACCACGTCTTGGCCCAGCGGGGTGAGTTCATTGCGCTTTCCAATACGGTCCAGCACCTTGCCATCCAGGTCGTCCTCAAGGCTTTGAATGCTGCGGCTCAGGGCCGATTGGGTGATGAACAGTTTCTCCGCCGCGCGACTGAATGAACCAGTGTCGGCCAGCGCGAGAAGGTGTTCCAGATGTTTGATATTCATGGCTGGCAGGCTCTTAAACCAGGCAATACGTGAATGAGGAAAATGAATGATAACGAGAAATTTAAGTCATTGGACACATTGTTTATGGCCGCCTACCATTCGCCTCATTCCTACTTCTTTTGGAGCACGCCATGTACCCCACCTCCCGCGCTTTGATTCGTCATTGCAGTGCTTTGTTTGTTGGCCTTGCGCTGACTGCTGCAGCGACAGCCCAGACCTATCCTTCCAGACCCGTCAGCATGATCGTAGCCTTTCCGGCTGGCGGGGGCTCGGATGTACTTGGGCGTGCCGTCGGCAAAGGTATGGCTGAAGTGTTCGGTCAGCCCGTCATCGTCGAAAACGTGGTGGGCGTGGGTGGCTCTTTGGGTGTACTCAAGGCAGCCAATGCTCAGCCAGATGGCCATACCATTTTGGCGGGCTCGCCTTTGGAGTTGATCTACACGCCACTAGGTGTGGCTGCGGCCAAAAATAAACCAGAGGACATGCGTCTGGCCGCCTTAGTGGGGCATACACCGATTGCGATTGCCGTGCGCAAGGACTTGCCGGTGAACACCTTGGAAGAGTTTGTGGCACTGGCCAAAAAGACCGACAAGCCACTGAGCTTTGGCTCTACGGGCATCGGTTCTCTCTACCACCTGATGGCAGAAAAAGCACTGCAGACTGCAGGTGCCCATGGCCTTCACGCGCCCTACAACGGTTTGGCGCCCTACCTCAAGGACTTGATGGGCGGCGTAATTGATTTTGCGGTGGTTCCACTGGTTGGCCCAGTGATGGGTGCCATCGAAGGTGGCCAAATCAAGGTACTGGCCCTTGCCTCCAGTCAACCCCTGGCACGCTTGCCCAAGTTGCCCTTGGCCAGTGCGACTAAAGGCTTTGAGGACTACCAGTTCAGCATCTGGATTGGTATTCAAGCCGGCGCCAGAACACCTGATGCACAAGTAGCCGCAGTGCACAAAGCGACCTACACCGCACTGGGCAACCCGGAGATCCGCAAAATCATTGAGACAGCAGGTAGTACAGTGGCCGAGCCCATGACCTTGGCACAACTCGATACTTTCTATAAAAAGGAAGTGGTCAAGGCCGCTGCGATTGCCAAATCGATCAAGCTGGAACCTCAGTAAACATATGTCAGCTACTTTGTTAGCTCTGGAAGCCCGCGCCGAAGTTTTCACGGCACTGCGCCGTGATATTCATCAGCACCCTGAGATGGGCTTCCAGGAGTTTCGCACCAGTGACTTGGTCGCAGAGCGCTTGCAGAGGTGGGGATATGAAGTCACACGCGGTTTGGGGGGCACGGGTGTGGTGGGGCAACTCAAGCGCGGCAGTGGCAATCGAAAGCTGGGTCTGCGAGCCGACATGGACGCGCTGCCAATTCAGGAGACCACCGGTCTGCCTCACGCCAGTTGCCACGCGGGCATGATGCACGCCTGCGGACACGATGGCCACACCGCCATGCTGCTGGCCGCTGCCGAACACTTGGCGACATCAGCCACATTTGATGGCACGCTGAACCTGATCTTTCAGCCAGCTGAAGAAAGCCTGGGTGGAGCGCGCAAGATGATGGAGGACGGTTTGTTTGACCGCTTCCCTTGTAACGCGATTTTTGCCATGCACAACATGCCAGGCTTTCGTCCTGGCCAGATGCTTCTGCGCGAAGGCGCTACCATGGCTTCCAGCGAAAACATTCTGGTGAACATTGTGGGCAAAGGTGGCCATGGGGCCATGCCCCACCTGAGCGCTGACCCTTTGGTGGCGGGCGCGGCCATTGTCATGGCGCTGCAAACCATCGTCTCGCGCAACGTGGCGCCGCTGCAAATGGCGGTGATCACAGTGGGCTCTTTTCAATCGGGTGAGGCCAACAATGTCATCCCCCAAAACGCCACGCTCAAGCTAAGCGTGCGGGCACTGGACCGGGGCGTGCGAGACCTGCTGCGCAAGCGCATTGTCGAAGTGATTGAGTTGCAGGCACAAAGCTATGGCGTAGCGGCGCAGGTAGAGTTTTTGCAGGGCTATCCAGTACTGGTCAACAGCCCGGTAGAGACGGCGCTGGCCCGCGAAGTGGCAGTGGCACTAGTGGGCGTAGACAACGTGGTGTTGCAAACCGATCCACTCACCGCCAGCGAAGACTTCGCCTACATGCTCGATGAAGTGCCTGGCAGCTATTTGTTCATCGGCAATGGCGATGCCTCCAACGGAGGGCACGGGGCCTGCATGGTGCACAACCCCAATTACGATTTTGAAGACCGCAATATTCCTGTGGGTGCTGCCTTCTGGGTCGCGTTGACAGAGCGGTTTCTGGCATAGTCTCTACTTTGAAATTCAAATCGGGAGAGACAAAGTAGCGCCACTGTTAAAGCACAGCGCCACTTTGCGCCGAAGGAGCAACCACCCCGGAAACTCTCAGGCAAAAGGACCGATTTGAATGGTTGATCTCTGAAGAGTTGCCGGGCTTAGTCACCCGGCACACCGCAGGAGCAAGTGGACTCATCACACCGATGGGTCACGAATCTCTCAGGTTCCAAACAGAGGGGGTGCATGCTGCGCATGGTGCGTGGGCGTGCCTTTTTTAGTCCTTGTGACATCCCTGACTTGTTTGGAGCTCCGAACCATGAAATCAATCGCAGTTATCGGCGGCGGCATCACCGGTGTGACCACCGCTTACGCTTTGGCAAAACGCGGCTTTGCCGTCACCCTGTTTGAGAAAAACCGTTATGCTGCAATGGAAACATCATTTGCCAACGGCGGCCAGTTATCCGCGTCCAACGCCGAGGTTTGGAATCACTGGTCCACGATCCTCAAAGGCTTGAAGTGGATGCTCAAAAGCGACGCGCCGCTCTTGGTCAACCCCAAGCCCAGTTGGCACAAGCTGAGCTGGTTTGCCGAGTTCATCGGCAACTTGCCGCACTACGAGCGCAATACGATTGAGTCCACGCGGCTGGCCATTTCGGCCCGCGAACATCTGTTTGCGTGGGCACAGACCGAAGGGGTGGACTTTGACCTCAAAAAAGAAGGCATCCTGCACATCTACCGCGACAAAAAAGGTTTTGACCATGCCGGTGAAGTGAGCAAGATGCTGGCACAGGGCGGTTTGCCACGCCGTGCCGTCACCCCTGTGGAAATGAAAGCCATTGAGCCTACGCTGGCCGGTGATTACTACGGGGGTTACTTCACAGAGAGTGACTCCACCGGTGACATTCACAAGTTCACCACGGGCATGGCCAACGCTGCAGAGCGCCTAGGTGTGCGCTGCCTGTACGGGCAAGACGTCTTAAGCCTGCACAGCAACGGTACCAAGGCCGAGGTGACCGCGGCAGATGGCGATGGCCATGAGACGCACTACTTTGACGGGCTGGTGGTGTGCGCAGGTGTAGAGAGCCGGCGCTTTGCCGCCCAGCTGGGCGACAGGGTCAACATCTACCCGGTAAAGGGCTATTCGATTACCGTCAATCTTCCCGACGCGCAAAGTCAGGCGGCAGCGCCTACCGTTAGCCTGCTCGACGACGAGACCAAGCTGGTCACCAGCCGTCTAGGCGTCGACCGTTTCCGTGTAGCTGGCACGGCCGAATTCAACGGATACAACAAGGACATCCGCGCTGACCGCATTCGGCCGCTTGTGGAGTGGGTGAACCAGTGTTTTCCAGGTATCAACACCCGCCAGGTGGTACCCTGGGCAGGCCTGCGCCCCATGATGCCCAACATGATGCCGCGCGTGGGCCGGGGTAGCGCGTCCAATGTGTTCTACAACACTGGCCACGGCCACCTAGGCTGGACACTGTCAGCGGTTACGGCAGATATGGTGGGTGGTGTGGTTGCCGACAACTTCGTGGCACATTCACTTGGCATTACTTCAGCTGTAATCGACCTGCGAGTTAGACCGCAGCCTTAAATATTAGACTTGCTGATTTGACGACCGCAAAGCTACAGGACAAAGTCTTTGCGGGTCCCACAAATTCGATCGACTTGTCACCTCGACTTCGGTATGGGCCAACTCGAAAAGCAGTAGTTGGAGATGAAGCTGGTTCGGGTATGGTGCGTTGAATTTGGCGTTTTCTGCGATCGGCACGCTCAAGGCTGATGCTCACCAATCCTTGCACAGGAATCCCCGCCCTTTTTGGCGGGGAGGATATCAGACACGCTCCAATATCAGGGCAATGCCTTGGCCCACACCGATACACATCGTGCATAACGCGTAGCGGCCTTTTGTAAAGTGCAGTCGGTTGATGGCGGTGGTGGCCAAACGGGCACCGGACGCACCCAAGGGATGACCAAGTGCTATGGCACCACCCCAAGCGTTGACCCGCTCGTCATCGTCTTGAAGTCCTAGCATGCGGAGCACGGCCAAGCCTTGAGCGGCAAAGGCTTCGTTGAGTTCAATCACATCCATTTGTGCCAGCGTAAGGCCAGTCATCGCAAGAACTTTTTGAGTGGCCGGAGCAGGGCCAATGCCCATGATGCGCGGTGCCACGCCGGCGGTAGTCATGCCGACCACACGTGCTCTTGGGTTCAACCCATTATTGCGTGCCGCGACCTCATCGGCCAGCAAGAGGGCGCAGGCACCGTCGTTAACGCCGCTGGCGTTTCCAGCAGTAACGGAGCCGTCGGCGCGAACAATAGGCTTGAGTTGGGCCAATGCTTCCAGCGTGGTGGTACGAGGATGTTCATCGGCTTCAAACAGAATGGGATCGCCTCTTTTTTGCGCGATGGGAACGCTCACAATTTCCCGCGCTAAGTGGCCTGCCTGTTGGGCTGCGACGGCCCTAATCTGGCTAGACAAGGCCATGCGGTCTTGCGCCCCGCGCTCAATGGCGTAGTCCGTGGCCACGTTCTCGGCCGTCTCTGGCATGCTGTCGACACCATACTGTGCTTTCATCAGCTTATTGACAAAACGCCAGCCTATGGTGGTGTCATAGACCGCGTTGTTTCGGCCAAATGCAGCTTCGGCTTTGGGCATGACAAAGGGGGCGCGACTCATGCTCTCGACCCCGCCGGCGATCATCAGATGGGCCTCACCGGCCTTGATGGCGCGAGCCGCTGTGCCCACTGCGTCCAGGCCCGAACCGCACAAACGGTTGACCGTACCCCCCGGCACTTCCAGTGGCAGACCCGCTAGCAGGCTGCTCATGCGAGCCACATTGCGATTGTCTTCCCCGGACTGGTTGGCGCAGCCCAAAATCACATCCGTGAGAGCGTCCCAGTCCACACCTCGGTTGCGTTGCATCAGCGCCCTCAAAGGAACAGCACCCAGGTCATCGGCACGCACGGAGGACAGAGCACCGCCATAGCGCCCGAAAGGTGTGCGAATGGCGTCGCAGATAAAGGCTTGGTTCATGGTGATGAAGCTGTAAAGTTATTTGGACAAGTCGAACAGGCTGGTAGCTTCCAGATCCAGTACCGCAACATCCAGGGCGTTATGCATCTGCCAGCGCCAGCGAAGAATGCCCATGCTGGGCTGACTACGAGCCACTCGGGCTTCCAGCACCGTGGCTCGCACCGTCAAGGCGTCGCCAGGGCGAACGGGGTGCGGCCACTTGACATACGCTAGTCCAGGTGAAGCAAACGACTCGGAATCGTGCAAGGCGACGTCTGCAAGCAGGCGCATAGCAATGCCACAGGTATGCCAACCGCTGGCAATCAGGCCGCCAAAGCGGCCTTTGGTCGCCGCGACTGGGTCGGCGTGAAACCACTGCGGGTCGTATGACTTGGCGAACTGCAATACTTCGGCCTCTAGGACTTTGTAGGGGCCAGCCGTGATGACCATGCCTGGCAGAAATTCAGCAAATTTCACGGGCTAGTTCTTCCACAGGCTATGCCGAAGACCCGGGCTTACGCGGTAACGCTCGCCACGGTAATGGGTATCTAATACGTCCAACAGCGCGCAGACCGGCGCGGATCCCAAAGTAGCCAACCACTCAAACGGACCGGCTGGGTAGTTCACACCGAGCTTCATCGCGGCATCGGCAGCCGGAGCGCTACAAACGCCCTGGTGTACGGCGTCTGCTGCTTCATTGACCAGCATGGCAATCGTCCGAGCCACAACCAAGCCTGGCGTGTCAGCCACCTGTTGTGGAATAAAGCCCATCGCTTCCAGCCACTGAGGCGCCTGTTTTGCCCAAGCGGAGGAGGCACGACCTGACGGTGCCCAGGCTAATACGGAGTTGGCAGTGACTGCACGGCTGCTCTGAGTCAGCACAGGCAAGTCAAAGACACAGACTTCTTTGCCAAGCTGCGTTGCACATCTGCCATCGGTAAGACGCAATTGACAACCTGCTACTTCCAGGCCTACCCAATCACTGTCTGGCGCGTATTGCACAGTAGCCCTTACCAGGCTGCTGTTTACCAAGGAAGATTCGATGGCATGGAGCAGCGCCGCCTGCAAGGCGTCGGCCAATGCGCCCGTGCCATGCAGACACACGTGTTTAACCGTAGGCAGGACTGCGTTTGCGCGGGGGCTGACCACAGGTACGCTGGCAACTGACGCATAGCTGTAAAAGCCCTGCCCAGACTTGCGACCCAACATCCCGCCATCCACCATCTCGCGTTGAACCAACGAGGGCACATAACGCTTGTCAAAGAAGTTGGCCTCGTAAACAGACTGCGTTACTGCAAAGTTGGTGTCGTGCCCAATTAGGTCCATTAGCTCGCATGGGCCCATGCGAAAACCGGCTGCACGCAGACACGCATCAAGGACGACCGGTGTGGCGGCTTGCTCCTGTAGCAATGCCAGTGCCTCGGCATAAAAGGGCCGGGCGATGCGATTAACAATAAAACCTGGGGTAGAGCGGGCATGTACCGCCGACTTACCCCAGCGCTCCGACAAGGTAAAGATTGCCTCAGCAACGGCAGGGGCGGTCCGTAAGCCCGACACCACTTCTACCAGCTTCATCATTGGTACTGGGTTGAAAAAATGCATACCAACCAAACGTGTGGGGTGCTCCAATCCATTCGCTATGGCAGTGACGGAAATGCTGGAGGTGTTGGTGGCCAGGATGCAGTCAGGCGCCACGATGCTTTCGAGCTGCTGAAACAGCCCGCGTTTGGCCTCCAGCTGTTCCACAATCGCTTCCACCACCAGGCCCGCCGAAGCAGCCTCCTCCAATGTGACAATCGGGACTATCAGGGAGAGGATTTTCGCTACATCGTCAGACGTGAATTTCCTCTTGGCTACCATGGCCTGCAGACTGGTACCCAGCTTGTCCCGGGCTTCTTCTGCCACACCTGCGCGCATATCAAAGAGCAAGACAGTGTGACCCGCTTGGGCGGCAACTTGGGCGATGCCCAAACCCATGATGCCCGCGCCCACCACCAGCACTGGCACTGGTGCTGGATCCAAGTTAAGGGCGGTCATTGGGGAATCCAGTTGGCAGAGCGTTTGGCCAAAAAGGCGGCAAAGCCTTCGCGCGCTTCGTCGGTGCCTCGCACGCGGCTGATAGTTTGGGCAGTAAGTTCGCGCACTTCTGGACTGATGGGACCGACTGCCAGTTGTGCAAACAAGGTCTTTATCTCTCGCTGGGCATTCGGGCTGCCGGCCAGAAGTTCTTTCACAGTAGCGTCCACAGTGGCATCGAGCGCATCAAGTGACACGACTTGCTGCACCAATCCCATGGACAGCGCCTCAGGCGCTGCGATACGGGTGGTAGTCAAAGCCAGACGCTGGGCCTGGCGCTTCCCCACAGCGTTGGTTACATACGGGCCGATGACGGCGGGGAGAATGCCGAACTTTGCCTCGCTTACGGCAAAGCTGGCGTTATCGGCAGCAATTGCGATATCGCAAGCACAGGCCAATCCCACGCCACCCCCCAGCGCCGCGCCCTGAATTCGCGCGAGCACGGGTTTGGGCGCGCTGGAAATACGGTGCAGCAAGTTGGCAAAGCGCCGAGCATCCTGCAGATTCCATTGCGCCGTGGCTGCTGCCGCACGCTGCATCCACTGCAGATCGGCACCGGCGCTGAAGTGCTTTCCATCCCCGGCCAGCACGATGACGCGCACACTGGCGTCGTCACTCAGCGTGGCGAAGGCGGCATCCAGTTCGCTAATCATCAGCTCATCGAATGCGTTGAAAACGGCCGCTCTGGCCATGGTAATTTGCGCCACTCCAAGTGCGCGTTCACTTAACAGCAGTGTGGAAAATATCGGTGTTGTGATGCTTTGCATCAATAGGTCTCCAGATGCAGGCGACCGTCACGCTTGAGCGATGTCCCTACGGTCTCCCAGTTCAAGCCGGCGGACGTGGCAATGTCATGCAAGGCCAGCACCACGCCCTCTTCCATGCTCTTCAGACCGCAGACATAGAAATAGCTATTGCCGTCCGCCAGCAACGGTGCCAAATCGGCGGCGCGCTCCCGCATCAGGTCTTGAACATAGCGTTTAGGCTGGCTTGGCGTACGCGAAAAGGCGAAATTGATGTCAATAAAATCCTTTGGCAGGTTTTGCAACGGTCCGAAGTAGGGAAGTTCCTCCTGAGTTCGTGCACCAAAGAAAAGCATCAGCTTGCCACCGTCAAACTTACCCGAGGCGCGTAAGCGTCTGCGCCACTCGGTCATGGCACGCATGGGTGCGCTACCGGTTCCGGTACAGATCATGACGATATTCGAGCGGGGGTGGTTGGGCATCAAAAAGCTGCTGCCAAACGGACCAATTACCTGCACGCTGTCACCAATTTTCAGGTCACACATGTAGTTGGAGGCTACTCCGCGCACGGGTTTTCCACTGTGGTCTTCTAGCACCCGTTTGATGGTCAGTGACAAGTTGTTATAGCCGGGCCGTTCGCCGTTGCGCGGGCTGGCAATTGAATATTGGCGTGCGTGGTGGGCACGGCCGCTCTCGTCCAGGCCCGGGGGCAAGATGGCAATACTTTGACCCTCCAGTACCGGAAAAGGCATGCTGCCAAAGTCCAGAACAACGTGGTGTGTGTCGTAGTCGGCACCAGCCGTAGCGCCCACTTCGGTGACGCGCACATTTCCAACCACCTTGGCGTTCACCGTTTTTTCTGTGGCTTTGGGGCCGTAGATGTTGGTGTAAGCGTGTGCTGCGGACCATGGCGGTAGCGTGGTGCCAAAGGCCGCTGAGTTGAAGGTTTGTTGACCAGCGGGATCGGTCTGTGCGGGTGTTGTTGCCTGCTGCACTTCTGCGACGGCTGTCTCTGCCAAGCCGGCGTCTGCCATTTGCTCTGTGCTGAGCTCTGCAGGCAATTCGTCCCACTTCAATTGTTCCTCAACGCCATAGGCAAGCGCCTTGGGCATGGTGCGCCAATTGTCGATGGAGCCGGTGGGGCACGGGGAGATGCAGGCCATGCACAAATTGCAAACGTCGGCCTTGACCACGTAGTTGCGTGCGTCGTGCGTGATGGCGCCCACCGGGCAGATGGCCTCGCAGGTATTGCAGCGGATGCAGATTTCAGGGTCTATCAAGTGTTGCTTGATCACTTGGAGGTCATTGGTACCCATGGCGCTTGTCTCCTTTGGTCTCTAGGGACGGGAAGGGGCCAAAAAGGCCCCTTCCATCTACTCAGGTTCTTTTTCTCTTAGTTAAACCGAACGTACTCGAAGTCCACTGGCTGGCGGTTGATGCCCATCACAGGGGGCGCGATCCAGTTCGCGAACTTGCCCGGCTCCACCACGCGACCCATCAGGCTCGCTACGAAAGCGCGGTCTGCGCCACTGGGCAACCATTTGTCCACGTTGGCTTTCCACTCGGCCTCGCTCACCACGCGGCCGTCAGGCGACACTTTGGCGCCAGAGAGCGCGCCGATGTTGCGGTGGAAGGCCTTGTGCGGGGTCTTGAGACGGAACGGAATGCCCGCCTTTTCAATCACCTTGTTCCAGCGCTCCACACCCCCAACCGAGTCCTTGATGTAGTCATCGCGCAGCACTTCGTTGAGCGCATTAAGCATGGGCACGTCGCGTTCCACCAATTCGCCGTTTTGTACGTGCAAGATCTTGTAGGACTGGCCTTTGAGCAGGTGGTCGTCATTGCGTTTGCCTTCTTCATATCGGCCTTTGAGACCCGTGTTGTAGAAGGTGGCGGCATTGCTGGATTCGTCGGCACCGAACAGATCGATCGTGACACTGAAGTGGAAATTTAGATAGCGTTGTAGCGTGGGCAGGTCGATCACACCGGCGGCACGCAGCTTGGTCACGTCGTCGGTCTTGAGTTCGTTCATGGCCGCACAGGTTCGGCTTATCACGCGGCTGATGCCGGACTCGCCAACAAACATGTGGTGTGCTTCTTCAGTCAGCATGAACTTGGTGGTGCGCGCCAGTGGATCGAAGCTGCTTTCAGCCAGAGCGCAAAGCTGGAACTTGCCGTCGCGGTCGGTAAAGTAGGTGAACATGAAGAAGGCCAGCCAATCGGGCGTCTGCTCATTGAAGGCCTGCAGAATGCGCGGGTTGTCCTGTTGGCCCGAGCGACGCGCCAACAGCGCCTCACCTTCCTCCCGGCCGTCGCGTCCAAAATGTTTGTGCAGCAAGTACACCATGGCCCACAGGTGGCGACCTTCTTCCACGTTGATCTGGTACAGGTTGCGCAAGTCGTACATGCTGGGCGCAGTCAGACCCAGGTGGCGTTGCTGCTCTACTGACGCCGGTTCGGTGTCACCCTGTGTGACGATAATGCGGCGCAAGTTGGCGCGGTATTCGCCGGGCACGTCCTGCCAGGCAGCTTCGCCCTTGTGGTTGCCAAAGTGGATCTTGCGATCTTGCTCGGCCGGGTTCAGGAACACCCCCCAGCGGTAGTCGCGCATCTTCACGTGCCCAAACTGGGCCCAGCCCTGCGGGTCCACACTAACGGCGGTGCGCAAATAGACATCGGAATCGGTGCTGCCCTCCGGACCCATGTCATCCCACCAGCTCAGGAAGTTGGGCTGCCACTGTTCTAGGGCGCGCTGCAGGGTGCGGTCATCGCTCAGGTTGACGTTGTTGGGGATCTTGTCGCTGTAATCAATGCTGGACATGTGTGTCTCCTTGTTAAAGAAAATTGGGGGGGTTAAACGCGGTTCCAGTCAAAGACCGCTTTGTCGCCTTTGCCATACACCTTGAGTGCACCCTTTTCGCCGACGGCATTGGGGCGCTGAAAGATCCAGTTTTGCCATGCGGTCAGGCGTCCAAAGATACGGGTGAACATGTTCTCGGGACCGTTAAAGCGCAGATTGGCTTCCAGACCAGTAAGCGCGTCGGGCGACATGGAGACACGCTCCTCAACGGCTATCCGTACTTCGTCTGTCCAGTCAATGTCATCGGGGTTGGATGTCACCAGCCCCAAGGCAAAGGCGGCGTCGGCATCCAGCGCTTTGCCGGCTTGCTCGCGCACAGCGTTCATTGCCGGCTGCTCGTCGTAAAAGCGGCGCTGCAAACGGCTTTGCTTGGTGACCATGGGGAAGAGGCCAAAGTTCACATCCGAGACGGTGATCTTCGGCGAGGCAGCTTCGTCGTCGGGCAGGATTAGCATGTAGCTGCGGTCGCAGGCCAGGGCCAGCTCTAGGAGAGTGCCAGCAAAGCAGGAGCCGGATTCGATCAGAGCAAACAGGCTGCGCGAGGACACATCAAGGCGGGCCAAGGTACGGCGCAAGAGACCAATGGTTTCGCGTACCAGCCAATGGTTCTGGTGAGCAACCAGCGTGGCATCCGACGCCAGTGCAGCGCCAGCGTCGCCATGGGTCTTGATCAGCCAGATGCCGATATCGAGCTCATTGGTGCGCATTTGCAGGATGGCGTCTTCGAGTTCGCGCGCCATGGCCAGGGGGTACCACTGGTCTCCGGCGGCCTCGATGCCGGCGATGTCTTTGGGCTGTGCGCCGCCGGGACTCTTCACGGTGAATGTGGCGGTGCGCTTGGCGCGGTCGATTTCCACGTTGACATGCTGGTAGCGCAGGGCGTCTGCTTCGACGGTGCGCTGCAGCGGGTTCAACGTCACACCTTTGCCGTCGGCAGGGCGGTCGCTTTGAGCAGCCAGGGCCAAAGCGCGCTCCTGCACCTTGGCGGCAAACACTGCCGGCTTGGCAATGTCGTCTACCAGGCGCCATTCTTTGGCCTTCTGGCCGCGCACGCCTTCGACGCTGGTGCAGAAAATGTCGGCCAGGTCATGACGTACATGGCGCTTGTCGGTCACGCGGGTCAGGCCGCCGGTGCCGGGCAGCACGCCCAAAAGGGGCACTTCGGGCAGGCTCACGGCGCTGGAGCGGTCGTCTACCAGCAGGATTTCGTCGCAGGCCAGGGCCAGCTCGTAGCCGCCGCCAGCGCAGGCGCCGTTCACGGCAGCTAGGAATTTGAGGCCGCTGTGTGTGGAAGAATCTTCAAAGCCGTTACGCGTCTCGTTCGTGAACTTGCAGAAGTTCACTTTCCAGGCGTGGCTGGAGACTCCCAGCATGAAGATGTTGGCGCCGGAGCAAAACACTTTCTCCTTGGCACTGGTGAGCACCACGGTGCGCACCTCGGGATGCTCAAAGCGTATGCGGCCCAGCGCGTCGTTGAGCTCGATATCCACACCCAAGTCGTAGCTGTTGAGCTTAAGTTTGTAGCCTTCACGCAATCCCGCGTTCTCGTCAATATCGATGGCCAGGGTGGCAACCGCTCCGTTGAAGGCCAGCTTGACGTGGCGGTACTGGTTGGGGTGAGTCTGGTATTCGACGCGGGGAGGGGTGGCGGTAGTCATGGGTATATCTCCAAAAAAGCAAGTCAGTGCTGGTTCTGATTCAATGATGTGAATAATATTGCATATTCTCAATTGTCGTCAAGCACTTTGTTGCATATTCTTGAAAATAATTCAGCCTCGGGAAATCAGGCCGGCAACTGCAGCAGCTCGCGCACCATGGTGCGCAGAGCCTGGAAGGTGTCGTGCAGCGGCTGGGCGCTTGTGTCGAGCTTGAGTTGGGACTTGCTGTAGAAGGCGGCGCGCCCTGCAAGGATGCTCTTGAGGTCTTCCATGGCCTCTCGGCTGTTGGCCATCGGGCGCGTATCGCCCTGAGCCAGCACACGCTTCATATGGTCTTCCGGGTCGGCATGCAGCCAGACCGTGGTGCAGTGGGTGAGCAACTGATTGAAGGTGGCCGGGTCAGACACCAGGCCGCCGGGCGTGGCAATCACCGCCTCGGGATAGATCTGGATGGCTTCCTCCAAGGCGCGGCGCTCGTAGCGGCGGTAGGCGTTCATGCCATACAGGTTCTGGATTTCGTTCACGCTGCAGCCAGCAAATTTCTCGATTTCGCGGCTCAGCTCCACAAAGGGGTAGCCCAAGTCATCGGCCAGCATCTGGCCCAGCGTCGACTTGCCCGCGCCGCGCAGCCCCACCAGGGCCACGCGCGGGTTGGCATGCGGCGTGCCGCCGCCCGTGCCCAGGGCCTCGCCAATGGCGATGCGCGCCTTGCGCAGATTGGCCTCGTTGGCGTTTTCCAGCAACTCGCGGATCAAAAGCCACTCGGGGTTGACGGTAGTGACATCGCCCAGCAGCTCGAACAGCGAGCAGTGAAGAGCGCCGGCCACCTGCAGCAGCACCAGTATGGAGGCGTTGCCCTCGCCGTACTCCAGATTGGCCAGGTGGCGCTCGGAGACATCGGCCGCCGCCGCCACGGCCTTGCGTGTCATGCCGCGGCGGGCGCGCAGGGAGCGCGCCCGCTCGCCAAGACTCACCAGAAAGGGGTTCTTTGCAACCCCCCGCTGGGGGGCACGCTCGGGAACAGAGGCGGCGGCGGGGGCCAATGGCGCAGCCTGATCGGGCAGCAATGCTTCAGACGTCATATAAAAACTCGGTGTAAACCCTCATACATGCAATATAGTGCTTGACAACTACTGACTCGGGCTTTATCGTTCATGTGTGCACAATAATTCATATTGTGCGACTTGGCAAGCCTGAATCTCAAACTGGAGAGCATTGTGTCCCCAACCGCCGCAACCCCTTCTGCCCTTGCCGCAAGCGCCGCTATCCCGGCTGTTGCCGCTTTTCGCGCTCTGCTGGTCGATCTGACCCGGCACATCGCCGGCCGCACGCTGGACGCGAGCCTGGACGCCTGGCTCAACGAACACCATGGCGTGGGCAGCGCCAGCTACCAGCAGCTCAAGGCCGCCTGTATACGAGGCGCGACCGAAGGCTGGCTGTGCAAATATGAGGGTGGTGGTCTGCGCTATGGCCGCATCTTCAAGCCCGCAGACGATCTGCAGGGTTTCTCAGTCGATGTAGTTGATATGAAAGACGTGGCCGGCCCCCACCATGTGCACCCCGACGGCGAGATCGACCTCATCATGCCCCTGGATGCAGACGCGCAGTTTGACGGCCGCCCCGCCGGCTGGATGGTCACCCCCGCTGGTAGCGCCCACTGCCCCACCGTTAGTGGTGGCCGCGCCCTGGTGCTGTACCTGCTACCCCAGGGCCGCATCGAATTCACCGCCCGCGCCTGAGCCCTTGCCCTACCCAGGCTCTTCGCTAATTGCTCTCACCCCTCGTTCTCGTTCCACCCAAGCCCTTCTTCATGACACCATCGACTGAACTTCTGCCCAACTTACTGGGTGGCCACTGGCAATTGGGCACCGGCCCGGGCAGTACCCTGCAAGACCCCGTGAGCGGCGCAGACCTGGTGCGCGTGGACGCCACCGGCCTGGACCTGGCCACCGGCTTTGCCTTTGCCCGCGAGCGGGGAGCGGCGGCCCTGCGTATCCTCAGCTACCGGCAGCGCGGCGCGCTTCTGGGCGCCGCGGTGAAGGTGCTGCAAGCCAACCGCGACGCCTATTACGACATTGCCACCGCCAACAGCGGAACCGTCAAAAACGACTCGGCCGTAGACATAGACGGCGGCATTTTTACCCTGGGTCTATACGCCAAGATGGGCGACACGCTGGGCGATCGCCATTTCCTTTTGGACGGCGATCCCGCCCGCCTAGGCAAAGACCCGCTGTTCCAAAGCCAGCACATCCTGTCCCCCACCCGCGGACTGGCCCTTTTCATCAACGCCTTCAACTTCCCTTCCTGGGGCCTGTGGGAAAAGGCCGCACCCGCCCTGCTCTCGGGCGTACCAGTCATCATTAAGCCAGCCACGGCCACCGCCTGGCTGACACAGCGCATGGTGCGGGACGTGGTGGACGCGGGCATCCTGCCCGCCGGCGCCCTGTCTGTCATTTGCGGCAGCTCGGCCGGCCTGCTGGACCAGCTGCAGTCCTTCGATGTCCTGTCATTCACCGGCTCGGCGGAGACTGCCGCCGTGATCCGCTCGCACCCTGCAGTAACGCAACATTCTGTGCGCGTGAACATCGAGGCCGACAGCCTGAACTCCGCATTACTCCTGCCCGGCGAGGCCGCCGGTAGCGAATCTTTTGACTTGCTGGTCAAAGAAGTGGCGCGCGAGATGACGGTGAAGTCCGGCCAGAAATGTACCGCTATTCGCCGTGTCTTCGTGCCCGAAGCCCTGTACGCCTCAGCCTCACAAGCCATCAGCGCGCGCTTAGCCAAGACCACCGTGGGCAATCCGCGCAACGAATCCGTGCGCATGGGTGCCTTGGTCAACCGCGCGCAGCGCGATACAGTGCTGCAAGGTCTGGACTACCTAAGGGCACAAACCGAAGTGCTGCACGACGGACAGAGTCACACGCTGGTGGATGCCGATGCTGCGTCCTGCTGCGTAGGCCCGACCCTGCTAGGTACGCGCGACGCCACCGGCAGCGATGCCTCGGGCCGCGTGCATGACACCGAGGTCTTCGGCCCAGTGGCCACCCTCATTGCCTATCGCGATTTGGGGCATGCCTTGCATCTCATACGACGCGGCCAGGGCTCGCTGGTGTGCTCGCTTTATGGCAGCAACGCCGCGGCTTTGGCGCATGCAGCAGTGGAGCTTTCCGACAGCCACGGCCGCGTGCACACCATCACGCCCGATGTGACGGCCCTGCACACCGGCCACGGCAACGTGATGCCGCAGTCCCTGCACGGTGGCCCAGGCCGGGCCGGTGGCGGCGAAGAGCTGGGGGGCGTGCGCGCCCTGAATTTCTACCACCGCCGCAGCGCGCTGCAGGCCAGCTCCGCAGTGTTGGCACAGCTCAATTCAGCGGCTCCCACATAAAGCCATAACGAGGAGATACCCCATGTCTGAAGACACCCCCACTGAAGGCCAGGCAGCACTGCCCGCCGTTTTCAACTTCGCCCAGCACCTGCTGAGTGAAAACGCCGCGCGCCCCGAAAAGACCGCCTTCATAGACGACCACGGTGCCTTGAGTTACGGCCAGCTCGACGAGCGAGTGCGCCGCGTTGCGGCCAGCCTACGTTCTCTGGGTTTGCGCCGCGAGGAGCGCGTGCTGCTGTTGATGCACGACTGCTGCGATTGGCCCGTGAGCTTTCTGGGCGCCATGTACGCTGGTCTGGTGCCGGTAGCAGTGAACACCCTGCTCACCGCTGACGACTACGCTTACATGCTGGAGCATTCACGCGCCCAGGCCGTGCTGGTCTCCGGCGCCTTGCTGCCAGCGCTGACCGCCGCCATGACCAAGTCAGACCATGAGGTCACCAAGGTGGTGGTCTCCCACCCGGCCGCACCCCTGCACCCGGCCGAGGTGGAATTCGAAGCCTTTGTGCAGTCTCACCAGCCAATGAACAAGCCTGCTGCCACCGGTAGCGACGACCCCGGCTTCTGGCTGTATTCTTCCGGTTCGACTGGTCGGCCCAAGGGTACTGTGCATTCGCATGGCAACCCCTTTTGGACCAGCGAGCTGTATGGCAAAGGCATCCTCAAACTGCAGGAGGATGACGTCTGCTTCTCGGCGGCCAAGCTGTTCTTTGCCTATGGCCTGGGCAACGGCCTGACTTTTCCCATGGCGGTAGGAGCCACCACGATTCTGATGGGCGAGCGCCCGACGCCCGACGCCACCTTCAAACGCTGGCTCGGGCAGGTCGGTGCAGTGCAACCCACAGTCTTTTATGGTGCCCCCACAGGCTTTGCCGGCATGCTGGCGAGCCCTAACCTGCCAGAGCGCGGCGACGTGAAACTGCGCTTGGTGTCCTCCGCTGGCGAAGCCCTGCCGGCCGATCTGGGAGAGCGCTTCAAGGCCCACTTCGGCGTGGACATCGTGGACGGCATTGGCTCCACCGAGATGCTGCACATCTTTCTTTCGAACACACCGCAGCGGGTGCGCTATGGCACCACCGGCTGGCCCGTGCCTGGTTACACCGTGGAGCTGCGGGGCGACGACGGCACTGCGGTCCCAGACGGCGAGACTGGAGACCTCTACATCCAGGGCCCCTCTGCGGCCATGATGTACTGGGGCAACCGCGCCAAAACGCGCGAGACCTTCCAGGGCGGTTGGACCAAGAGCGGCGACAAATACATCCGCAATGCCGACGGCAGCTACACCTATAGCGGGCGCAGCGACGACATGCTCAAGGTCAGTGGCATATATGTGTCTCCCTTCGAGGTGGAAGCCACGCTGGTGCAGCACACCTCAGTGCTGGAGGCCGCCGTCATCGGTGTACCCGATGGCGAGGGCCTGACCAAGACCAAGGCCTTCGTGGTGCTCAAGCCAGGCGCAGTCGCCACCTCGGAAGAGCTCAAGGCCTTTGTAAAAGACAAGCTCGCGCCCTACAAATACCCGCGCCAGATCGCGTTTGTGAACGAGTTGCCCAAGACCGCCACCGGCAAGATCCAGCGCTTTAAATTGCGCGACCAGGAGTCGTCGGGGTCATGAACACCACCATGGCGAACACTCCCGTGCCCAAGGCCGCGGTGGCCCGCAGCACACACACGGGCGCCACTACATTGCCGCAGTTCGCCTCCACCGAGTGGGTGGAGCTGGATTGGGCGGGGCGGCGCGTGCGAGTGGAACACCAATGGTTGCGCCGCGAAGAAGAAGCCGCGCCCCTCATGGTGTTCCTGCACGAGGGTCTGGGTTCGGTCTCCATGTGGCGTGATTTCCCCATGCAGCTGTGCGCAGCCCTGGGCTGTCGCGGGCTGGTGTATTCGCGCCCCGGCTACGGCCAGTCGACGCCCCGCGCTGCAGATGAACACTGGGCGCCGGATTTCATGCACCGCCAGGCCTACGAGGTGCTACCCGCGCTGCTGTCCGCGCTGGGCGTGGATGCTTCTGAAAACAAGCCCTGGCTATTCGGCCACAGCGATGGCGGCTCGATCGCCCTGCTATATGCCGCGCAGTTCCCCGACCGTCTGGCCGGCGCTGTGGTGCTGGCACCGCACATTTTGGTGGAAGAAGTTTCCGTGGCCAGCATCGCAGACGCCCGCACGGCTTACGAACAAACCGATTTGCGCCAGCGCCTTGCCCGCCACCACACCGATGTGGATTCCGCCTTTCGTGGGTGGAACGACATCTGGCTGCACCCGGACTTTCGCAGCTGGAACATCATCCAGGAATTGCGCACGATCACCTGCCCCTTACTCGCCATGCAAGGGATAAACGACGAGTACGGAACGCTGGAACAGGTCCGAGGCATAGCCCGCACCGCGCCACACTGCCAGCTGCTGGAAGTGGCCAATTGTGGCCACTCACCGCACAAAGACCAGACAGACCGCGTCATCGCCGCAGTCCAAACATTTTTTCAACGACAACACCAAGAGACCACCCCATGAAGACCTCGATTATTCGCACTACCGTAATTGCTGCCACCGCAGCCGCCCTGACCACTGCCGCCTCGGCCCAGCCTGCAGCAAAACTCAAGGTCGGCCTGATGCTGCCCTACACCGGCACCTTTGCCGCTTTGGGCAACGCCATTGAAAACGGCTTCAAGCTCTACCTGGCCGAGCAAGGAGGCAAGTTCGCCGGGCGCGAAGTTGAATTTGTGAAGGTGGACGATGAGTCCGATCCGTCCAAAGCCACCGACAATGTCAACAAGTTGGTCAAGCGCGACAACGTCGATGTCCTCATAGGCACCGTACACTCCGGCGTGGCCCTGGCCATGGCCAAGGTAGCCAAAGAGTCAGGCACGCTGTTGATCGTCCCCAACGCCGGCGCCGACGCGGTGACCGGCGCGATGTGCGCACCCAACATCTTCCGCAGTTCGTTCTCCAACTGGCAACCCGGCTACGCTATGGGCGAAGTCATGGCCAAAAGGGGCATCAAAAAGGTTGCCACCATCACCTGGAAATATGCAGCCGGTGACGAGAGCGTGCGCGGCTTCAAGGAAGCCTTCGAAAAAGGCGGCGGAACAGTGGTGAAGGAACTTAATCTGCCCTTTCCCAACGTGGAGTTCCAGGCCCTGCTGACCGATATTGCGGCCACCAAGCCCGACGCCGTTTATACCTTCTTCGCCGGTGGAGGTGCCGTGAAGTTTGTGAAAGACTATTCAGCCGCCGGCCTGAAGAAAACCATTCCCCTGTACGGCTCGGGCTTTCTGACCGACGGGACGCTTGAGGCCCAGGGCGCGGACGCCGAAGGCCTGTTCACCGCGCTGCACTATGCCGACAGCATGGACATACCCAAAGACAAGAGCTTTCGCCTGGCCTATGCCAAGACCTACAAACTGCAGCCCGATGTGTACGCCGTGCAGGGCTACGACGCAGCGCAGATCCTGGGTATAGGCCTCAAGGCCGTGAACGGCGACACCAGCAAGAAAGCAGAGTTCGCCCGTGCTGTGGAAGCCGCCAAGATCGACAGCCCGCGCGGTGCGTTCTCCCTTTCCAAGGCCCACAACCCGGTTCAGGATCTGTATCTGCGCCAGGTCAGCGGCAAAGAAAACAAGCTGGTGGGCATCGCCTCCAAGGCCCTGTCCGACCCAGCACGCGGCTGCAAGATGTAAGGCGCTCCAGCGCAAACGGATGACCCCATGGACTTAACGATTTTTCTCATTCAGTGCCTCAACGCCCTGCAGTACGGCTTGCTGCTGTTTCTTGTGGCCTCGGGCCTGACGCTGATCTTCGGAATCATGGGCGTTATCAACTTGGCGCATGGCAGCTTCTACATGATGGGTGCCTACATGGCCTATGCCTTGGCGCCCATCGTGGCCGCCACCTTTGGCGGCGGCTTCTTTGCAACGCTGTTGGTGGGCGTAGTGCTGGCTGTCATCCTGGGCTATGTGCTGGAGTGGGCCTTTTTCAGCTTCCTGTACGAGCGCGAACACCTGCAGCAAGTGCTGATGACCTACGGCCTGATCCTGGTGTTTGAAGAACTGCGCAGCCTGCTGGTAGGCGACGACGTGCATGGCGTAGAGGTGCCAGCCTTTCTGGCAGGCACACTCCCATTGGGCGAGATGATGACTTACCCGGTCTACCGCCTGTTTATTTCCGGCGTCTGCCTGGCGTTGGCCCTGGGCATGTACCTGGTTTTCACCCGCACGCGCCTAGGCATGATGATCCGCGCAGGCAGCACCAACCGCGAAATGGTGCAGTCCCTGGGTGTGGACATCAAGTTCCTATACCGCGTGGTATTCGCAGCAGGCATGGCCATTGCCGTCCTGGCCGGCATGGTGGCCGCACCCGTGTCTTCGGTCTATCCGGGCATGGGCGACACGGTGCTCATCATCTGCTTTGTGGTGGTGGTGATAGGCGGTATTGGTTCGATTCGTGGCGCGCTGCTGGCGGCCCTGTTGATAGGCTTGGTCGATACCTTTGGAAAGGTATTGCTACCCCAAGCCGCAGGTGTGCTGGTTTATGTGCTGATGGCGCTGATTCTTCTGTGGAAGCCTGATGGCCTATTCAAAGCAGGTTGATCCCATGAACGAATCCAAATCCTATTTCGTAGTGGCGGTGTTCGCCGCTCTAGCGCTGTTTCCCCTAGTCTCGGGCAACTACGGTGTCGACTTCGTTACCAAGATCATGGTCTATGCCATCTTCGCTCTAAGCTTGGAGCTACTGGTGGGTGCCACCGGCCTGGTCTGCTTTGGTCATGCTGCCTTCTTTGGCATAGGTGCGTATGCGGCTGTACTCTTGTCGGCGGAAAGCGACCCGAGCAACATCGCCTGGCTGCTTCCGGCCTGCGTGGGGACGGCCGCAGCATACGCGCTGGTGGTGGGGGCGCTGTCGCTGCGCACCAAAGGTGTGTACTTCATTATGGTGACACTGGCCTTTGCGCAAATGGCCTATTACGTGGTACATGACACGCCCCTAGGGGGCGGCACCGACGGCATTTACCTCACACTCAAGCCAGTGCTGGGCTCACTCATCGATCTTGACCGGGCTGTCACACTGTATGGCTTTACCCTGGCCTGTCTGGCATTGGTGTTTGGCGCCATGGCAGTGCTGAACCGTTCGCGCTTTGGTCGCGCGCTGGCCGGCATACGCGTCAACGAGCAACGCATGCGAGCCAGTGGTTTTTCCACCTATCCCTACAAGCTGGCCGCTTTTACCCTGTCGGGCGGCATTGCTGGCCTTGCCGGCTTTCTGTTTGCGGTGAAGGACGGTTTTGTGAACCCCGAGATGATGAGCTGGCACCTCTCTGGTGCCGTGCTCATCATGATCATTCTGGGCGGCCTGGGTCATTTGCGCGGGGCCCTCATCGGCGCGTTTGCCTTTGCCCTGTTGCAGGAGCTGTTCAAGTCCGAGGCGATTTTTGGCGCCTTTGCCAAGCACTGGCATCTAGGTCTGGGCCTGTCCATCATTGCCAGCGTGGTACTGCTGCCACGGGGCCTGGTGGGCCTGCCCGGTCAAATACGCGCGCGCCTCTTGGGTGGAAAAAACGCAGCAGAGGTGAAAGCATGAACATAGCAACCAGCAAAGCACCCGAGGTGCTGCTGCGCGGCCACAACATCACCCGCCGCTGGGGTGGCTTGGTGGCCCTGAATCAGGTGAATGTGGAGCTGACCCGTGGCACGGTGCACGCCGTTATTGGTACCAATGGTGCGGGCAAGTCCACGCTTATCAACATACTCTCGGGCGAGTTCCCGCCGTCGGATGGCCGCGTCGAGCTGCTGGGCCAGGACGTCACGCTGTGGCAACAGCCTCGGCGCGCCCGCGCCGGCCTGGGCCGCAGCTACCAGCGCAACACCATCTACCCCAGCTTCAGTGTGTTCGAAAACTGCCGCTTGGCCGCACAGGCGTCGCAGCAAAAGCCCTGGCAGTGGTGGCAAAACGCACAGAGCTGCCAGCACAGCTGCGGCATTGCCGAAGGCGTGGTGGCGCGCAGCGGCCTGACTGGTTCTCGCAACATCTCGGCCGGTCTGCTCTCGCACGGCCAGAAACGCCAGCTGGAGATCGCTATGTGCCTGGCTACACAGCCGCAGGTTCTGTTGCTGGACGAGCCGTTAGCTGGAATGGGCGCCGAGGAAACCGACCGAATGCTAGCTATGCTGCAAGAGCTCAAGACCGACCATGCAATATTGCTCGTGGAGCACGACATGGATGCGGTGTTCCGCATTGCCGACTGCGTCACCGTCATGGTAAATGGCAGCGTGATTGCCAGCGACACGCCGGCTGCCATCCGCAGTAACCCCCAAGTACAAACCGCTTACCTGGGAGATCACTGATGCCAGCTTCCCACCCCGCGTATCCGCAGGCGCAGCCATGACCGCTACCGAACCGATTCTGCAAGCCCGCGGACTGCACGCCTGGTATGGCTCTAGCCATGTGCTTCACGGCGTGGATGTCAAGATTCACCGCGGTGAAACCATGGGCCTGCTGGGCCGCAACGGCATGGGCAAGAGCACTCTGATACGCACGATCCTCGGCCATGTGACGCAGCGCGACGGCCATATCAGCCTGTTTGGCCAGGACGTATCCAGCGCTAAGCCCTATGAAGTAGCGCGCCTTGGCGTGGCCTATGTGCCAGAAGGCCGGGGCGTGTTTCCTAACTTGAGTGTGCGCGAGAACTTGGTCATGGCAGCACGCACCGGGCGCAGCGGCCAGCGCGACTGGAGCTTTGAGCGCGTGATGGAAACCTTCCCTCGCCTGGCCGAACGAATCTCCAACCTGGGCGGACAACTCAGCGGCGGCGAGCAGCAAATGCTGTCGATCGGCCGCGCGCTGATGACGCACCCGGAACTCATCATTCTGGACGAAGCCACCGAGGGCCTGGCGCCACTCATCGTGGCCGAGATATGGCGAGTAATCGGGGAGATCCGCAAGAGCGGTATAGCCACCCTGATCGTCGACAGGGACTACCGCAAGGTCTTAGCACATTCGGATGTCGCACTTGTGTTACAGAAGGGGCAAGTTGTGCTGAGTGGCCATGCTGAGGAGGTTGTTACAAGCGAAGCTCTGTCTGGATTTTTAGGGGTCTGATTCATGATCGCATTGGGCTGAATAAGGCGACACTTTGGACTCCCTCTGCGAGAACAACATGGTATCCGTGAAGTTAGGTCAACTCCAGTACATAGTGCTTGGACAGCAGATGGCCAAAAATGGGGCGTGACCGCTCCTGAAATCGATTCAACTCCAACTGGGGGACTTACTTCATGAACTATTTGGGCCAATAAGGTCTAAACACTAGACGGATGGAGGAATAACCAGGGAATGGTCGGTCGCTGCTTCTGAAAAGCTCGGACTTAGAGCCCGGCAATGCGTAGGGTACTCTCTAGTGGCATGATCAACCTATGCATGCAACCAGACTCAATCACGCCCAAATATTGATCCTCGTTGCAGTTCTAACTTTTGTTTGGGGCACCAACTGGGTACTCTTTCCACTGGCTGTTAGGGAAGTCTCTGTATGGACTTTCCGCAGCATCAGTCTTCTGGGTTCTGGCGCTTTAGTTCTTCTGATTGCACGTACACGTGGGCTTTCGTTGTCCGTGCCGCCTAAAGAGCGTTTAGCACTCGCCCTGGCTGGGCTGACATATCTTTTTGTGTGGAATGTGGCGAGCACCTACTCAGCAGTTTTATTGCCATCCGGGCAGGCGGCCGTACTCGGATTTACCATGCCAATTTGGGCCACAGTGCTTTCGTGGATATTCCTGCGTGAAAGGCCTTCTGCGAGACTTCTTTTGAGCGTCCTTCTGGCAAGTTGTGGTGTGGGACTGCTTGCATTTGCGGCTCGCTCAGCATTTTCATCGGCGCCACTTGGATTTATCGCCGGTCTTTCAGCAGGGCTGGGGTGGGCAGTTGGAACCTTGATGCTCAAGCGTGCGAAATTGACCGTGCCGGTAATCGTATCAACGGGGTGGCAATTGCTGATCGCTGGTATACCCATAACGCTTGTTGCCCTCCTGTTGGGCACGCGAGAGATGTTTATTCCATCCTGGACCACACTGCTGGTAATCGCTTACATAACCATCATTCCAATGTCGCTGGGTAACGTCACCTGGTTTTCGATCGCCAACACGCTTCCCACCAGCGTATCTGGGCTGTCAACTGTGATGGTACCGATGGTCGCCATGCTGACCGGTGCCATCATCCGATCTGAGCCGCTTGGCCCACTGGAGATTTCCGCAATGATTTGCTGCGCTGCAGCCATGGCTTTGGTGCTGCTTAAGCGCAGTAGATAGTCCGGTTCAAACTTGTTCGTGAATGACAGCGAAGCCTTGGCCGACGGCAACACATATGGTGTATGACGCGTAGCACCCTTGTGTAACCGACATGTTTCCCTAGT
>JAKQJK010000009.1 GCA_029561195.1 Pseudomonadota bacterium
GCCGAAGTTCTTAATGCCCAGATCCTTGCCAGCTGCCATGATGCTTTGGTACAGGCGCATCTGGTACTCTGGCGCAACCCAGATCTCATAGCCCAGGTCGCCGGTGTAGGTAACACGATTGACTTTGGCCCGCACGGTGGCAATCTCCATCTCGCGATAGTCCATGAACTTGAAGGCGTCGTTGGACACGTCGTCATCGGTCAGGCGCTGCAGCAGGTCGCGGGCTTTCGGCCCGGCAATCGACAGGCCAATGAGCGTCATGCCATAAGGTTCGACTTTTACCGAGCCGTCTTTGGGCAGCGTTTGCTCAAACCAGCGCATGTGATAAATCTGCGCCTGGCTGGAACCCCACATCATGTAACGGTTGTCGGCAGCTTTGGCGATCGTGAAGTCGCCAATGATCTTGCCATTGTGGTTGAGCATGGGCGTGAGCATGATGCGCCCCTGTTTGGGCATGGTGTTGGTCATCACCTTCAACAGCCAGGCTTCGGCGCCTGCACCCGTGATTTCGTACTTGGCAAAGTTGGCGATTTCGGTCACGCCCACCGCGTTACGCACGGCCAGACACTCGGCCTTGATGGGTTCGAAATCATTGGATCGGTGAAACGAGACGATGTCTTCAGCTTTTTCGCCGGGTGGCGCAAACCACAGTGGCGTTTCCATGCCCCATGAGTCCCCCATCACCGCGCCCTGTGTCCGCATGATGTCGTACAGCGGCGTGGTTTGAAGCGGCCGGGCAGCGGGCAACTCTTCATTGGGAAAACGGATGCTGAAACGCCGTGCATAGTTTTCACGTACCTTCGCATTGGTGTACGTGCGTGTGGCCCAGTCGCCGTAACGCGCCACGTCCATACCCCAGATGTCAAAACCGGGGTCACCGTCCACCATCCAGTTGCTAAGGGCCAGACCCACGCCACCGCCCTGGCTGAAACCGGCCATCACGCCACAGGCGCTCCAGAAGTTGGTGCGACCCTGCACGGGGCCTACCAGTGGATTGCCGTCGGGGGCAAAGGTGAAGGGGCCATTGATCACGCGTTTGATACCGGCGTTTTCCAGCGCTGGGAAATGTTTGAAGGCAATTTCCAGCGACGGCGCAATGCGGTCCAGATCCGGCTGCAGCAGTTCCTGGCCAAAACTCCAGGGCGTGTTCTTGGGCGACCAGGGCTTGCAAGCCTGCTCATACACACCCAGCACCATGCCCTTGCCTTCCTGGCGCAAATAACTCTCGGCACCAAAGTCGATGACGTGGCCAATTTCCTTGCCTGCCGCCTTGTTGAAGGCCACCACTTCGGGGATGTCATCCGTTACCA
>JAKQJK010000027.1 GCA_029561195.1 Pseudomonadota bacterium
TCACGTGGTGTGACGGTGGGCGGCCCGAAGTCGCGTGGCGTCATGGCCGTGGCGCACAGGTGTGTCATGCCCTCCAGCGCGTCGTCCAGCGTTTCCACAATGCGGCATTTCTCCAGCACGTCCAGCGCGCCGCTGGCCCGCTGGATGGTTTCCTCGCGGCGCAGCACATTGGCCCAGCGCGGCGCCACCAGCACCAGGTCGTCAAAACCCATGGTTTTCATGGCGCGCGCGGCGGCGCCCACGTTGCCGGCGTGACTGGTGTTGATCAGGATGAAGCGGGTTTGCATGGCTGCATGAAATTGGAAGGATTGGTGAAAACCCTTGGGCCGGGTAAAATGCCACTATTGTCGCCGCCAGCATCGTCTGGCAGACCGCGCGACGTTCTTCATTCAACAATCTATGTCGCCCAATCTGCACCCCATGATCAACGTGGCCATCAAGGCCGCCCGCGCCGCTGGCTCCATCATCAACCGCGCCGCGCTGGATGTGGAAGCGGTCCGCATTTCGCAAAAACAGGTCAATGACTTTGTGACCGAGGTGGATCAGGCGGCCGAGCAGATCATCATCGAGACTCTGCTTACCGCGTATCCCGGCCACGGCATTCACGCCGAGGAGTCCGGCAAAGAGCACGGCGCCAAAGACTCCGAATTCGTCTGGATCATCGATCCTCTGGACGGCACGACCAATTTCATCCACGGCCTGCCGGTTTATTGCGTCAGCATTGCGCTGGCGGTCAAAGGCAAGATCGAGCAAGCCGTCATTTACGACCCCACCCGCAACGACCTGTTCACCGCCACCAAAGGCCGTGGCGCCTACATGAACGACCGCCGCCTGCGCGTGTCCAAACGCATTCGCCTGCAGGACTGCCTGATCTCCACCGGCTTTCCGTTTCGCCCGGGCGACAATTTCCAGAACTACCTGAAGATGATGGGCGACGTGATGCAACGCACCGCCGGCATGCGCCGCCCCGGTGCTGCTGCGCTGGATCTGGCCTATGTAGCCGCAGGTTTCACCGATGGTTTTTTCGAGACCGGCCTTCAGCCCTGGGACGTGGCCGCGGGCTCGCTGCTGGTCACCGAAGCCGGTGGCCTGGTGGGTAACTTCACCGGTGAAGCTGATTTCCTTGAACAAAAAGAGTGTCTGGCGGGTAGCCCGAAAATCTACGGCCAGCTGGTGTCGATTCTGGGCAAATACAGCAAGTTCGCCACGGCGGGTGAAAAGGCGACGCTGCGTCAAGCCGACGCAGCAGCGGCAGCAGCCACACCGGAAGCTGGCGCCACGGAAGAAGACGCCTCGCTCTAAATTTGAAATTCGTTGGGCGGCGGGCCTTTGTGCTGCCCCAGATGCAGTTCCTCTATCGGAACCGGTTTGCCAAACAGGTAGCCCTGAAACACCTTGCACCCGTGGTGCAGCAGGAAATTGCGCTGGCCTTCGGTTTCCACACCTTCCGCCACGACGGTCAAACCCAGGCTTTGCCCGAGCGCCAGAATGGTCTGAGCAATCACGGCGTCGTTGGGGTCGGTCAACACATCGCGCACAAAAGACTGGTCGATCTTGAGCTGCTCCAGCGGCAAGCGCTTTAGGTACGCAAGTGAGGAATAACCGGTACCAAAGTCGTCCAGCGCAAAACGCACACCTACCCGGCGCAGCTCCGTCATTTTCCGGATGGCATCGTCCACGTCGGTGACCAGCAGGCTTTCGGTAATTTCCAGCTTCAGGCGTGCCGGGTTCGCTCCGGTAGCTTCCAGCATCAACAGGATCTGACTGGCAAACTCCGGTTGGCGAAATTGCCGAGCACTCACATTGACGGCCAACGCGAGATGAGCGGTATCGAGGTGCATGGACCACAGCTTCAACTGCGCACAGGCCTGTTCCAACACCCACTCTCCCAGCGGCAGGATCAAGCCCGTTGCTTCCGCCAGTGGTATGAATTCACCGGGCGAAATCATGCCACGCTGTGGATTCATCCACCGCACCAGCGCCTCGGCGCCCACCACCACGCCCAGTTCGTTCACAACCGGCTGGTAATGCAGCAGCAGTTCCTTGCGCAGCAGGCCCTGGCGCAAATCGAACTCCAGCGCTGAGCGGGCAGCGACCACCGCCTGCATCGCAGGGTCAAAAAAGCGCAGCGTGTTGCGCCCTGCGGCCTTGGCCTGGTACATGGCCAGATCGGCACGCTTGAGCACTTCTTCCACATTGACGTGGTGGTCCTGAAACAGCGCGATGCCAATGCTGGGCGTACTGTGGTGGTCATGTCCCCCGATGTCATACGGGTGGTTCAGTGCCACCAGAATCTTGCGCGCAACGGCCTCCACATGGGCCGCGGCATCGGTGGGCTCAGGCCCCAGTTTTTCCAGCATCACCACAAATTCATCACCACCGAAGCGGGAAACCGTGTCCACGCTACGCACGCATTGAACAATCCGCTCTCCTACCAGCTTGAGCAATACATCGCCCACATCGTGGCCCAGCGTGTCATTCAGATCCTTGAAGTTATCGAGGTCGATGAACAGCAGCGCGCCAGAAAGATGGTCGGGATCGCGGTCATTCATCGCCAGCGCGTGCTGCAGCCGGTCGATCAGCAACCGGCGGTTGGGCAGTCCGGTCAGCGCGTCGTAAAAGGCCAGTCGCTGGATTTCCTCCTCTGCATTTTTCCGATCGGTGATATCTGTTGCAAAACCGGTCCACAAAATGGACCCATCGGCCTCACGTTCGGGCACAGCATCACCCAACAGCCACCGAACCCGGCCATCGGCAAACTGCAGCCGGTATTCGTGCCGCCAGGGAGTGAGTGTCTGCCCCGACACCTTGAGCGACTGCACCATGGACACCACATCGTCCGGATGCTGGCGCCGCACGATTAACTCGGGGTGCGCCATGAAATACTCCGGCGTCACTTCGTAAATGTCCTTGACGGCATCACTCACGAAAGGAAATTCAAACAACCCGCCAGGTTTGCGGCGTATCTGGAAAACAATGCCGGGGGTCCGGGCAGTGATGGCTTGAATGAAATCCAGCTTTTCCTGCAGGGCCAGTGTCATCATCCGCTCGTTGGTGATATCCTGAACCACGGCAAAATCAACTGTCGCACCCGAGGCCGTGATTTGACGACGCATACGAGAACGTAACCAGCGAACGCTACCGTCGGGATGGTGCCAGCGATACTCCACGATCGAGCCATCCACATCGCCACGGGCTTCCAGGTAATGCGCGCGGTCTTCTTCATATATCCGGGACCGCCCCAGCTCGACATCGGTCACACTGCCTGGGGGCATTCCCGTCAGGTCGTACAAGCCGCTGGACCACACCAGTCCACTGGCACGCGGGTCAGACACCCAGTGTCCCACTTTAGCCAGGCTTTCCATGCCTTTGAACAGCTCGATCTGCTGACTGAGTTGTCGGTTGGCTAGTTGCAAGGCCTCTTCTCCCGCGCGCAAAGCCAACTGGGCGTCCCGCTGCCGGGATACATCGGTGTGGTAAATGATCAGATAGGCTTCACCACCGATTTCAATTTGCGATATGTCGAGCAGCAGTTCGCGCCGCTGCCCGTGACGCGAGAGGAAAATCGTTTCCACCTTTTCAACTCGCCCGGAATCAGCCAGTTTCGACATGATTGCATCTCGGGCACCCGCGTCAGTCCAAATGCCCAGTTCAGTGGCGGTCCGTCCTACCGCCTCATCTCGTGAATAGCCGGTGAGCCTGGCCCATTCCTGATTCACATCGACAATCATTCCATCGCTGCGTCGGCTCATCCCGATGGGCATCGGGCTATTGTCGAAGAGCACCCCCAACATTTGCTCTGAGCGGGCGGCAATTTCCCTCGCTTGCGCGTTCATGGGCGCAAGGTTGTCGGGGCGGGTCGCGGCCATGGCTTTCTTTCAGGCCCGGAGCGATTCCGGGGAGAGCAGGATGGCGTTCATGCGGTCGATTGGCTCGGGGCGCCCAAAGTAATAGCCCTGAAACCAGCGGCAACCGCTTTGAAGCAGAAATGCCAGCTGGCCTTCGGTTTCCACACCTTCTGCCACCGTTTCCAACCCCAGACTGCCAGCCAGAGCCAGCACGGTCTGGGCAATGGCTGCATCGTTGGGGTCAGTCAACACGTCACGCACAAATGACTTGTCAATCTTGAGCTGATTGATGGGCAGGCGCTTCAAATATCCCAATGACGAATAGCCTGTACCGAAGTCGTCCAGTGAAAATCTCACTCCGATGGTCTTGAGTGCGCCCATTTTGTCAATGATGTCCTCAGCGTCCGTCAAAAGCAAGCTCTCCGTGATCTCCAGCTTCAGCAACACCGGATTGGCCCCAGTGCGGGCTAATATGCCACAAACGGTCCCAACAAAATCGATCTGCCGAATCTGGCGTTCACTGACATTGACGGACATGGTCAGATTTTGCGTTTCAGGCTGTCCAGACCAGGCCACCAGCTGCTTGCAGGCTGCCTGCAACACCCAATGGCCCAGAGACAAAATGAGACCACTCTGTTCTGCCAACCCGACGAATTCAGCGGGCATGATCATCCCCCGCTGTGGGTGCCGCCAACGCACCAGCGCCTCTACCCCGGTAATAACGCGGTCCACATCGACGACCGGCTGGTAGTACAACACCAGCTCGTTACGCAGCAGGCACTGGCGCAAGTCTTTCTCAAGGTCGGCCCGCGCCGCCACTGCAGCCTGCATGGCAGGATCAAAAAACCGCAGGGTATTGCGGCCTGCGGCCTTGGCCTGGTACATTGCCACATCGGCACGTTTGAGCAATTCGTCGCTGGACTCCTGCTGCCCTACAAAAAGCGTGATGCCCATACTGGGCGTGCTGTGGTGCTCCTGTCCTGGCAATGCATAGACCTGATTCAGCGCGCCAACAATTTTCTCGGCCACCGCCGTGACCTGAGTGGCTGCCTGCGTTTCGTCCTGGCTAAGTTCTTCCACCATCACCACAAACTCATCCCCTCCGAGCCGGGCAACGGTATCGGCTTCGCGCACGCTGCCCCGCAAACGCGCCGCAACCTGCTGCAACAACAAGTCACCCATGTAATGGCCATGGGTGTCGTTGAGAGTCTTGAAATTATCCAGATCAATGAACAGCAGGGCAGCGTATTGATGGCTGCGAGTACTGGA
>JAKQJK010000220.1 GCA_029561195.1 Pseudomonadota bacterium
TTGACCTGGGTGAGGGCGTTTTGCCCCGTGTTGCCGTCAATCACCAGTAGCACCTCATGCGGTGCGCTGGCGTCGGCTTTTTGCACGACGCGTTTGATTTTGCGCAGCTCTTCCATCAGGTGCAGCTGCGTCGGCAGGCGCCCGGCGGTGTCGACCAATACCACGTCCTTGCCGCGTGCCTTGCCCGCGCTCACGGCGTCAAAGCTCACGGCAGCGGGGTCGCCGCCCTCCTGGCTGATGATTTCCACCGTGTTGCGGTCGGCCCAGACCACCAGTTGCTCGCGCGCTGCGGCGCGAAACGTATCTGCTGCTGCAAGCAAAACCGTAGCGCCCTGCGCAGACAGGTGGCGGGTCAGCTTGCCGATAGAGGTGGTTTTGCCAGCCCCGTTTACGCCCGCCACCATGATGACGGTGGGCTTATGCTCGCCAATGGTCAGCACTTTTTCCAGTGGCGCCAACAAATCAGCAATCGCCTGGGCCAGCAGGCCTTTCACGTCGGCGGGGTTGGTGGTTTTGGTTTCTTTCACGCGGCGCTTGAGATCGTCCAGAAGGTGCTGCGTTGCCTTCACACCCGTGTCGGCCATCAGAAGGGCAGATTCCAGTTCTTCATACAGCGCGTCGTCGATCTGCGTGCCGGTGAACACAGTAGCGATGCTGGAGCCGGTCTTGCGCAGGCCGGTTTTGAGCTTGTCCAGCCACGATTTGCGCTCGGCAACAGGAGGCTGGGCGGCCGGTGCCAGTGCTGCTGCAACAACTGGCGCTGCGGATGTGATTACCGCAGGGTTGACCGCAACGGGCGTAGCTTGGGGCGTTTCGGGAGGAGGTTTTTTTTTGAAAAAGCTGAACATTGCATGCGTTCTTAGAATCACACCATTCTATGAAACGTCTTGTACCCCTTCTGGGCGTGTTGATGGGCTTTGCCGCCAGCATCAACGCCACCGCCCAAACGCCCCCCAAAGTCGAACAATTCACGCTGGCCAATGGCCTGACGGTAATTGTGAAACCCGACCACCGCGCGCCCACCGTCGCGCACATGTTGTGGGTGCGCACCGGCTCCATGGACGAGGTGGACGGCACCTCGGGCGTGGCCCACGTGCTCGAGCATATGATGTTCAAGGGCACGCCCGGCGTGAAGGCGGGGGAGTTTTCGCGCCGCGTGGCGGCGCTGGGTGGGCGCGAAAACGCCTTCACCAGCAAGGACAACACCGGTTATTACCAGCAGATTCCGGCCAGTCGCCTGGAAGACGTGATGAAACTCGAAGCCGACCGTTTTGCCAACAACCAGTGGAGCGACGAGGAATTTGCCAAAGAGATTGAAGTGGTGAAGGAGGAGCGCCGCCTGCGCACCGACGACAGCCCGCGAGCCCTCATGGGTGAAACACTGGCAGCTACGGTATTTGTAGCGTCACCGTATCGCAGGCCCGTGGTTGGCTGGATGAGTGATCTGGACGCCATGACCGCAAGCGACGTGCGAGAATTTTACCGTCGCTGGTATGTGCCCGGTAATGCTGCAGTGGTGGTGGCCGGTGACGTAGAGGTGGCGCAAGTGCGCCAGCTGGCTGAAAAGTATTACGGCGGCATCCCGGTACGTGCCGTGCCGCCGCGCAAGCCACGCCTTGAGCCGGAGCAAACCGGTGTGCGGCGTATCGATTTCAAGGCGCCTGCCGAGCAGGCTTATGTGTCGATGGCGTTCAAAGTGCCGAGTGTTCAGTCGCTGGAAGGCGCGCAGCCGGGTGACCAGGAAGCGCTGGCGCTGACCGTGCTGGCCGCTGTGCTGGACGGCTACAGCGGAGCGCGGCTGGACCGGGCGCTGACGCAGGGCGACAACCGCGTGGCCGACAGCGCCGGTGCCTACAACGGCCTGTGGGGTCGCGGGCCACAACTCTTCATGCTGGGCGGTGTGCCGGCAGCGGGCAAAACCACGCAGCAGGTGGAGGCGGCGTTGCGCGAGCAGGTGGCCCGTGTGGCCCGTGAGGGCGTGACCGAGGCAGAGCTGAACCGCGTGAAAACCCAATGGGTGGCGGGTCAGGTGTATCAGCTGGATTCGGTCTTCAATCAGGCGCGTGCTTTGGGCAACAACTGGGTGCTGGGCCTGCCGCTGGACGCGGACGAACGGCTGATTGCCCGGCTGCGCGCAGTGACGGCGGATCAGGTGAAGGCCGTTGCCGGCAAGTACTTTGGGGACGACCAGCTCACAGTGGCTGTGCTGCAGCCACAGCTGATGGACAAAACCCGCAAGCCACGCACACCACCCGTCGGTGCCCGGCACTGATCAGGCGTAGAGAGACAACCCATGATTACCATTAAAAATATAGCTTCTCACGCAATACTGACGACGGTTACAGGCCTTTTTTGCATTACCTATTCCCACAATTCACTCGCTGGCATCCCCATTGAAAAGTGGACGCAAACCTCGGGTGCGCAGGTGTATCTGGTGCAAAGCCCTGGTATCCCGATGGTGGATGTGCAGATCGATTTTGACGCAGGCAGCCGACGCGACCCGGCGGATAAAGCCGGGCTGGCGGGCGTCACCGCCAGCATGACAGGCAAGGGTGTGCGGGCGGGCAAAATCAGCGCCGAGCCTGCGCTGGATGAAAACGCGCTCAGCGAAGCCTGGGCTGATCTGGGTGCGTCCTTTGGTGGCAGTGCAAGTACCGATCGCATGAGTTTTTCGTTGCGCTCGCTAACCTACCCGGACCTGTTGCCCAAAGCCGTAGCGCTGGCGGCGCGACAACTGGGTGATCCTGCGTTTCCTGAAACGATCTGGCAGCGACAGCGTGAAACGTTGAATGCGTCCATCAAGGAGTCCAACACCCGCCCCGCCACTCTGGCCGGGCGTGCTTTCGGTGCGGCGGTGTACGGCCAGCATCCTTATGGTTATGAGGTCACACAGGAAACGTTGGCGCGCATCAGCGTGGCGGACATGCAGGCGCTTTACCGCCGCCTGATCGTGCCATGCCGCGCCAAAGTGACGCTGGTGGGGGCGGTAAACCGCGCCCAGGGGGACGCGCTGGTGACGCAGTTGCTGGCACGGTTGCCCTCGTCCGCAGTTTCAGCCTGCCCGCATTTGCCAGCGGTTGCCGAGGTGGCCCCTTTGAGCAAACCGGTAGAGCAGCGCCTGCCGTTTGATTCAGCGCAGGCCCACGTGTTGATTGGCCAACCGGGTTACAAGCGTGAAGACCCTGATTTTTTCGCGCTGACCGTCGGCAACTACATTCTGGGCGGCGGCGGTTTTGTATCCCGCCTGACCGAAGAGGTGAGGCAAAAGCGGGGCCTGAGCTACAGCGTGTACAGCTATTTTGCGCCGGGCCTGCACGCTGGTGCTTTCACGGTGGGCCTTCAGACCCGGCCAGATCAGGCCGACCAGGCGGTGAAGGTGTCGCGCGAGGTGGTCGCCCGGTTTGTAGCCGAAGGCCCGACGCCAGTCGAGCTGCAGGCCGCCAAGGACAACCTGATTGGCGGCTTTGCGCTGCGCATCGACAGCAACCGCAAGCTGTTGGACAATGTGGCCAACATCGCCTGGAACGGGCTGGCGCTGGATTATCTGGATACATGGACGCAGCAGGTTGAAAGAATCACCGTCGCTGACATTCGAGCGGCATTCGCCCGCAAACTGCAACCGGCCAATATGGTGACAGTGGTTGTGGGCGGTTAGTCCTGACGAAACCCTGCTGGACCCCGCTTGAACGATCAGCGGATGATGGCCACCAGCACGCTGCAAGGAGCGTGTTCAATCAGCACTTTGGAGATCGAGCCACGCCACCAGCGTGCAGCCCAGCTGTCCAGGTGCCGGTGGCCTACAACAATCAGGTCGGCCGAGATCAGGCGTGCGTGTTTGGTTATTTCGTCTACAACTTCTCCTACCAGTACCGTGCCCGTGGCCTTGTGACCAGCGGCTTGCAGGCGTTGCAGGCCGTCATCAAGCACGTCCTGAAGCGCCGCTTTTTCCTGCTCCATCAGCTGGGGGTCATACACACCACCGCCCATGCCCATCAAGTCCATGTGCAGCGGCATCACTGCAACCAGAGTCAGTTCGGACTGGCTCCACTGCGCCAGATCCTGACAATCCAGCAAAGCCTTTTGGCCACTCTCTGAACCATCGTATGCCAGCAAAATTCGCCTGTACATGATGCACTCCTGTTGAGTTGGGGTATCAAGAAAATTCGATTCAAGCATAGGCTTTAGCTGCGCCGGACGCAAATAAAACATGCAGCAACGGTAGTAGCATTCACTTTCAAGCCAGAAAGGCGGTTTTATGAGCCAGACACCCCTCACCCAGAGCACGCCGTACACGCTTTTTTACGTGCCGGACAGCGCCAATCTGGTCGTGCGCATCGCTCTGGAGGAGTTGGGTGCATCTTTTGCGGCACTGCTGGTGGAGGGGGCAGGCGCAGCGAGCCGGGACGCAGCGTTTCTGGCGCTCAATCCTCAGGGGCTGGTGCCGGTGTTGGTTGACTTCCATCAGGACGAACCACTGTTCGAAACCGCCGCAATCCTGCTGCATTTGAGTGAACAACATAAAGCGTTGCAACCGGCATACGCGCGCTCTCGCGGGCGTTATCTCAAATGGCTGTTTTTCCTGTCCAACACCCTTCATGCCGATTTGCGGGGCCTGTTTTACAGCGACCGGTATGTTGCAGATGTTGCCGCCATACCGGCGCTGCGGCGAGGGCTTGGCGCCCGTGTGGTGAGGCATTTCACGCTGCTGGACGCCGAGATGGCTCGTCACGGTGGCCCATGGTTGCTGGGCGAAACCCTGACTACCTGCGATATCTATCTGGCTGTTTGTGCGCGCTGGGCGCAGCTGTATCCGCGAGGTGATGGACTGGCCAGTGACGTGTTTGCCAATCTGCCCCACGTGCACCACATGTTGAAAACGCTGGAGCAGCGGCCAGCGGTTCTGCGGGCCTGCGAGCAGGAAGGAATTGCAGGGCGGGCGTTTACGGTTCCGCAATACCCGCTACGCTAGGCACCATGAAACCCAAAAACAAGTCGGCATCCAATACCGGTGCCAGCCGAAAACCCGTGGTAAAACGACCGGCTAAAGCACTGGCCAATGAGGTCCGCATCATCGGCGGACAGTGGAAACGCACCAAACTGCCGGTGGCGAACATGCCTGGCCTTCGACCGACGCCCGACCGCGTGCGTGAGACGCTCTTCAACTGGCTGGGGCAAGACCTGACAGGCTGGCGCTGCTTTGACGCGTTTGCCGGTACTGGTGCGCTCGGTTTTGAAGCTGCTTCCCGTGGTGCGGTGGATGTGCAGATTGTGGAGCATGACCTGGCCCTGGTGGCACAGCTCAAAACGATTCAGGCCAAACTGCAGGCCAGCGCAGTCAATGTACAGCGCGGTGATGGCGTGAGCATGCTTAAACACGCGTCACCCGCAAGTCTGGATCTGATTTTTCTGGACCCTCCGTTTGAAGGTGGCATGTTTGATCCGGCACTGCAGGCGGCTGGACGCTCGGTCAAGCCGGCAGGTTTTGTATATCTTGAAGCGCCAAAAGTATGGACGGACGAGGCGCTGCTTCCATTCGGGCTCAAATCACTTCGACACCTGAGAGCGGGTGCTGTTCACGCTCACCTGCTGGGGCCTGTAACCGCAGATACATTCACACCGCCAGATTCCGGCACTGCATAATGCGGCGCATCAGCAGGCCGTTGGGCCGACGTAGAGGAAAACAACATGTCCAATAAAGTGATTGCCGTTTATCCCGGCACCTTTGATCCAATGACGTTGGGTCATGAAGATGTGGTCCGGCGCGCAGCGCAATTGTTTGACCGCGTGATCGTCGCGGTTGCTGCAGGGCATCACAAAAAAACGATGTTCTCTCTAGCCGAGCGGGTGGACATGGCCCGCGACGTAGTGAAGTCTTACCCTCATGTAACGGTTGAGAGTTTTGATGGCTTGATGCGTGATTTCGTCGTGGCACGTGGGGCCAAAGCCATGGTGCGTGGCCTGCGGGCCGTGACTGACTTTGATTACGAGTTTCAGCTGGCTGGCATGAACAGAACCTTGATGCCAGACGTGGAAACCGTTTTTCTGACGCCCAGTGACAAGTACCAGTTCATCTCCAGCACTTTTGTGCGTGAAATAGCCACCCTGGGCGGTGAGGTAGACAAATTTGTTGAGCCGATGGTTTTAAAGCGCATCATGGACAAGGTACGTAGCCAGAAATAGGGGAATACCATGAAATTGCTGTTGCCTGTGGATGGGTCGGATGTGTCGCTGGAGGCAGTTCGCTTTGCGATACGCATGGCGCGTGCTGGTCTGGACACCAGTGTTGTGTTGGCCAATATTCAGGAGCCAGCGACGCTGTACGAGCTGGTGGTAGCGCATGATCCGCAAGTGCTGGAAGCAGTGAGCGCTGCGGCGGGTGCCCACACACTGCAGTCCGCCGAAGAGCTGCTGAAAGAGGCCAATATTTCCTATCAGTCAGAGGTCTCTTCTGGCGACCCTGCGCACACCATCATCGATATTCTGGAGCGCTTTGAATGTGACATGGTGGTGATGGGCGCGAGTGGCATGACTACCCTGCGCAGTGCGTTGCTGGGCTCTGTCTCCAACGAGGTGCTGCACGCATCCGGTGTACCCGTGATCATCGTCAAGGCGGCGGCCGAACCAGAAGGCGAAACTGAGGTCGAGGCTGAGGCATGAGCGCCACGGCATGACCGAACTGATACTGGTTCGCCATGGAGAAACAGACTGGAACCGCGAGCTGCGTTTTCAGGGGCAGTCGGATGTGCCGTTGAATGCAGTGGGGCATGAGCAGGCGCGTCGCGTGGGTGTTTGCCTGGCAGGTGAAACAGTGCATCAGCTGGTGTGCAGCGACTTGACGCGGACGCGGCAGACGGCGATGCCGGCAGCCCTGCAGCTCGGGTTGGACAGCCTGCCGGACGCCGCGCTTCGCGAGCAAAATTTCGGCGTTGTGGATGGCCTGCGGATAGAAGACATCAAGGCACAGTTTCCAGACGCCCTGCAGCAATGGGTGAAGTTTCAGGCCGACTATTCATTCGGTGGTGGTGAGAGTACACGCCACTTTCATGCGCGGGTGATGAAGGCACTGTGGCGCCTGGCCGCGGCGTACCCGGCGCAAACCCTGCTGGTGGTGACACATGGTGGCGTGTTGGACATGGTGTATCGCACCGCGCAGGCGTTGCCTCTGAACGGGCCGCGCCAGGCCGACATTCCAAACGGGGGTATCAACCGTGTCAGGATGTCGGGCGCCGAGGTTCAAATACTTAGCTGGGCCGAAACACAGCACCTGGCTGACATGCCACCGCAGCCCATTTACGACCAGACGCGCTCGGCAAAGCCGCCGACGTGATAGTGACGATGATGTAACAGCTTATGCAGGAGGCTGTGGCCAGGGCCGTTGGGGATCGCGTAGCAGCTCAAACGCGCGTGACACCTGCAACACGCCGAGATCATCAAAACGCTGCCCTGCGATCTGGAGGCCGATGGGTAGCCCACTTTGTGTGTAGCCACAGTTGATGGAGGCAGCGGGTTGCTCCGACATGTTGTAAGGCACGGTAAAACCTATGTGCTCCAGCCCGCGCAAGGGGTCATTGGTTGGAGAGGGCAATTCGGCTGCAAACGCGGGCATGGGGGATGTGGGCGAGATCACGTAGTCGAACGCGCGACAGGCGTTGGCACTGGCGAGCCGCGTGGCGTGCGACTGGCTGGCTGCAAAGTAGACCTGTGTCCCTGTAAATTCAGCTGCACTGTTGGCCCATTGCAGAATATAGGGCAACACTTTTGCTCTCCGTTCCGCCGGTAATGCAGCCAGATCACGGTACGAACGCATGCGCCAAAAGTGATCCAGCCCCTCCAGCATGGTTTGAGTCATGAACGGCTTCAGCGGCTCCACGATGGCGCCGGCCTTTTCGAACAACAGTGCAGCGCGAAGTACAGCTTTCTGTACTTCCGCCTCTACAGGTAGTCCGCAGCCTGCCTGCATCAGCAAACCAATTCGCAGACCCTTGAGAACAGCAACACCTTTGTCAAACTGGTCCCAGGCGATGGGTTGAAAAGGCAAACTCATGCTGTCACGTACATCGGGTTGCGACAGCACCTGCATCATCAACGCAGAGTCGGCCACCCGCCGGGTCATGGGCCCAGCCGCACGGCCCGTATATGGCGGGTCTATCGGAATGCGGCCCAGGCTGGGTTTGAGGCTGAAGATGCCACACCAACCAGCAGGTAGCCTCAATGAGCCACCGATATCTGTGCCGATGTGCAGCGGACCATAGCCCGCGGCCGCGGCTGCGCCTGCTCCGGCACTGGAGCCGCCGGGTGTTTTGCTTACGTCCCATGGATTGCGCGCCAGGGGGTGGAACGTGGACAACCCCGAGGACAACATGCCGTAGTCCGGCATCGTGGTTTTGGACACCATGATGGCACCGGCTTCCCGCAAACGTGCTGCAGGTGGAGCATCCGCCGGTGCAGGCACCAGATCGACTGCTGCAGTTCCAGCGGGTAAGGGATCACCCGCGGTCGCAATATTTTCCTTTATAGTAGTGGGCACTCCATCCAGTGCGCCGCAGGGTTCATGCTTGCGCCACCTCGATTCGGAGGCCCGTGCCTGACCCAGCGCCAAATCAGGGCGCAACAGATAGGTCGCCTGAATGTGAGGCTCCCACCGACTGATGCGATCCAACACCGATCGCACCACTTCGACTGGTGACACGGTCCCCCGGCTGAAGGCGTCAATCAGCTCTGGAGCAGAGAGTTCATACAGTTGCGTGGGAGCGTCGGCCATTTGCAGGTTCGAATTAAGACCACGAGAGCGCCGACAGGTCGTTAACAAACACCGGCATGTCTTTCCACAGACCCTTGATGTTTTTGTTGGCTACCGTGATCCATTGCGGCTGATACAGGAAAGCGTGTACCGCGTCATTGGCGATCATGCGCTGGGCGTCACCGAGCAGTTTTGCCCGGTCCGCAGGGCGCGGCGAATTTTGAATCTTGTCAAACAGTTCATTGAATTTGGGCGACTCGTAGCCCCAGTAGTAACCAGGCTTGGCGAAGTTGCCCAGATCGAAAGGTTCGACATGGGAGATGATGGTGAGGTCGTAGTTTTTGTTGGTGTAGGTGCCGCTCAGCCACTGCGCCCATTCCACGCTTTCGATCTTGGCCACGATGCCAATTTTTGCAAGTTGGGCTGTGATGACTTCCCCACCCTGGCGGGCATAGGGTGGCGGTGGCAAAGTCAGGGTCAGCTCCAAGGGTGTTTTGATACCCGCTTCACTGAGCAGAGCTTTCGCTTTTTCAATATTAAACGGGTTCACACCAGTCGTGTCAACATAACCCAGGGCGCCTGGCACGTAATGACTGCCAATGGGCGCGCCATAGCCGTCACCAGCACCATCAATAACGGCCTTGCGGTCAATGGCCGCAGCGATGGCACGCCGGACGCGCACGTCAGTTAACGGTTTCTTTTTGTTGTTGATGGCCAGGATGGTTTTTGCCCGCGAGCCACTGACCACCACTTGAAACTTCGGATTGTTCTTGAACTGCGGCACACTGCGTGGGGTGACGCGTGGGAATGCGTCGACATCGCCCGAAAGCAGTGCAGCTACTTGCGCGGCGGGATCACTGATGAAGCGGAACGTAGCCCTGTTCAACTTGATGGCCACAGCGTTTCGGAAGCCAGGCCACTTCTTCAGACTGACCGATGACCCCTTGGACCAGGTATCCAGCTGGAAGGGCCCGGTACCTATAGGTTTGGTTGCGTTGGTGTCCGCGCTTTTGGGCTCGACTATGATGGCTGTGGCCTGGCCCATCAGAAATAGAAAATCAGGGTCCAGTGCCTTGTTGAGAATCACCACCGTATATTCATCGACAACCGCAACGCTATCCATGCTGGCGAATGTACGTTTATCTTTGTTGGTGCTTTTTTCTGAACCAGCACGTTCAAACGAAAACTTGACAGCATTGGCGTTGAACGCCTCGCCATTCTGGAATTTCACCCCTTTTTTCAGCTTGAAGGTGTATGTCTTGAGGTCGGGCGACACCTCCCAAGTTTCGGCCAGGAGCGGTGATACCGTACCGTCGCTATTAATCTTGGTGAGAGTCTCGAAAATGTTGTACTGCACGATCTCCGCTATGGCGGAGGCCGCACCTGCCGTGGGATCCAGTCCCGGAGGTTCCAGCGCCATCGCCAGCACGATGGCGTCTTTTTTGCGTTGGGCGTGTGAAGCCATTGGCAAGGTCACGGTGGCGGCTGCAACGGAGCCAGCCAGCAGGGTGCGTCGTTTCATCATGGTGTCTTTCTCCAGTCAGTTTTGCGAATTTACATCATCCCCGACATGAACGTGGCAGATGAAGGTTTGGATGACGTCACCCCGGTTCTTGAATTGCTTTCAGAAGCGCCTGGGTGTAGGGGTGAACGGCCGACTGAAAGATGGACTGTGCGGTGCCCATTTCAACGATACGCCCTTGCGTCATGACCGCAACGTCGTCGCACAAATGGTCCACAACGGCCAGATCGTGGCTGATCAACAGGTAGGTTATGCCGAATTCGCTACGCAAATCGTCCAGCAGGTTCAGCACCTGAGCCTGAACAGACACATCCAAGCCACTGACAGGTTCATCTGCCACGATGAGTTTGGGCCGGGTGATCAATGCCCGCGCAATGGCAATGCGTTGTCGCTGCCCACCGGAAAATTCATGGGGGTACTTGTCTAGGTCAGCTGCACGCAGGCCGACCGACAGCAGCACTGCTGCGGCGCGTTCACGCTGCTCATCACGACTGGTTCGACCTTGCGCGCTCAAGGGCTCAACAACAATGCGCTCAACGCGTTGGCGTGGATCTAGCGATCCGTAGGGGTCCTGAAAGACCATTTGAAAGTCTTGTCGTGCTTCACGCAGAGCGGACGGAGCCAAACCGTGCAGGTCGCGACCCAAAAACTGTACGGTACCGGCGGTGGGCGGTTCCAGTGCCATGACCAGCCTTGCTAGGGTTGATTTACCTGAACCGGACTCACCGACTATGCCCAGGCTGCGGCCGGACTGGATTGCGAAAGTGACACCATTGAGCGCATGTACCTTCCCGGGAGCTTCAAACAAGCGTTCACGTGGCAGGGGGTAGTATCGAACCAGATCGGTGACCTGCAACAGGGGCGTGCTCATATGCTTTCGCCTGTCCGGATGCATCGCACGACATGCCCTGCGCCCAACGCTACAGGTCCGGGAACCGTTTGTGCGCAGGCCTCGATACCGATGGGGCAGCGGCCGTAGAAAGGGCACCCGGATGGCAGGTCAATCAGTTCCGGGACCGACCCTCCAATGGTGGACAGGCGAACCCGACGACCATCGATGCCGCGTTGACCAAGCCGTGGCCGGGCGGCAAACAGCCCTTGTGTGTAAGGATGTGCCATGCGTGAAAACACCCCTTGGGTCGGACCACTTTCAACAATGCTGCCACCGTACATGACCAGCATGTGCTCCACGTTTTGGGCAATCAAGCCAAGATCATGCGATATCAACAGCAGGGCCATATTGCGCTCGGTGACCAGGTCTTGTATCAGTTCGAGAATTTGCCTCTGCACCGTGACATCCAGCGCTGTGGTGGGCTCATCGGCTATGAGCAGGTCAGGCCCGCAGGCCAGTGCCATGGCGATGGTGATGCGCTGCCTCTGGCCACCCGAAAATTGATGAGGGTAGGCGTCGATTCGTTTGACGGGGTCCGGGATGCCAACGCGATTCAATAACGCCAAAGCCTTCTCTCGCGCTTGCCGAAGTGACAAGCCTTCGTGCAGCCGCAAGGGCTCCGCTACTTGGTGGCCGACGGTGTGGACAGGGTTCAGGGCTGTCATGGGTTCTTGAAACACCATGCCGATGCGGTTGCCCCGCAATTTGCACCAAGTCTTTTCGTCAGCGCCCGCAAGCTCCTGCCCAGCAAACCGGATACTGCCTGACACATGAGCTTGCTCCGGCAGCAAGCCCAGAAGCGACAGGGCCATGATGGATTTGCCGCTGCCGGATTCACCAATCAAACCCAGTGATTTGCCGCGCTCCAGCGCGAAACTCACCTCGCGCACGGCGATTGCCAGACCACGGTGGGTTTGCAAGCTGATGCGAAGGTTGGTGACGGAAAGCAACGACATGGGGTATGCCCTAGCGCATTCTGGCCAGACGCGGATCGAGCACATCACGCAAGCCGTCGCCCATGAGATTGAGCCCCAGCACAGCTAGCACAATGGCCACACCGGGAAAGACCGCCAGAAGCGGTGCCTGAAACAGCAGCGACTGGGCTTCGCTTAACATGCGTCCCCAGGAGGGCTGGGGCGGCTGCGTGCCCAACCCCAGATAGGACAAGGCCGCCTCCGCAAGTATGGCCAGCGCGAACTGGATGGTGCCCTGAACGATCAGCACCGACAAAATGTTGGGTAGCACATGTTCAAGCGTAATGCGCACCGGGCCTTTTCCGCAGGCGCGCGCCGCCAAAATGAACTCGCGAGACCAGATCGCATTGGCCGAAGCCCGCGTCACCCTGGCAAATGTGGGAATGTTGAAGATGCCGATGGCGATGATCGAGTTCACTATTCCAGCGCCAAATACGGCAGTCATCATGATGGCAGACAGGATTGCCGGAAAAGCGAAAGTGAAGTCTGACAGCCGCATGATGAGTTCTTCAATCCAGCCTTTGCAGGCGGCCGCGATCAAGCCCAGCGCTGTGCCTGCGGTCATGCCAATGCTGACAGCAATCACACCCACCAAAATGGAATTGCGCGCACCAACCAGCAACAATGAGGCGACGTCCCGACCAAACGGGTCTGTCCCCAACCAGTGAGCAGCCGAAGGCGATGCCAGTTTGCCCGGCATGTTGACCTCAAATACAGGCCAGGGCGTCCAGAACAGCGAGAGGGACGCAGCCAGCAAGAGCAGCAGCGTCAATGCACCACCTAACAGGAAACTGGGATGACGCAGGGCGCGCTGGTTGAAGCCGACGGTCATATGTCGCTTGCCTTGACGCGCGGATCGATCACTGCATACAGCACGTCCACCAAGAAGTTGACAGTCACCACCATTGCGGCCAACAGCATCACACAATTGCGCACGACGATAAGGTCGCGGTTGGCAATGGATTGGAAGATCAAGCGTCCCAGTCCTGGCAGATAAAACACGTTCTCCACTACGATGGTGCCGGCCAACAGGTTGGCAAACTGAAGGCCCATGACCGTGATTACGGGAATCATGGCGTTGCGCAGTACGTGACGCCATAAGGCCGCGCGCTGGGAGAGTCCCTTGGAGCGAGCTGTGCGCACAAAGTCTTCCCGCAAGACCTCCAGCACGGCCGATCGGGTGATGCGTGCCAGTATCGCAGCCTGTACCACCGCCAAAGATATGGCGGGCAATACCAGCGATTGAAATGCAGGCCAGAAACCGTCGCCCCAGCCCGGAAAACCACCTGCTGAAAACCAGTTCAGGTGTACTGAAAAAAGCAAAATTAGCAAAATGGCGAACCAGAAATTGGGTATTGCTATGCCGATTTGTGTAAGCCCCATGATGCCGACGTCACCTGCCCGGTTATGCCGGGCGGCTGCATACAGGCCGGCGGAAATGGCCAGAACCGTCGTCAGGATCATTGCCATCAAGGCCAGTGGCACGGTCAGCGCCAGCCGTTCCTGAATCAGTTCCAGAACCGGCGAGCTGTAGGCATAGCTAGTGCCCAGGTCGCCAGTGAGCAAGCCACCAACCCAATGGCCGTAGCGGACCATGGCCGGCTGGTCCAGTCCGAGGCGTGTTGCCAGCTCTACGACCGCTTCAGGATCGGCGTCGGGTCCCATCAGCATCTGCGCGGCATTGCCAGGGAGAATTTCCAGAACCAGAAATACCACTAGCGAGGCCCCCACCAGTGTGGCCAGCAGCGTGATGACTCGTTTCAGGATGAACAGGCGCATGTTGGCGGAAAGCATACCGCCAAATATTGCTTAGTCCCCATGCCAACGTGGATATTGCATGCGGCGCATCTCCTCCGTCGATAATTGGACCATGGGCAAACAATTACCTCGCTATCCAGGTGTGTCGCAGGGCAGAGCATTTGCTTTTCAGGGGACGCCATGGCGCTGCTGATCACTGACGAGTGCATTAATTGCGACGTGTGCGAGCCTGAGTGCCCGAATGAGGCGATTTATCTGGGCAAGGAGATCTACGAGATTGATCCTCACAAATGTACGGAGTGTGTGGGTCATTTTGACGAGCCACAATGCGTACAGGTTTGCCCCGTGGCGTGTATTCCACTGAATCCTGACTTTGTTGAAAGTCGCGAAACACTGTGGCAGAAGTTTCAACGATTGCAGGCCGAGGCGGGTAAATCGGGCAAGAGTGCCAGCCCTGAATCAAGCAGTACCTGATCCGCTACTTGCCGGATGTCCTGCTGGCGGCTGCCTATGGCGACTGGGCAGTGAAAAATTCTGAATCTGCCTTCTTCTTTTTCATATTGCTGGAGGTTTTGGCGCTGGCAGCTGGCTTTGATTTTGGTTGTGCGTTTAGCGCGGCGTGGGCTGCTAGATCGTGCTCTTCCTTTGCCAGTCGTTCCCATTCCATTTGATTGGCAATCTCAGCTGTTCGCACCGTATTGGCCTCGGCTTGAGCCTTCCGGGTGCTGGTGCGGTTGACTTTAGCTTCAATATCCGCGTCGTCCGAATAGGGAATCTGGCTGTAAACAGTGCCACATTTGAACACTTTTTGAGCTTAAGCCACCCCCGGCATCATTATGCAAAAGCTATCAAAAATATAGCAAATAGAAGTGCGTGTGGTTTTAGATCTGTCATCACGAAGTTCTCCCTTTATTGTTTTATGGCCAGCCGATATGGGCAGACTGTTCAGATATCCGTGATTGGTTTCGGCTCGGGTCGTGGTGGTTTCGGGCGTGGTGGTTTGCTGGTGTGCACAAGCATCGTAGCCTTATCCATTTCACCGGCCGCAAATAGCGTTGCCGCTTTGACCGATCGGGCAATGCATTCGTCGATGGCGATCCGATGGTCCAGTGAAGGTTTCTTTAAAACCCAGTTCACTACTTCAGCCTTCACGCCCGGATGCCCCACTCCAAGACGTAGCCGCCAATAGTCGCCCGTTCCCAACTGCGCGTGAATATCGCGTAGTCCGTTGTGACCGGCATGGCTACCGCCCAGTTTGAGCTTCACCTGACCTGGGACGATGTCAATTTCGTCATGTGCGACCAGAATCTCCTGCGGTGCAATCTTGAAGAAGCGCGCCAGGGACGCGACTGACTTGCCCGACAGGTTCATGAACGTCTGGGGCTCGAGCAGCCAGATCGTATTGCCGCCCAGTGTGGTGCGGGCAACCAGGCCGTGGTAACTCTTGTCCATGACCATCGATACTTTAAGTTCACGTGCGAGTGCATCCACCCACCAGAACCCTGCATTGTGGCGGGTAAGCTCGTATTCAGGACCGGGGTTACCAAGACCCACAAACAGCTTAATCATGTCGAAATTATCAGGGGAAAAAAAAGGCCCACCGAAGTGGGCCGTTGACGAGTCTGCGAGGCAGAGGTTCGTTTACTTCTTTGCAGGAGCTTTGGCAGCGGGGGCCTTGGCTGCTGCTGGCGCCTTGGCAGCGGCAGCTTCCTTGCCAGCTGCAGCCTTGGCAGCAGCTGGCGTTGCGGCGGCCTCTGCTGGAGCTGCTTCGGCGCCAGCGATGGCAACCACCGACACCAGAACAGGGTTGTTTTTGCCGTGGGTCACAGCCGTCACGCCCTTTGGCAGGGTGATGTCGGCCAGATGCAGGGAAGCGCCCTTCTTCAAACCGCTCAAATCGACCTTGATGAACTCAGGCAGGTCGGCTGGCAGACACATCACTTCAATTTCAGTGACAACGTGGTTCGCAATGCAGCCATCGGTCTTCACGGCAGGGGAGTTCTCGTCGCCGCTGTAGTGGAGAGGCACCTTCATGTGCAGCTTGGTGTTGGCATCCACGCGCTGGAAGTCGATGTGCAGAATGAGTTGCTTGTACGGGTGCATCTGCACGTCGCGCAGCAAAACCTGATTGGTTTTGGTGTTGATTTCCATGTCCAGAACGGTGGAATGGAAGGCCTCCTTCTTGATGGCGTGCCACAGCGCATTGTGGTCAAGCTCGATCAGTTGCGGCTCGCCAGCGCCACCATAGACGATACCGGGCGTGCGGCCGGTGATGCGGAGACGGCGGCTCGCACCCGTGCCCTGCTTTGCGCGCTCAAAAGCGACGAATTTCATAGTTCACTCCAAAATAGAGTCCACCGCGACCAGTGTGACTCCGGTTAAAAAGACCCAAAACAGGCTTTGACAGCCAGCGGATCAGCTTTTTGTCCCGATTCGGCAAACCTTAAAAAAGGTTTTCCTGTTCCGAGAACAAACTCATTACCGACTCACCTTTGGCAATGCGCTGGATCGTCTCGGCGATCAGCGGAGCCACAGTGAGCTGGCGAATTTTCTGGCACCCTGCAGCGGCGGCGCTCAACGGGATGGTGTTGGTGACCACCACCTCATCCAATGCCGAGCCCTGCGCGATGCGCTCAATGGCGGGGCCCGAAAAAATCGGGTGCGTGCAATAGGCATAGACCTTCTTTGCACCACGCTCTTTCAATACTTCAGCCGCCTTCACCAGCGTGCCGGCGGTGTCGATCATGTCGTCCATGATCACGCAGTTACGGCCTTCAATTTCACCGATCACATGCATCACTTCGCTCACGTTGGCCCGGGGGCGGCGCTTGTCGATGATGGCCAGATCGCAATTGAGCTGCTTGGCCAGCGCACGGGCACGCACCACACCACCCACATCGGGCGAGACCACAATCAGGTCTTCATAATTCTTCTGCCGCAGGTCACCCAGCAACACGGGTGACGCATAAATGTTGTCCACCGGGATATCAAAAAATCCCTGAATCTGGTCAGCATGCAGATCCATCGTCAGCACACTGGCCACGCCCACCGCCTGCAGCATATTGGCTACCACTTTGGCGGTGATGGGCACTCGCGTGGAACGTGGGCGACGGTCCTGCCGGGCATAACCAAAATACGGAATCACCGCACTGATCCGCTCGGCCGATGCACGTTTGAGTGCATCCACCATGATCAGTAGTTCCATCAGGTTTTCGTTGGTTGGCGCGCAGGTGGACTGCACCACAAACACTTCACGGGCCCGTACGTTCTGGTTGATCTCAACCGTCACTTCACCATCTGAAAATCGCCCCACCTTGGCGGCACCTAACGTGATCCCAAGGTGCGTCGCGATTTCCGAGGCCATGCCAGGGTTGGCATTGCCGGTAAAGACCATGAAATCAGGGTGAGTGGCCTGCATGAGAGTCCCAGCAAATGATTAACGTTGAAGCCTGTACGTCTGACGTATTTGGCAGGGGAGGAAGGATTCGAACCTTCGCATGCTGGAATCAAAATCCAGTGCCTTAACCAAC
>JAKQJK010000059.1 GCA_029561195.1 Pseudomonadota bacterium
CGAACACACATAAGGCGCGCAACTTGCCTGCACGCCACTGAGCCACCGCCTCAACGGGATTGTTCACTGAGGAGTCGATGTGTCCACCCACCAATTGAACTGCCACTTCACCACCGCCCTTGTAAGGCACGTAGATAAACTTTGTACCCGTGGCTTTCTCCAGACCCGCTGTGACGATTTGATCTTCTTGCTTGGAACCTGTACCGCCCATTTTGAACTTGTTGGGGCCTGCAGCCTTGGCGGCCGCGATGTACTCACTCGCAGTTTTGTAGGGTGACTCAGCATTAACCCAAAGAACAAACTGGTCGAGCGCCAACATGGAAACAGGGGTCAAATCTTTCCAGTTGAAAGGAACGCCTGTAGCCATAGGCGTGGTAAACAGGTTAGACAACGTGATCACGATTTTGTGCGGATCACCTTTCGCCTCTTTGATTGCGAGGAATCCTTCTGCACCAGCGCCACCAGATTTATTGACGACGATCAGCGATTCCTTCATCAGCTTGTGCTTTACCACAATGCCTTGGATCAGACGCGCCATTTGGTCAGCACCACCTCCTGTCCCGGCAGGTATCACGAACTCTACAGGCTTGCTGGGCTCCCAAGCTGCCATCGCGGAACCACCAACCGTCAAAGCAGCGGCAGCCGCTATTCCGGTTACAGCAGTGTTTAATACTTTTCTGATCTTCGAAAATGTGGTGTTCATCACGTTGTCTCCTATGTTTAGTGAACTTGATAAGTACTGGGATATTTTTCTTTTTCACATCCGAACTTATCACAACCGCATCGTCTTGCGTGTCGATCAAAAAACTCTTGACTGTGATCAAGTTTGCCAAATTTACGCTTCGTGTCAGGGTTTATACGGAGATGCCATGACCTCATTGGCAGCGATGCTCGGCCACGCCTGAAGGCAAGTTGCCTGGCGTTTCAAAAGAATTATCGGAGAGAGACGTCCTGTCATGAAAAACTTGTCATTGCTTGCACTTTTGTTTTGGCAATTCATACCCGCGCATGCGCAATCCTGCGATGGTGGCCTCTACCTGAACCCCCAGGTCATTCGCGGGGAAGGAACATCTCAAACCTTTGCTGCGCTCAAGGAGTTGACTGAGTTCATTCGTCCAACAGGCTTATCCGTGTCCTCAGTTCTCAATATCAAGGAGACCCAGGACGTCTTGGCTGCGATCAAAAAACCTTCTCCACCGTGTTGGGTCTATGGCAACCCCACAGTCGGCCTTGCTTCTGGCTATCGTCCGGCGGCGGTTAACACCGCCCCCATTCAGGCGGCCGTGCTGATTCTGGCCGACGTCGGCTCAGTCAAGGATGGCAAGGCTGTCGAGCTTAAGGATTTGCCTCCTGCGCAACAGGCCATTGTGCTGTCAAAGCTGAAAACAACCAGCTGCTTTGGCATGAAAAGTGGCGTCACAACCACCCTGGTCAAGGCCGAGAACCTTTGCGGCACGGTTGTGGAGATCGTGCCTCAACAGGGCCTGGGGCAGAGTTATCTGCCAACCAAGGCTGCTTTCCATTGGCAAGCGGATCGATGGGCGGGCTTGATCACAAGACTCCAGAGCGCCCAATCGTCCACGCTGAAGACCCATTTCGGCTCCGATGAGCGCATCCACCTGGCTCAACTCGTGGTGGTACCGGCAGCCAATGATAGTTGGGGTTATGGGATATATGTGCACCCGGACGTATCCGGGGACTTGTTGAAGAAGACGGTTACACAGTTCACATCTCTTAAAACAACCGATCTGCTGCTGCTACGCGCCCTGGATCTGGCTGGCAAGTATGAGTTCGCTACGCCCTCAGATGCAGCCATTCGTGCCATGAAAAAGGCACTGGCTACGGAGCCCTGAGCCCAATCCAATTCAGTCCGTTACGGGTTGAAGACGAACACCACCACCCCCTTCGTCCATGGTTTTCGCCAGCAATTTGACCAACGCGTAAACGGTGCTAATGTGCGGCGTAGGCGTTTGGGTAAGCCGCCCCAGCTCCACAACCGATCCAACCAGCGCATCGACCTCCGGCGCCCGGCCCGCCTCCACGTCCTGCAGCATGGAAGTCTTGTGCTTGCCGACTTTTTCAGCACCTGCAATCCGTTTATCCAAAGTTACACGGAACTCAATACCCAGCTTGGTCGCAATCTCCTGCGCCTCACGCATCATGCTGGCTGCCAGTTCGCGGGACAGGGGGTATTGGCAAATATCAACCAAAGTCGAATGGGTAAGGCTGCTGATCGGATTGAACGTCAGATTGCCCCAAAGCTTAAGCCAGATTTCTGAACGTATATTCTCCAGAACCGGCGCCTTGAAGCCCGCATTGGCAAAGCACTCGGATACCCGCGTAACCCTGTCAGTTGTGGTCCCATCGAGCTCTCCCACCGGAAAGCGATCACCCTCAACGTGCTTCACCACGCCGGGCTGAATCAGTTCAGAGGCCGGATACACCACGCAGCCAATTACCCGATGCGCCGGGATATTTTTCAGAATCGCACCTGACGGATCCACACTTTGCACGGCGGAGCCTTCCAGCGCGGCCCCATGTTTATGAAAGTACCAATACGGGATGCCGTTTTGCATCGTCACCACCACCGTATCGGGACCAAAAAGCTTGGGCACATCGTTGGCAACCGCCTCCACCTGGTGGGCCTTCATGGCAAGAATAACCATGTCCTGCGGCCCAGTGGCAGCGTAGTCATTGCTGGCTTTCACGTTGCTGGCGACATGCTCTTGCCCGTCGTGCATGACGAGCTTCATGCCGTTCTCCCGGATCGCAGTCAGGTTGGCGCCTCGCACCATGAACGTTACATCTTCCCCGGCCAGTGCCAGCTTAACGCCAACATACCCGCCAATGGCGCCTGCGCCAATGATTGCAATTTTCACGTTGATTTCCCATAAAGTTACTCGAATCGGTTTGCGAGTGTGCCGACGCCGGCAATCTCGACTTCAATATGGCTGCCAGGCTTCATCGAGCCTACGCCGAGTGACGTGCCACACAAAATCACGTCACCGGGATACAACGTCATGTCAGCTGAAATCTTTTGAACCAGTTGGGCAACTGAAAATCGCATGTCGCTGATCGGAAACTCTTGCCGAACCGAGCCATTCAATGTCGATTTCACAACCAGCCGTGCGGGATCCAGGCCGGTGGCCACCACGGGGCCTAAGGGGCAAAAGGTATCAAATCCCTTGGCCCGGACCCATTGCGCGAAACTGGCATCGCGATTTAGGATATCTGCGTGCGTCACGTCATTGGCGCAGGTGTAGCCGAACACATGATTCAGCGCCTGCTCTTCGGCAACATTACTGGCTATCTTGCCAATCACGATACCCAGTTCGCCTTCGAAAACAATTTTTCCCTCTTGTGAAGGCATCCTGATCACCTCGCCCGGGTTGAGCCAGGAGTTGGGCGATTTCAGAAGGTACAGCGGTTCAACGGGTACAGACAGCTGCAGCTTGTCACCCAAGGCTTTGAAATTGTTCCACAACGCAATCACTTTGGAAGGTTGCGTCGGCATGAGCAACCTGACTTCACTCAAGCTCAGCACGTGCCCCGTGGGGCGTGCATCGACATACATGTCACCTTCATGTACGGAAATTGCGTCATCTGTCAGTGTGCCAAATCCAGTTTGGCCGGCACAGGCATAGCGAAGCCAGCGTTGCTGCATGATTTTTCCCTAATTCGAACATGGCGCCTGGGCGCAATAAGAAAGCACTTGGCGCGCCAGACCCGATGCGGGTATTTTTTTGCAGGGCTCTCACCAAATGCAATGTTTTTTAAGGAATAAATCTTACCAAAGCACTTGTTCCGAGCTCTCGTCCTGGCCAGGCCATACACACATGCGCGCCACAAGGCTTAGAAAATATGACCTCAGTGTGCGTTCGACATGCTCTCCATTCGCCGCTTTTTGGCATCGTGAATCGCATTCACAAGGAAGTCTGCGTCATAGGCTTTTAGCAAGTGAGCGTGTTGGGTTTCCAGGTAAATGCGGATTCGCTCACGTTCGTCAGCATTTACTTGAAGTCGGTGATGCGTAGCGGTGTCCCAGAACCAGGTCAGACCCAGTTCACTGAAGGCGGCGTTGAAAGCGTTGCGATGAAGCTCCGCATCCTGTCCTGATGGGCTCTGTTGGCTGGCAGCTTGGTACATGGTGCATTCCTCTTGATACTGAATACTGAAAGTGGTGGGTGACTGGTTGCGTGTTTTTCAACCCGACTTGCAGCGAATGTTAGAAGTCAATAACAATTAGCGATAGTTAAATGATTTCATGGTTATGATTACTAATAGCTTATGTATTGAAATACTGAAAACCCTATGCGACACGCCACCCTGCGCCAGCTCAAGGTCTTTGAATCGGTGGCCCGAAACCTCAGTTTTTCGCGCGCAGCCGAAGAGCTTTACCTTACGCAACCAGCCGTTTCGATTCAGGTCAAGAAGCTGGAAGAGCACGCCGGATTACCCCTGTTTGAACAGCTCGGGAAGAAGATTTTCCTGACACCTGCTGGCACCGAAATGCTACGTTCCAGCCGCGTCATCATTCAGCAGTTTCAGGAGACCGAGGAGGCCATGACGCACTTCAAGGGCATCTCGGGCGGCAAACTCAGCGTGGCAGTGATCAGCGCTGGGGACTATTTCTTCCCGCGTCTGCTGGTTGAGTTCGTCCGGCGCCACAAAGGCGCTACGCTGGATTTCGCGGTATACAACCGGGAGGAGTTGCTGGGCCGTCTGACCGACAACCTGGTTGATCTAGCCGTTATGGTGCGCCCGCCCACCGATGCGGACACGGTGAATGCGCCATTTGCACCCCACCCTTATGTCATCGTGGCGGCGCCCGATCACCCGCTGGCCGGCAAAAAACGTATCCCGATGACAAGACTTGCTCGCGAACCATTCGTGGTGCGTGAGCGCGGCTCAGACACCTGGCACTCCATGCAGGAAGGCTTCGGCACCCACTTTGGCAGCCTCAATATCGCCATGGAAATCCGCAGCACCGAAACCATCAAGCAAGCCGTGGCAGCCGGCATGGGGATCAGTTTTTTGTCTGCCCACACCATCAGTGGTGAGCTGAAATCAAAAAGCCTGGTCGTGCTGGATGTTCAGGGTTTTCCGCTGATGCTGAACTGGTACGTTGTCCATCGGCAAAACAAGCGGCTGCCCCCTGTTGCCCAAGCCTTCAAGGACTTTCTGATCAAGGACGGAGCAGGATTGATTGACCAGTTTCTGCAATTGGAAGCGCAGCATCGAAAGAATACCTTCGGACCACAAAACCGTAGAAAAACAGATGCCAAATGAGGCTATAGCCCATGTCGGATATGAGTGAGTAGCTACTATCTTTATAGCAGATTAACGCGCTAGATGCAAAACACGCCATCCGCGCGCAACCGCCTGCTCACGCAACAAGGCATCCGGATCCACGGCAACCGCATGGTTGACAGCCTGTAGCAGTGGCAAGTCGTTGATGGAGTCGCTGTAGGCCGTGCTGTCCATATCCCGGAGCTGTTGCCCACTGGCCGTGAGCCAGGCCTGTAACCGGGTGACCTTGCCTTCGCGCATGTTGAGGATACCAGTGGCGCGACCGGTGAACACACCGCTTTCCAGCTGCGGGTCCGTCGCCAGCAGGTGCGCAATACCCAAATGGACGGCCGTCAGCTCGGTCAGAAAGCGGTTGGTGGCGGTGGTCAGCACTACCAGATCACCCGCGTTCAGATGACGATTGACCAGGTCAAGCGCCGAGCGCGGAACACGTGGCACAACGACGGTAGCTAGAAAACGCTGGCGCAGCGGTTCCCAATCTTCTGGCGAGCGTCCGGCCAGCGTACCAAGGTAGAAGTCCGCGAACTCCTCCAAGCCGACCGTGCCGGCTTTGTAACGCATCTCCATATCGGCGTTGCGCGCGGCAAAGGTGCTGCGCTCCAGCATGCCTTCGTCGATCAGGAAGTCGCACCACAACGCGTCGCTGTCGCCCGACAGCAAGGTGTGATCGAGATCGAACAGCGTCAGTTTCACGCTTTGCGCAGATGCCAGGCTTTGGGTCGTGTGAAAGTCTGAATGCCATAGGTGGACAGCGTGAGGCCAACACCCGAGTCACCATGGCCGCTCCAGGGCAGGCGCGGGCTGACGCGGTCACAGCAGTTCCAGTAAACGCTACCGGCATTGACCTGCTCCAGCAAGCCTTTGGCGCGTGCTTCGTCGGGCGTGAACACTCCTGCAGTAAGGCCATAACGTGTGTCGTTCATCAATTGGACGGCTTCCGTATCGTTTGAAACCTTCTGGATGCCGATGACCGGGCCAAAGCTCTCCTCGCGCATCAGTTCCATGCTGTGATTGACGTTGGAGAACACGGTCGGCTGGTACCAGTTGCCACGACTACCATGGCCACCGCGAGCGCCACCTGTCAACAGTTTCGCGCCCTTGGCTTTGGCATCATTCACCTGAGCGTCCAGCACGTCCAGCTGCGGTGCACGGGTGATGGCCCCGATGTAGGTGTCTTCGCTCATCGGGTCACCTGACTTGAAGGTTTTCACCGTGTTGACAAAGGCATCTACAAATTTGTCGTAAATTTTCTCATGTACGTAGACACGCTCGACCGAGCAGCAGCTTTGCCCGGTGTTGTACATGGCGCCATCAGCCAGCGACTCAGCCGCGTTCTGGATGTCGGCATCTTCACAAACGTAGGTCGGGTCTTTGCCCCCCAGTTCGAGCTGGAGCTTGACGAAGCGGTCACCCACCGTTTGCGCAATGCGTTTGCCAGTGGCATAAGACCCTGTGAAAAACACGCCGTCCACTTTTTGCTCCAGCAAGGCCGCGCCTACAGCACCCCCGCCAACCAGGCAGATCATCGCGTCCTGCGGCACACCGGCCTCGTGGACTAGACGGGTGATTTCCAGTCCGGTCATGGTCGCGTATTCGGAGGGTTTGTACAGCACCGTGTTGCCCGTCAGCAGCGCGGGCAGGATGACATTGCAGCCCACAAACCACGGGTAATTCCAGGCCGAAATATTGGCCACCACACCCAGCGGCGTGTGCTGAATCTGCTCGGTCATGCCGCCTTCGCTGAACACCGTTTCCGTAGCCAGTGTGTCTTGTGCTTCCTTCAGGAAAAAATCGATGCGTCCCAACAGCCCATTAAGTTCGTTGCGTGACATCTTGATGGGTTTGCCGGTTTCGCGCGTCATGGTAACGGCCAGCGACTCCAGATCACGCACCACACCGGCTCGGAATTTTTCGATGCACTCCTTGCGCTGCGCCAGAGGCGTGGCGGCCCAGGCAGGCTGTGCAGCGCGCACGCGGGCTGCTTTGGCAGCAACCGATGCGGCATCGTCTGCGGGTAACGAAGTGATCAGGGTGTCGTCAGCCGGGTTGTGGATAGCGAGTTGGTTCATAGGTGTTATTCCGTATCTATTCAGGCGGTCTTGCAGCGGGCCGCTTTCGCAGCAGCCAGAAAATCGAGAAGCACCGGTGTGTCATCCAGCGTGCCATGTTCAGGGCCGTGGAACTCGGGGTGCCACTGCACGGCGGCGACCCAGGCGTCTCCGGTGTGGCGAATGGCCTCAATTGTTCCATCATCCGGGCAACGCGCCTCCACCTTGAAATTGGGCGCCAGGTCCTTGATGCACTGGTGATGAACGCTATTGATTTTGTAGCTGCTTGCATGGGCCAGCAAGGCGCTGAGCTTGGTGTCCGGCACCACTTCCAGCGTATGGAAATTGCGGTCGTAGCGGTCTGCATTGCGGTGTTCCAGCGCGCTTGGGCGCTGCGTGGGAATGTCCTGCACCAACGTGCCGCCAAACGTGGCATTGATCAGCTGCAGCCCTCGGCAGATGCCAAACACCGGCTTGCCCGCTGCCACAAAAGCATTAACTAGCGCCATCTCATACACATCGCGCAGACGGTCACCTTGCCAGCGTGGGTCGATAGGCTGCTCGCCGTAGCTGCCCGGCCACAGATCCGCACCGCCGTGCAACACCAAACCATCCAGCCACGCGGCGTAATCGTCCAGCGTGATGTCGCCGCGTGCCGTCTCGCCCGTGGTGGGAGGAATCATCACGGGCAATGCACCACCCGACATCACCCAATGCGGCACCGACTGCTCAACATAGTTCAGCGTCTTCTTGCCAAACGCGGCGCGTGCAGGATCGGGATACAAATAGCAGGCACTGATGCCAATCTTCAAACGGTCCATGATTTATATCGCCGCCTTGAACAGCGCCTCAAAGTCTGCTGCCTTGCAGGGGCGCGGATTGGTCTGGTGGCAAATGTCAGCTGTGGCAATTTCCACCAGACGGGGAATATGCTCCGGCTTGACACCGTGCGCACCCAGACGCCCGGTGATGCCAACGCTGGTTTTAAGTTGCTGGAGCCAGCCCACAAAAGCCTTGCCACCGCCGGGAACCTTACACACATGGGCCAGCTCGTCAAACTTCTCCGGCACAGTTTCATAGTTCCAGGCCATTACGGTGTCGATCATCAGTGCATTGGCCAGGCCGTGGTGCAGGTCGCACACCGCACCCAGTGCGTGCGCGCAGGAGTGCACGGCGCCCAGGTCTTTCTGGAAAGCTATGGCCCCCATCATCGAAGCCATCATCATGTCGCTACGCGCCTGCAAATTGTTGGGTTCTTTCACGGCCGTCAGCAACGCGGCTGCGGCAATGCGCGTGCCTTCCAGCGCAATGCCGTCACACAGCGGGTGGTAGGCAGGCGAAAGGTAACTCTCGATGTTGTGGGTGAGCGCATCCATGCCAGTGGCTGCCGTCACATGGGCGGGCAGGCCGAACGTCAGCTCAGGGTCGGCAAATACCATCTTGGCCAGAATTTTCGGGCTGAACACCACGCGCTTGAGGTGCGTGTCGTTTTCGCTCACCACACTGGAGCGGCCCACTTCCGAGCCAGTTCCCGACGTGGTGGGCAACGCTACGAAATAGGGGAGTTCGTTGTTGATGGGCCGCACCTTTGGGTGATCCCAGACGTATTCCAGAATGTCACCCTCATGCGTGGCCGCTACGCCCACCACCTTGGCCACGTCCAGCGCCGCACCGCCACCGAAACCGATGATGCAGTCCGCTTTGTGCGCCTTGTAAGCGGCAGCCCCATCCATCACCTGACTGCAGGTGGGGTTGCCAAACACGCCGCCGAACACTGCCACATCCAGCCCCGCCAAGTGGCTTTTGAATTCTGTCAATACAGGCAACGCCGCTAGCGCTTTGTCAGTCACGATGAGCGGTCGTTTGAAGCCCGCCTCCAGCAAATGGGCGGCCACAAGCTTGCGCGCGCCAGCACCGAACTTGATAGGGGTAGGAAAAGAGAAATTGGTCGTGGTCATTTGCGTGGCTCTATCAAGGGTAGTTAAATAATCTCAAAATAACGTTTCATTTCCCAGTCAGTCACACCGTCCAGCCACTGGCGCCACTCCCAGTCACGGGTGGCAGCGAAGTGGTCAACAAAGCCGTCACCCAGCCAGTCGCGGGCGATGGATGACTTCTGGAAATTGCGGGTGGTCTCGATCAGGGTGCGTGGTGCACGCGGAATGTGCTCGGCGCCCACGTTGGTTCCGGTGATGGGTGGAGCCGTCAGCTTCAGCCCTTTTTCAACGCCGTCCAGACCCGCCGCAATGACAGCGGCCATGGCGAGGTACGGGTTCACATCTGCGCCGGGGCAACGTGTCTCTAGCCGGGTGGCTTTGGGGCTGCCGGCTATCACCCGGAAGCTGGCGGTGCGGTTGTCCATGCCCCAGGTCGGTTTTACGGGCGCCCAGAAACCATCTACCAGGCGCTTGTAGCTGTTAATGGTGGGCCAGATCATCGGCGCGAATTCCATCATGCACGCCACCTGACCTGCAAGGTAGCTTTCAAACAGCTTGCTCATCTTGCGCGGGTTCTTGGCATCGTAAAACAGGTTGGTCTTGCCATCGGACAAACTCTGATGGATGTGCCCGCTGCAACCGGGTAATGGCTGGTGCGGCTTGGCCATGAAGCTGGGCATGATGCCGAACCTTGCGCCAATTTCCTTGGTGCCGGTTTTGAACAACACCGCACGATCTGCCTGCTCCAGCGCTTCGCTGAACCCGATGGCCGCCTCATAGACGCCGGGGCCAGTCTCCGTGTGCAGGCCTTCTACGGGCACGCCAAAAGCCAGCATGTCGTCCATGATGGCGTTGAAAAATTCGCGATTCTGGTTAACGCGCAGTAGTGAGTAGCCAAACATGCCGGGCGTGAGTGGCTCGGGTGCCACGCCTTTTTTGGCGGCCCAGCTTTGTGGCGTTTCCAGAAAGTTGTACCACTCGAACTCCATGCCTGTCATGACCTTGAAGCCCATCTTCTCGGCGCGTTTGAGCACCCGCTTCAGTGCCTGACGCGGGCACTGAGCATGCGGCGTGCCATCAGCATTGACAAACTCACCCAGAAAAAACGGCACGCCGTTGTCCCATGGCACGTGGCGCGCAGTGTTCATGTCCAGCCGGGCCAGCGCATCGGGGAAACCATGTTGCCAGCCGGTCGCCGTGGTGTTGTCATAGGTGTTGTCCATCATGTCCCAGCCCAGCACCACGTCACAAAAGCCGAAACCACCGCCGGGATAAGGCTC
>JAKQJK010000060.1 GCA_029561195.1 Pseudomonadota bacterium
GCCGATTTTGGCGGTGCTGCTGGTGTGCACGAAATCCACAATGCGCTTGAAGCCCGCAGTTTGCGCGTCGTTCCACAAACCGGGGCAGCCGGGGGTGATGCGTCCTTGCGCGTTTGGGCTGGTCATCTCCACCATCACCAGCCCGGCGCCGCCCAGCGCGCGGGCGCCCAGGTGCACCAGGTGAAAGTCTTGCACCAGCCCGTCAACCGCGCTGTAGGTGGCCATGGGCGACACGACGATGCGGTTTTTAAGCTGCGTCTCGCGCACTTTGAGGGGCAGCAGCATGGGTGGCACCACCTTGCCGCCGGACAGCCAGGCCTCATACCCATCTAGCCAGGCCGCGTCGCGCAGGCGCAGGTTTTCGTGGCTGATGCGCTGGCTGCGCGTGAGAAGTGAGTAGGCGAACTGCTCCACCTGCATGCCGGTATAACGCGTGACGTTCTCAAACCACTCGGTCGAGTTGCGTGCTGCATTTTGAATCTTCAGCACCTCCACACTGCGGCGTGCTTCGTAGCGCTGCAGCACGGCTGCCATGTCTTTGCCGGCCACCAGTTGGTCCGTGCAGGCAGCGAATTCATTCGCCAGGTCAATCGCGTCTTCCAGCGCCAGCTTGGTGCCGCTGCCAATGGAGAAGTGCGCGGTGTGCGCCGCATCACCCATCAACACGACAGGTACAGGCCTGTTGTCGATCTGCACCGTGTGCACCCAAGTCTTGCACATCACGCGCGGAAAACGAATCCAGTTGGCGGAGCCGCGCAGGTGTTTGGCGTTGCTGATCAGCGCGTTCCCGTCCAGATACTTGGCAAACAGGCGCTCGCAAAACGCAACGCCCTCCTCCTGGCTCATGTCTTCCAGACCGTGCGCCTGCCACACGGCCTGTGGCGTTTCCACGATGAAGGTGGAAGTGTTTTCGTCAAACTTGTAGGCGTGCGCTTGAAACCAGCCGTGCTCGGTCTGCTCGAAGGCAAAGGTGAAGGCGTCAAATGTCTTTTTGGTCCCCAGCCACACAAAGCGGCAATGGCGCGTGTCGATGTCGGGCTGGTACACCTCGGCGTAGCGGGTGCGGATGCGGCTGTTGAGTCCGTCGCTGGCAATCACTAAATCGGCGTTGTACTGCGCGGCCAGCGCCTGATCGTCCGCCACGTCCACCTCAAACACTAGCTCCACACCCAGCGCGATGCAGCGCTCCTGCAGGATGTTGAGCAGGTGCTTGCGCCCGATGCCACAAAACCCGTGCCCGCCCGAGCGCACGCTGCGCTCCTTGAAAAACACCTCGATATCGTCCCAGTGGTTCAGCGCGTCGCCAATCTGCTGCCCGGTGATGGGGTCCGCCGAGTGTAGGTTGCCCAGCGTCTGATCCGACAACACCACGCCCCAACCAAACGTGTCAAACGGCTTGTTGCGCTCCACCACCGTGATGCGGTTCGCGGGGTTTTGCAGCTTCATCAGCAGCGCGAAATACAAACCGGCGGGGCCGCCGCCAATGCACAGGATGTTCATGGCGTGATAGTTTAAGCTTAAACTATTTATTGTCAATAAAGATTGAATTGTGGTGGCGAGTCCAGTTACTCATTCATTGGAAATTTACAAGACGGCTGAAAACCAGCTTCGCTGGCAAAAGCTCAAACTTGCCAACCCACCGGTAGGTGGTGTTCATAGAACAATTGGCATCGTCCTCCATCTAGCGATGAGCCCATTAATGCATTGATGGCTGGGCTTTTGAGAAAATGTTTGTCGGCCAATTCAAACGGAAACACAGTCTATCGCGTACGGCCTTAGTACTTACATATGTAATCACTCCTGCGACGATCTACTGGATTTCGGTTGAGTCAGTCACTAGGGCCAAGTCCAGTCGCCGAGAGTGAATCGCCCCGTCGTACCCAACGGAGGTTGAAAGAGCGGTAAATACCCAGCAGCTGGAATGACACATCGACCTACAAGATGACACAGCTCGTGCCTCCAGTTGCGCCCGCAAAAATCGACCGCCGATTACTGCCGGCGGATATCGCCAGCAGGGCCGAGCAGATTTTCGCCACGGCGTGTTGCGTCATGCGTACTGAGTACTTGCTAACTTCCGGAGAAAACGATTTGAAATCAATAGATTTCACCGTCTAAAAGTGCACGATATCCCCAACGTCCAAAGGAAAGTTAAATCAACTTCAACAAATTCCGTAGTAAGTACTGATAAAAGCAAGCCATCAGCGCGAGATTTGCAATTCACTTCCCTGTCGCACACAATGGATCAATGCCCTTCGCGATTATAAGAACTGCAAAACTGTCTAGCTTCGGAAATATTGGCAGTAGCGCTTCTCACAATTTCAGGACCCGTTTCACTGCAAACGCTGATCCAACGAGACGCGATCTCAACAGAACATGGGGTGCACAGTCTCCAAACGATGTGCAAATTGGGATCAAGCAAAGGTTAAGTACGGTCCCGACAGTGCGAAAGAATGCGGTTTTAACAATTGAGTACATGATTTCCGCTTCGCCGGAATGGTTTCTTTCAAACTCACCGGAGTTGGCAGAACGCTACCTTGATTCTGTGGAGAAGTGGTTAAAGCAACGCCACGGCATAGAAAATGTGATTTCGGTTACCCGACATCGCGATGAAAAAACTCCACATATATGCGCCTATGTGGTCCCAATCGACCCAAGAGGCCGGCTCAATTGCTCTTTTTTCTTAGACGGACGGCTGAAACTGAGCCAATTACAGACCGATTTTGCTGAGCAAGTCGGTGCAGATTACGGCCTTCAAAGAGGTCTGGAAGGGTCGACCGCAAAGCACACCACTTTAAAGGAGTATTACGCCAAAATTCAGCTGCCGGCGCCTGCAACTGAAGCGAAGGCATATCAACCTTCAGGCTCCGTATCACGACAACTAGTTGAGAAAGAGCGCCTCGATAAAATCAACGCTCAGCAAGAGGTTCAGAGGTCAAAAGCGATTCAGTTCGACATTGATTTAGAAAACAAAGTGGCTTTCGCCGACTCATTAGCGAAGTTAAGGGCCACTTCGACGACCGCCGTTGACCTCCCTCTGCCTGCAGTGTTGCAGAAATTGGGGTGTTATTGTGACGCCAACGAAGTCAGCACTTGGAGAACCCCGATTGGGCCAGTCATTGTTGATGGCATCAAGTTCCGAATCCCAGACCTCGCAAAAGAGGGAAGGGGAGCCATTCAACTGGTGGAGATGGTGGCTGATGAAAAATACAAAGATGCCTATCAATGGTTGGGTGGTACCTTTGGTTTTGGGTCAGCTTTATCGCAAGCACTGGCCGACCTAAAACGCCATTCAGACTTAGCGGCTAAAGACGCCCGCAAAGCATTTAATTTGCCGAGACCAAGCCCCGAAAACTGGGCAAAGGCGCGGGAATACCTAGTTAAGGTTAGAAATCTTGGCAACCAAGAGGTAGATGAGCTACACCAGAAAAAAAAGCTCTATGCTGACAAAAATCGCAACTGCATCTTTGTATTGGATAGCGGCCTAGGTGTAGAGATTCACGGCACTGGTGCTGAGCCTTACTTCGGAATCCGAGGGTCAGAATCTACTTTTTCATTATCTGCCATTCCAGGTGAAAAGACGAAGATTGTTGCATTTGTGGGGTCGGCCATCGACGTGTTAAGCCTCCGATGTTTAGGATTTAGGCAACCGATAGTTTCAGTTGCATGCCACTCAACCAACAGAATTCAAAGTCTGGCCAATCAGGTTACGGCCAAAGGATATCGAGTCATCGCCTACTGCAACAAAGACAAGGAAGGCAAATTGATAGCTGAAAGTCTTAACCAATATTCCGTCTGTCGTTCAAAAGGCAAAAGCTGGACCGATGATCTCGTAAGCAAAAGGAAGTCTAGAAGCAACGAAACCCCATTTCACGCTGAAGGCGCCTTGGTCGATTCAGATGATCACGGCGAGCATAAGAGTGTCATTGCGGCGACCGCTCACTCAACTCCTTTTAAGCGTGAATAGCAAACCCATGATGATCGCAAAGTAAGTAGAGGTCTCAAATTGGCAGCAACATAATTCGTGAGGGCATTTTCCGAACTAAAGTCAAACTCTACCGCAGAGATGTTCAGCGAATGCGCCCGGGCACTAAAGTTGATGCGAAGAGTACCCGGCACGCTCGAAAGCCGACATGCAGTCGTGGGGAATCAAGGCTAGGCGCAAAATAGCCTCCATGAAACCACCTCCAAGACTGCAAGCACTGATAGAAGAAGGCCTGATCGACACGGTGGTGCGCCAGCTGATGAGTGGCAAAGAAGCCATGGTGTTCGTGGTGCGCTGTGGGGACGAAACGCGTTGCGCCAAGGTCTACAAAGAGGCCACCAACCGCAGCTTTCGCCAGGCGGTGGACTACACCGAAAACCGCAAGGTGAAAAACTCCCGCCAGGCCCGCGCCATGGCCAAAGGCACAAAATTTGGCCGCCAGGCGCAAGAGGCGGCCTGGCAAAGCGCCGAGGTAGATGCGCTGTATCGCCTGGCTGATGCGGGTGTGCGGGTGCCCAAACCCTACAACTTTCATGAAGGCGTGTTGCTGATGGAGCTGGTGACGGATGCACATGGCGATGCGGCCCCGCGGCTGAACGATGTGCAGTTCACCCTGGAGGCAGCGCGCACCCACCACGCAGCGCTGCTGGTGGAGGTGATGCGCATGTTATGCGCGGGCGTGGTGCATGGGGATTTGTCGGAGTTCAACATCCTGCTCGGCCATGTGGATGGGGAGGACAGCCCGGTGATCATCGACCTGCCGCAGGCGGTGGACGCGGCAGGTAACAACCACGCGCAGCGCATGCTGCTGCGCGATGTGGCGAACCTTCGCGACTTTTTTGGCCAGTTTGCCCCGGAGCTGCTGACCACCCACTTTGGCCCCGAGATGTGGGACTTGTACCAGCGCGGCATGCTGGACCCAGACGTGGCGTTGACCGGCCAATTTGCGCACCAGCAGGGCGCGGTGGATGTGCGCGGCGTAATGCGCGAGATTGGTGACGCCGCTGCCGATGAGGCCGCACGGCGGCTGCGCATGCAGGCGGTTGGCTGACAAGCGAACGCGGCGCTGAGGTCCCTCGTAGGGGCCGCTAAGCCTGTTGACGTTCTGGCCCGGTGCTTGAAAAATAGCGCCATGCAGCCCCTGATTCGCGCCGTTGAGTCCAAGCTGGCCGTCCTGCCGGTACCGGTGACGCTTCGCCTGCCGGGCGGCCGGATGATCGGGCCACCCCGCTCCAAAGTGACGCTGGGGTTCTCGCGCTGGTCCAGCGTGGCCGCTTTTGCAGCTGGCAAGATTGGTTCCATTGGCGAGGGGTTTGTGGAGAACCGCGTGCAGATTGAGGGGCACATGCGCGATGTGTTTGCCGTAGCCGTGGGGCTGTTGCCGGGCAGCCCGGTTGCCAGCAACACGAGCTGGTGGCCCGCACTGCTGCGCCGGGCACGCTCGCTGGCGGCGCATTCGCTGGAGCGGGACGCCGAGCAGATCCAGTTTCACTACGACGTGAGCGATGACTTTTACACGCTGTGGCTGGACCCTCGACGCGTGTACTCCTGCGCCTACTACCGCGAGCCCGACATGACGCTGGCGCAGGCGCAGGAGGCCAAACTGGACCACATTTGCCGCAAGCTCAAACTCAATGCGAACGACCGGTTTCTGGACATCGGCGCGGGCTGGGGCGGGCTGCTGATGTGGGCCGCCGAGCACTACGGGGTGGACGCCACGGGCATCACGCTGTCCAAAAACCAGCAGACTTATGTGCAGCGACTGATCAACGAGCGCGGCTTGCAGAACCGGGTGCGCATTCACCTGCGGGACTACCGGGAGATGGATGTGTCGGTGCAGTTTGACAAGATTGCGTCCATCGGCATGTTTGAGCACGTGGGCCACGCGTATCTGGGCGCCTATTTCAGCCGCATTCACCAGCTGCTGGTGCCAGGTGGGCTGGTGCTGAACCACGGCATCACGGCGGGCGGGCTGGATGCGGGCCAATTGGGCAGCGGCATGGGGGACTTCATCGAGAAATACATTTTTCCTGGGGGCGAGCTGCTGCACGTGAGCCACATTCTGCGCGAAACAGCGGCCGCCGGGCTGGAGATGGTGGATACCGAAAACCTGCGTCCGCATTACGCGCGCACGCTGTGGGCGTGGTCGGACGCGCTGGAGGCCAATCTGGATGCAGCGCTGCAAGTGCTGGGGCAAACCGCCAATGCCTCGCGCGCAGAGCGGGTGCTGCGCGCCTACCGCCTGTACCTGGCCGGCAGTGCAATGAGTTTTGAGCAGGCCTGGGTGTCGCTGCATCAGATGCTGAGCGCCAAGCCCACCACCACCGGCGGGTTTGACATGCCGAAGGGCGCACAATCAACCTATCCGTTCAACCGCGAATACATGTACCCCAAAGATTGAAACCAACCATGCTCTATAAATTCAAATCCAAAGCCACCGGTGACCTGATCATGCTGGAGCCCAACGGGCGGCGCATGCTGGAGATTGTGGGCAAGGTGCCCGGGCCCAAAGGCATCATCCTGGCGCAGGACATGCCGGGGGCCATTGCCGCGCTGGAGGCTGCAGTGAATCAGGAAGAGGCCGAGCAGGCCGCAATGGTCAAAGCGGCGCAGGCTGAAGGCAAGCCAGCGCCGAAGTTTGAAGCCATCTCACTGCGGCAGCGAGCAGTGCCATTCGTCGAGATGCTCAAACGCTGCCACAAAGCTGACCATGAGGTCGTCTGGGGCGTATAACACTCCGTCTCAGGTGGCTTAGCTCAGGTGCCTTAGTCCACTTTGGCGCCCGAGGCTTTGACCACAGGGGCCCACTTCTTGATCTCTGCTTCGATCAGCTTGGCGAATTCAGTAGGTGTGTTGCCGCTGGGAATGGCGCCCTGAGCCAACAGTTTCTCCTTCATCGCCGGTGAATTCAGGGCCTTGGTGGTTTCCTGCTGAAGACGGTTCACCACATCAACCGGGGTGCCTACGGGTGCCAACAAGCCAAACCAGCTGCTGGCCTCAAAACCCTTGAGCTGACCTGCTTCTTCCACCGTGGGCAGCTCAGGCATGGCGCCCGAGCGCTGGCTGCTGGTAACGGCAAAGGCCTTGAGTTTGCCGCCCTTGATCTGCGGCATGGCGGAGGGCAGGTTATCAAACATCACATCCACCTGGCCGGACACCATGCCCATCATGGCGGGACCGGACCCGGTGTAGGGGATGTGGGTCATAAACACGCCGGTCATCGACTTGAACAACTCGCCTGCGAGGTGGATGGATGTGCCGTTGCCGCTGGACGCCATGTTGAGCTTGCCGGGGTTGGCGCGGGCAAACTTAATGAAGTCCGGCACAGTGTTGATGCCCAGCCGGGCCGCGGTTTCGGTGTTCATCACCATCACGTTGGGCACGCCCGCCACGAGGGTAATGGGGG
>JAKQJK010000071.1 GCA_029561195.1 Pseudomonadota bacterium
CTTGCTCATGACATTTGACGCTGTTGGTTGGCAAATTACCCATTTTCCGAACAAGAAAAAGGCCTGCAACCGGAATAGTTGCAGGCCTTCGCTTGATGGTGCGGCTGGCAGGAATTGAACCCACGACCCCTTGGTTCGTAGCCAAGTACTCTATCCAACTGAGCTACAGCCGCTAAGTTTTCTATTATAACACGATCGCTCGAACTGAGATTGCAGAGACCTAAGGCTGCAGAGCCAGCAGGCGTCGCGCTTCCATCGGGCTGGCCACCGCCCGTCCCGCGCGGTGTGCGCAGTCCGCCAGAGCGGAGATCAAAGATCCGTTCCCTTTGGCACGTGCCCCATCAGGCAGATAAAACGTGTCCTCCAGTCCAGTACGGAGCATCCCTCCCAGTTCTGCAGTTTTCTGATGCACAGGCCAAATTTCAGCCCTGCCAATCAACGTTGTTTGCCAAATGCAGTTCAAAGCCATCCAGCGGGGCAATAAAGCGAGAAGTTCGGCATCACATGGCATGCCCGACGCCACGCCCATAACCAGGTTGTATTCAGGACGCCCCAACATCGACGGTAGCATGCCCGCCTTCAGATACATGCCCACCGCACGTACGATACCGACATCAAAACACTCAAATTCCGGGTGAACGCCACACTCCATCATGACATCCAGAAATTGCTGAACCTTCGCCACTGGGTTGTCAAACACCATTGGCGGCCAAGCCCACTGACCGTCCTCCCTGATTTTTAGGTAGTTCAAGCTACCTGCATTACAGGCAGCAATTTCAGGCTTGACACGCCGAATACAAGCCAACGGCCCGGATATGTCTTTTCCCACAACACCCGTTGTCAAATTGACGATGACCCCCGGGCAGGATTCGCGAATCGCGTCCACCACCTCAGCAGCGACGTCTGGGTCCCACGACGGCAGGTGTCCTTTGCCCGCATCCTGCTGGCGGACATGAACATGCATGATCGAGGCGCCTGCGTTAAAGGCATCGCGCGCCTCGGAGGCCATTTGTTTCGGGGTAACAGGAACCGGGTGTTGATCAGGATTGGTTAGCACACCAGTCAGCGCACAGGTCAGAATGGCTTTGTCAGACATGATTGCCTCCTACGGACCCATGTGTTCCTTCATTAATTTTCAGTTCGGCCACGATTGCGCCCGAGGCAACTTGCTCACCGACGGTTGAATGAATACCAATCACCTGTCCATCTGCCGGTGCTGTTAACCACATCTCCATTTTCATTGCTTCCACGCAGATCAGGGACTGACCAGCAACCACACTGTCGCCCACGCCAACGCGCAGTTGGGTCACCTTTCCGGCAACAAACGCCACGACCTGTGTTGCATCCCGGATCACCTCGGTTTGCGTAAAGGGAGAAACCTCGCTAAAAATAAAGGCAGTTGCGCCCACGACAAGATGCAAGTCATTGCCGGACATCACTGCCAGCGCTTTACGGCTCACGCCATCCAATTCATAGCGCAGCCAGCCGTTTTCTGTGAAATCGAGCTTGATCGAACTTTCATGGCCATCCACCGTAACCTTTACCAAACCAGCTCGATCAGGTTGTACGCGCAAACTTCGCACATCACCGCCACATTTCAGGAACATGTCAAACGATGCGACTCCAATTGGACGCCAACCGGCACCGCCCTTGATTGAGAAAAGAGCAGCGGACAAAGACCACGAGTCATAACCCGGCTGGCGGCGTTGGAGCATGAGTTCATCATGCTCCATCCACTGATCGATCGTAGCCGTGGTCATGGACGAATCGCGAAAACGCGGGTGATGCAAAAGATCCGACAAAAATTGACCGTTATTCTTCACACCAAGCAAGGGGGCATTTGTGAGTGCTGCCCTTAAGCGCCGAATCGCGTCATCCCGGTCTCGTCCTTTAACAATGACTTTGGCCAGCATCGGGTCATAAAACGGAGAAACAACACTCCCTTCGACAACGCCATCATCAATTCTGACGCCTGCAAGCATGGCGTCTTGTGGCCTCCACCAGCAGATGGTTCCAGTTTGCGGCAGGAATCCAGCATAGGGATCCTCTGCATAAAGGCGGGCCTCGATAGCATGCCCGTTCAGCCTGACATCAACTTGCTGGACAGGCAAAGGGAGACCAGCCGCCACCAGCAATTGCCACTCCACAAGGTCAAACCCGGTGATCATTTCCGTAACGGGGTGTTCAACCTGCAACCGGGTGTTCATCTCAAGAAAGTAATGCTTGAGATCAGTGTCCACAATGAACTCGACAGTGCCTGCCCCACAGTAACCAACCGCCAGCGCAGCCGCTACAGCATCCTTGCCCAACGCCTCACGCATGGACACATTCACCGCTGGCGACGGGGCCTCTTCAATGATCTTTTGGCGTCGCCGCTGCGTCGAACAATCGCGCTCCCCCAGATGAACGACATTGCCGTAAGCATCCGCAAAAATTTGAATCTCAATGTGGCGACCATTTTCGATAAGGCGCTCGAGCATCAGCTTCCCGTCTCCAAACGAACTTAGGGCCTCGCGTCGGGCATCAGCAATTGCAAGTTCAAGTTCGGCCAAAGTTTTTGCCAGACGCATTCCCCTGCCCCCGCCGCCAGCCACCGCCTTCACCAGCAAGGGGAATCCGATTTTCACGGCTTCATCAGTCAGCCGTTCAAGCGTCTGTTCCTCGCCCAAATAGCCTGGGGCGCACGGTACACCTGCAGCCATCATGCGTTTTTTAGCGAGCGCTTTGTTACCCATGGCCTCGATAGCGTCAGCGTTGGGCCCAATGAACACCAACCCAGCATCAACACAGGCTCTGGCAAAGAACGCGTTCTCGCTCAAAAATCCATATCCGGGATGAACAGCGTCAGCGCCTGTCTTGCGGGCTGCTTCCAGCAACACGTTGATATTCAGGTAAGACTCTGAAGCGGGAGAGTTTCCAATTGATACCGCCTCGTCTGCCTGCTTTACATGTGGGGCCGACTCGTCCGCATCGCTAAAGACCGCAACGGTTTGATACCCGAGATGCCGTGCAGTACGAATAACCCGACATGCAATTTCACCCCGGTTGGCGATCAGTACTTTTGAAAAGCCAGTCACAGCCGCGCAACCCCGAACGTGTTGGTTTGGAGCTGGCGGGCCTGTGATTCAACCGCGAGCGCCAGGCACATGCCGAGCAATCGGCGGGTATCCCGTGGATCGATGATGCCGTCATCCCACAAACGCGCTGTTCCAAACAAAGCTTCCGACTCCCGGTCAAGCCGCGCGCGCAAACTATCAGACATCACCTTAAGTGCAGCCTCGTCAGGCGCGAAGCCATCACGCAGGATTTTGTTGCGATTGACGATATCCATTACTTCTGCAGCCTGGGTGCCGCCCATGACAGCTGTGCGGGCAGTGGGCCAGGCAAAAATGAAACGAGGATCAAACCCTCTTCCACACATTCCGTAATTTCCAGCGCCATAGGAACCACCAAGCACAAAAGTGAATTTGGGTACCCGGGCATTGGCAACCGCCTGGATCATTTTGGAGCCATGCTTGATAGCACCGCTTCGCTCCGCGACAGAACCAACCATGTAACCAGTAGTGTTCTGCAAAAAGACGAGCGGCGTTCCGCTCTGATCGCACAGCTGGATGAATTGAGCTGCTTTGGTGGAGCCTGTTGGCTGGATGGGGCCGTTGTTGCCGAGAATGCCAACCAGATGCCCTTGAACCCTGGCGTGTCCGCAAACAGTCTCGCCAGCGTAGCCTGATTTGAACTCAAGAAAGTCGGAACCATCAACCAAACGGGCAATTACCTCGCGTACGTCGTACGGTTCACGGCTGTCAACAGGAACAATACCCAACAGATCCTGCTCGTCGTGAACTGGTTCAATATACCTGGCTCCTGGCGGGACCACATCCCACTTCAGTTTGTCCAGAACCTCCCGTGCGACTGCAATAGCGTGGGCGTCGTCTTCACACAAATATTCCCCCAGACCAGTCACACTGGCATGGGTCTCGGCCCCACCCAGTTCCTCCTCCGTACTGTCCTCACCTATCGCTGCTTTCACCAGAGGTGGACCAGCCAGGAAAATAGACGAGCGCTTGCGAACCAGAATCACGTAGTCAGACAGGCCGGGCAAGTATGCGCCTCCAGCTGTTGAAGACCCATGCACCACGGACACCTGTGGCAAACCCGCTGCCGACATGCGCGCCTGGTTTGCAAAACTGCGCCCTCCCTCAACAAATATTTCGCTTTGATAAAGAAGGTTGGCGCCACCACTTTCAACCAGATAAATAACCGGCAGCTTGTTTTCGCGAGCAATTTCCTGAGCCCGTAACGCCTTTCGCAACCCCATCGGAGCAACAGTTCCCCCTTTTACCGCGCTATCGTTTGCTGAGATGAGACAACGCTTTCCGGAGACCACACCTATACCGACGATTGATCCACCCCCGAGTACGGATGTCTTGCCGTCGTCGTCATGCATGTTGAGCCCCGCCAGACGGCTCAATTCAAGAAACGGGGAACCTCTATCAAGCAATCTTGCGACCCGCTCGCGAGGCAACAACTGGCCACGCTTCTCAAACCTCGCCCGTTTGGACTCGGATTCCAGCACCACCAGGTTTTCAAGCCGCTGCACCTCGTCAAGCAGTTCACGCATGCGCTGGGCATTCTTGGCGACTGCGTCAGACTTGATCTTGATTCTGGATTGAATGACGGGCATCGGTTGTTGTCTCTTGGTTTTTACCCGACATTAAAGGGTATGCCAAAGCCAACGTCAATCAAAGCTGCGACTCGCAGAGAAAATGGTAGGGCGTGTAGGACTTGAACCTACGACCAAAGGATTATGAGTCCTCTGCTCTAACCAACTGAGCTAACGCCCCAACCGAACTATGGATTGTAAGGGGCTACTTGTGATGGCTCAGCGCGTTGCTCACCAATTTGGACGTGATGTCCACGATCTGGATCATCCTGTCATAGGCCATCCGGGTGGGACCAATCACCCCGAGTGTCCCCACAATCTGCCCATCTACCTCGTAAGGCGCACTAACTATTGACAGCTCTTCAAATGGGACTACCTGACTTTCCCCACCGATGAAGATGCGTACGCCCTCGGCCTGCCCGGCAATGTCCAGAAGGCGCATAAGCTGCGCTTTTTGCTCGAACAACTCAAATGCCCGGCGCAAGTGGCCCATGTCACTGGAAAAATCCGTCACTGCCAGCAGGTTGCGCTCACCGGAAATCACCACTTCGTCCTGCGTCTGTGTGATGGCTTCGGAGCTCACGGTAACTGCCGCCTGCATCAACGTGGCGATTTCCGAGCGCAATGACTCCACTTCGGCTTTCAGTCGCTCCTGCACCTGTTCGATCGCAAGACCGACGTAATTGGAATTAAGGTAGTTAGCCGCCTCGACGAGCTGTGCCTGTGAATAGTCGAGTTCCGTAAAGATGACGCGGTTTTGGACATCCCCATCGGGAGAAACGATGATCACCAGCAACCTGCGCTCGGACAACCTGAGAAACTCGATATGCCGAAACACGGACGTCCGGCGCGGCGCAATCACCACACCGACAAACTGCGACAGACTGGACAACAGGTTGGCCGCGTTGGAGATGACCTTTTGCGGCTGATCGGGAGCGAGGCTTTGCGCGGCAAACTGCCCGCTTCCTACAGTCAGCATTGTGTCCACAAACAGCCGGTAGCCACGGGCCGTTGGAATCCGCCCGGCGGAAGTGTGCGGGCTGACGATCAGGCCCATTTCTTCCAGATCGGACATGACATTGCGAATGGTGGCGGGCGACAACTCCAGCCCCGACGCCCTGGACAACGTACGTGACCCCACCGGCTGTCCATCAGCTATATAGCGCTCAACCAGCGCTTTCATCAACAACTTGGCTCGATCATCCAGCATGAGATCATTTTAGTGATGTAATTTGCGAATGAAATCGAAATTCCGGCACATCGCCCTGATTGGCAAATACCATGTTGTTGCGTCGGGCGCCCCCAGCGCACCATCCAGGATCGCCATCGAAAGCATTGCCAAATTTTTGAGCCAGGTGGGTTGCGACGTCGTGATGGAGCAGGAAACAGCGACCAACATGGGCATTTCAGGCTACCCGGTGATGGATGTTGAAGCGATTGGGGCCAATTGCGATCTGGGTCTGGTCATCGGTGGCGATGGCACCATGTTGGGCATCGGGCGGCGCCTGGCCCGGTTCGGTGTGCCCTTGATTGGCATCAATCAAGGGCGTTTGGGGTTTATCACGGATATTCCACTGGATCACTTTCAGGCGGCGCTGGAGCCCATGTTGCGTGGGGAGTACGAAGAGGACCACCGTAGCCTGATGCAAGCCAGAGTGATGCGCGGGGGCCAATGCGTATTTGAGGCGCTCGCGATGAATGATGTGGTGGTTAACCGCGGTGCAACGTCAGGCATGGTCGAGTTGCGTGTGGAAGTTGACGGGCATTTTGTCGCGAACCAGCGTGCGGATGGCTTGATCATTGCCACCCCGACAGGATCCACGGCTTATTCACTATCTGCCGGCGGACCTTTGCTTCACCCCTCCATTCCGGGCTGGGTACTGGTTCCCATTGCTCCTCATACACTGTCAAACAGGCCCATAGTCCTTGCCAATGCTGCCGAAGTAGCTATTGAAATAGTAGCAGGTCGGGATGCCAGTGCCAACTTTGACATGCAGTCCCTCGCCTCATTGCTCCACGGCGACCGTATCGTGGTAAATCGCTCTGAGCACCATGTGCGATTTCTACACCCCAAGGGCTGGACCTACTTTGACACCCTGCGGCAAAAGCTTCACTGGAACGAGGGAGTTGCCTGACCATGGGTTTGAGACGCATTGTTTTGCGGGATTTCGTGATCGTCAGCGAGCTCGAACTGGAGCTTGCTGACGGCTTTACCGTGCTGACGGGGGAAACTGGCGCCGGCAAATCCATCCTGATTGATGCTCTGCAACTGGTCACAGGTGCGCGTGCAGATGTGGGCGTTATTCGCGAAGGCGCCGCGCGAACAGATGTTTCTGCTGAATTTGATTCCAGTGAATCCGTGGACGCCTGGCTGGCTGAAACGGGATTTGATGCCCAACCCGCCTTATTGCTGCGCCGCACAGTGGACACTCAAGGAAAAAGCCGGGCCTGGATTAATGGCAGCCCGACCACCGCTACACAGTTGCGCGAACTCGGTGAACAGCTGTTGGACATTCACGGTCAGCACGCCTGGCAAAGCCTGACCCGGCCAGATGCCGTTCGTGGCCTACTGGATGCCTACGGAAAAATCACTGACGCTAACCTCACCCGCCTCTGGCTGCAGTGGCGGCAAGCCCAAACTTTGCTTGAGCAGGCCCGTTCCGCTCAGGATTCTCTACAGCGCGAACGCGAGCGACTAGCCTGGCAGATTGGTGAGGTGGAGAAACTGGCGCCTATGGCGGACGAGTGGGAAGAACTCAACACCAACCACAGCCGCCTTTCTCACGCCCAAACCTTGCTGGACGCGGCGCAAAGCGCTGTTGATATTCTGGCTGGCGAGGACCAGAGTGTCGAAATCTCGCTGACGAATGCAAACCAGATGCTACAAACTCAGGAGCATCTGGAGCCTTATTTTAGAGGTCTGAACGAGCTTTTGGTATCGAGTCTGGCGCAAATTGACGACGTGGTTCGCTCATTGCGTGCCTACCTGCGAAACACAGAACTGGACCCGGCTCGCCTTGCGCAGCTGGATGAGCGAATGGCATTATGGGTATCGCTGTCGCGGCGCTACAAACGTGCGCCTGCCGATTTACCAGCACTACTTTTGGGGTGGAAGGACGAGTTGACCCGGCTGGATGCGGCTGCCGACCTTGCCGCCATGGAGCAATCTGAAAAATTGACTCATAACGCCTACCTCGCTGAGGCAAAAGTCATCACCAAGGCGCGTACCAAGGCGGCACCAATGCTTTCCAAGGCAATCACCCTCGCTATGCAGGGACTCGGCATGCAGGGAGGCAAGTTTGAAGTAGCACTGGAGGCGCTGCCCCAGCCCCAGCAGCACGGTATGGAGGAAGTGTCTTTTCTTGTGGCGGGTCACATTGGGAGTACTCCCAGACCTGTCAACAAAGTAGCCTCCGGTGGCGAGTTGTCGCGTATCGCACTCGCCATCGCGGTCACAACCAGCCAATTGGGCACGGCGCAGACCCTGATATTTGACGAGGTTGATTCCGGTGTAGGAGGTGCCGTGGCCGAAACTGTCGGTCGTCTGATGAAGCAACTTGGTCTGGACCGCCAGGTACTGGCCGTCACACATCTGCCACAAGTCGCCGCATGTGCTGATCACCATCTGGTTGTCGCAAAGCAGTCTCTTGGCAAAGGAGTTCACAGTATTGTGTCCAGCGCGATGGGGGAACAACGGGTAGCAGAGGTCGCCCGGATGCTTGGCGGAGAACACCTGTCGGGCACCACCCTCGCGCATGCCAAGGAAATGCTTCAAACACGTCACTGAACATGGAAATAGTGCTCATCACCGGCATGTCCGGCTCTGGAAAATCCGTCGCACTGCATGCGCTGGAGGACGCTGGTTTTTATTGCGTTGACAACCTGCCGCCTGAGCTACTGTTGCCCTTTATCGAGCTGGAGCAACAACACCGGGCGCTTCGGGTCGCTATCGCCATGGATGTTCGTAGCGCAACATCCTTGCACTTGGTGCCCCAGTTATTGAAGAAACTTCAAAGCCAGGGCATTGCCGTCAAATCACTCTTCCTGGAGTCCACAACCGGGACTCTGGTGCGCAGGTACTCTGAGACGCGCCGCAAACACCCTTTGTCGCAGTCCGAGCCGGATGGTTCGGCGAAGGACTTCCGTCGTGCATTGGTAGATGCCATCGAGCTGGAACGGGAACTACTCGCGGATTTGCGTGAAAACGCCCATGTCATCGACAGCAGCCTCATCCGGCCGTCTCAATTGCAGGGTTACGTCAAGTCAGTCATTTCATCTCGCAGCGACCAGTTGACTCTGGTTTTCGAGTCTTTTGCCTTTAAACGTGGTGTTCCCGGCGATGCAGACTACGTATTTGATGTGCGCATGCTCCCTAACCCGCACTACGATGCTGATTTGAGGGCATTGACAGGTCGTGATGAACCGGTTGCACGGTTCCTACAGGACCAACCGGACGTCGGCAGAATGTATGGGCACATCGAGCACTTTTTGAACGAGTGGCTTCCCTGGATGGCGGCTGATCATCGGAGTTATGTCACTGTCGCCATTGGCTGCACAGGGGGACAGCACCGCTCGGTTTACCTCGTTGAGCGTCTTTCCGCCGGTTTTGGCGATAAATGGGTGACCCTCAAACGACATCGGGAACTGGACGCGCTCGACGGCGTCCTTCAGGCTGGCTGACGGCTGATCAACTTTTCCTGACGTGAGCTCAGCAATAGCTTGCGAATAGGGGCAGGCAGTCCCATTTCACGCCACTGTTCAGGCTTTAACCACGTGCCATCGCCATCTTTTATCGAGGCGGTTGGCAGTTCAACCTGGACGGGATGCAGGTAAAGATCTTTGTGCGTCAGTACATGTTTGACAACAGCACTGACCTCCAATTTTGTGCGATAGCGGTCCGGAACGGCCGCTTCCAGTGAAGCCCAATCATCAAATAGCGGGAAGCAATGCAGTCCAGCCCAAACACCGGGCGCTGGTCGCTTGCCAAGCCATACGGAGCCATCGGGGGCTAGCGCCCATAACATCCAGATCGTCTGGGCGCTGCGCTTGATTTTTTTTGATTTCACCGGGAACTGCAATTGTGTGCCCATGCTTTTCGCAACACACAAGACGGCCAGCGGGCAAGTGCCGCATTCTGGTTTACGGGTTGAACATACGGTCGCCCCCAAGTCCATCAGGCCCTGGGTATATCGCGGCATCGTTCGTTTAAGGTCCTTGTCTGGTAACAGTTTCTCGGCCTGATCCCACAGTGCCCGTGAATTGGCTGCCACAGACAGATCGGCCTCAAATGCAAGAGCCCTGCTCAGCACGCGTTTCACGTTTCCGTCCAGAATGGCTACGCGTTGACCAAAACAGATGGCGGCTATGGCTGCAGCGGTAGACCGCCCGATACCGGGCAGTGTTTGCAAGACTTCGGCGGATTGAGGGAAAACACCGCCGTGCAGCGTAACAATCTGAACTGCGCACCGGTACAGGTTTCTTGCCCGGCTGTAGTAGCCCAGACCGCTCCACAATGCCAGAACGTCATCCAGATCAGCACCAGCCAATGCTCTCACATCTGCGAAGCGCGCCAGGAACCGGGCGTAGTAATCCTTGACGGTTGCAACTTGCGTTTGTTGCAACATGATTTCAGACAACCACACGCGATAAGGATCGCGTGTATTTTGCCAGGGAAGATCATTTCGCCCGTGAATTTCTTGCCAGCGAACCACCCTGGTCGCCAGACCTGCCGCCATGCCAGTCAAACCCGCTCAAGTGCGGAGACCACCTCAGATTGACGGGGTGAGCGGGAATCGATCAGATAAGTAGTCAATTCCGACAGTTTTCCGTCGAGATGATTGAGTGTGCCTTCCTGATGCTCAATTTCCTGGATGCGGTCAACCAGACCACCCGCCGCCTGTTGAATGCGGTCAATGGCTTCAATCCTCCGACTGAAATTGCGTCGACGCTCGCGCAGCTGAGCATCAAGTTGGGCAGCAGCCGATTTACTCCATAACTCCACGTCGCCCAGCGCAGTTTCGTGCACCGTGCGCAAGCGGGTGGAAAGCGCACGCACCAAGCGGTCTGCGAACTCAGGTTGAGCCAGCCGGAATGCATTGCCAACGCCCAAATACTGGAGGTGACTACGTTCGACCAGGTCCAGATCCCGCAAATAGCGCGTCATGGGTGGCTCAGCAGGCACTTGAAGCGAGAAACCGTACTCACCGTTCAGTTGTTTGAAGGTAGCGCCGAGCATTGCCTGAATTTCGGCACAAGTGGACTGGACTTTTTGCAGCCCCTCCCGCAAACGCCCAAAGGTCTCGCCATAAGCTTTCTTCACGCCTAGCTTCAGGCCTTTCTGGTGCAAGGCTGAGGTCAATTGGGACATTTCAGTCTTGAGCGTGGTAGAACTCAGCATGCCAAAAACTTCGCGCAGCAGTTTGAGGTGGACAGAACGTACAGCGTGAATCTTGGCGCCCCCAAGATCAAACTCGGCTTGCTCCTGCGAAATCCGGGTCCGCATATGACGAATGACAGACGCATTCTTGCCCTGCAGGCCTTTGAGCTCCATCATCTGGTCCGCCAGATCACGGCGCCGAATATTGATCACCCGACCAGTCTCGGCCCGCAATTCTGAAATTCCGGTAGCCACTGCAGAACCCAGAATTTTCTGGCGCTTTCCCATGATCCCGCGGCCGAGTGCGTCTTCCAGCACGGGCAAACAGCTCTTTTGCAAAAGTGCCAGATCATCAGTTACCTTGGCTACCAGCCCTTTTTGCGCCGACACCGCAATAACCTGATTTTTCGGAATACCCAAAATTTCGGAAGTGGACAGGCGCTGCCGCTCAATCTGGGCCTGCACCTGCTCGGGAGAGCTCAATTCATCCCACAGCGTGTCAATCTTGTTCAGCACCACGAGGCGGGCGTCGGTGTTGTCGACGGATTCCGTGATCAGGTGCTCCCGCCAGATGGTCAGGTCTGACTTGGTCACGCCGGTATCGGCTCCGAGGATGAACACCACGGCATGCGCCTGTGGAATCAAACTGACCGTCAGTTCGGGCTCGGCACCAATGGCATTCAACCCCGGCGTATCCAGTATCACCAAGCCCTGCTTGAGCAGGGGATGGGCAATATTGATGAGCGCATGACGCCACTTAGGCACTTCAACCATGCCCTGCGCGTCAACCATGGGGTTGTCTTCAGGTGCCTGGTTGTGCCAAAAACCCAGCGCTCTGGCTTCGTCTTGAGTAACGCGCCGCGTTTCGGCGACCTTTTCAAGCGCAGCAGCCAGTTGGTGAGGATCATTGACGTCGAGATCAATGCGTGTCCATTTTTCGGGCGCCATCCGCCATTCCATAAGCGCCTGCGGCTGCAAACGGGACTCAATAGGAAGAAGGCGCAGGCAGGGAGGCACTTCTGCGTCGTAAGCCATTTCGGTCGGGCACATGGTGGTGCGACCAGCGCTGGCCGGCATGATCCGGCGACCATAACCCGCGAAAAACATGGCATTGATCAGCTCGGATTTGCCGCGAGAGAACTCTGCGACAAAGGCGACCATTACCTTGTCCGAGCGGACTTGGGCCTCTAGCCGCTTGAGCCGCTCTTCAACAGCGGCATCCAGCAGATCATGATCCTTCATCCATTCTGCCAACAGCTTCAAACGAAGGGCAAACTCACGCCGCCACGTGCCATGTTGATCGAACTGTTCGTTAAATGAAGTGCCCAAGATGCCCCCAGTAATCTTTCAATATAGTCGCGACTCTCACATTTTCTGGCATTTGGAGCAAAAAAACGTCGATCGCTGGCCTTGGCGTATGTTTTTGACAGCAGTTCCGCATACTTTGCAGGGCTGGCCAGCCCGT
>JAKQJK010000101.1 GCA_029561195.1 Pseudomonadota bacterium
TGGGGTAAGACGGGGTCCTTGTCCTCTGGTGGAACCCACATGATGCATCGCGAGCCATGTTGTTGGAAGTGGCACTCATCGAGGCTCCACAGGGTCAGGTCGTCCCGATGCGCCAGACGGTGGAGTTTTTTTATATCGCGCTTGCGCGTCGGGGTCGGCTTGGGCAATCACCGGACGCGGCTTACGCCGACGGAAACCCAACTGCCGGAAAATGCGCTGACATTGTCGAACACCAAGCTCCAGGTCGCACTTCACGCGCAAGTGATGGGCCAGCAACTTGCCGTCCCATAGATTCTGCCCATACCCCAAGGTGCGCGGCGACTGACGCAAGACCCGTTCGAGTTGCGTCCACTGAGCTGGACCCAGGCATGTCGGACGTCCAGGGCGTTTCCCTTCGTGCAGCCCGGCGAATCCGTCTTGGTTGAAAGCATGCACCCAGCGCTGCACGGTGACGGGGTCCTGCCCCAAGTGGTCGGCGACTTCATAGCACGTCATGCCCCGGCTGACCAAGAGCACACCGTGAAGTCGGTGGTCATAGCGCGACTCCTCCGAACGGAGGATCTCTTGTTGCACCGCAATTTGCATGACTTGGGCATCTTCGATTTGCAGTTTACGCATAGGTACTTCTGGATTGATTTTTGCCGAAAACTGGCAAAAACACCTCCAGAAGTCAAGGCGATTATGCTGCATTATTTATGTCGCTCTGTATAATTCGTTGGCTGTGCTGGTTCATAATCACTTCAAGGAGCGACCCCTTTACGACCCCTTTACCTTTTGTGCGGGACACCGGGCGGGTCACTGCGCTGCTGGCGCGTTTGTTGTTGCCAGCGAGTCGTGTGGCCAACGTCCAAATTTGCCAAGATCAACTTCGCGCCAAGCGCGCTTGCCTGTGATTCCGTAAAAACGGGCATCGCTGACGCGAACAACGCAAACCAATTCGTCGCCGACACCGCTCACGGGGAGTATACCGGGTTTGCTTACGGGAAGTTGATCAGTTGGTGGGACCGGCGAGTAGTGCTCTTCCCTTTCCAAGAAGGGGGCTGAGGCTTCCGAGCAGGGAGGGTTCACTCCGAGGCGGGTGGCG
>JAKQJK010000125.1 GCA_029561195.1 Pseudomonadota bacterium
CTCGGGCGACGTGTGCAACACCACTGTGCCGTAAGCGGTGCCGCTCATGCGGCCGTCCGAGATGCGAACCATGTCGGTAATGCCTTTTTGCAAGATCTTGGGCGGCAGCGGCATGTTGCCCACTTCGGCCATGCCGGGGTAACCCTTGGGACCGCAATTTTTCAGCACCATGATGCAGTGCTCGTCGATATCCAGGTCGTCACTGTCAATCCGGGCATGGAAGTCTTCAATGTCTTCAAACACCACGGCGCGGCCCCGGTGCTGCAGTAAATGGGCGGAAGCTGCTGAAGGCTTGATCACTGCGCCGTCCGGGGCCAGGTTGCCGCGCAGCACGGCAATGCCGGCGTCTTTCATGAACGGCTCATCCGGCGTCTTGATGACGTCGCGGTTGTAGCAGGGGGCATTTTCAATGTTCTCGCCCAGCGTCTTGCCATTGGCCGTGATAGCGCCCAGGTGCAGGATGGGCTTGATTTCGCGCAGGATGGCCGGCAGGCCGCCGGCGTAATAAAAATCTTCCATCAGGTACTTGCCGGAAGGCTGCAGGTTCAGCAGGCACGGCACTTCGGCACCCAGGCGGTCCCAGTCGTCCAGATCGAGCTTGATGCCCATGCGCCCGGCAATGGCGATCAGGTGAATCACCGCATTGGTGGAGCCGCCAATTGCTGCGTTGGTGCGGATGGCGTTCTCAAATGCTTCGCGGGTCAGGATTTTGGACATGCGCATGTCTTCGTTGACCATCTCAACAATGCGGCGGCCGCTGAGTTGGGCAAGGCGGTTGCGGCGTGTATCAGCAGCTGGAATGGCGGCGTTTTCGGGCAGCGACATGCCCAGGGCTTCCACCATGCTGGCCATGGTGCTGGCAGTGCCCATGGTCATGCAGCTGCCTTTGGAACGGTGCATGCACGATTCGGCGGCGGTGAAGTCTTCCTGTGTCATCTCGCCCGCGCGCACCATCTCGCTCATCTGCCACACGCCGGTGCCCGAGCCAATGTCAGTGCCACGGAACTTGCCGTTGAGCATGGGACCACCGGACACACCGATGGTCGGAAGGTCGCAACTGGCTGCGCCCATCATCAGCGAGGGCGTGGTCTTGTCGCAGCCCATCAGCAGAACGACGCCGTCGATCGGGTTGCCACGAATGCTCTCTTCCACGTCCATGCTGGCCAGGTTGCGAAATAACATGGCAGTGGGGCGCAGCTGGGTTTCGCCCAGTGACATCACCGGGAATTCAAGCGGGAAACCACCGGCTTCATACACGCCGCGCTTGACAAATTCAGCCAGCTCGCGAAAGTGGCCGTTGCAGGGCGTGAGTTCGCTCCAAGTGTTGCAGATGCCGATGACCGGGCGGCCATCAAACTCGTCGTGTGGGTAGCCTTGGTTTTTAATCCAGCTGCGGTGCATGAAGCCATCGCGATCGGTTTTTCCGAACCAGGCGTGGCTACGGCGAAAGGGGTGTTTCTTGGAATCCATTTGGTTTGTCTCTCGTTATGGTTCAAGCGCAAGGGCTTGACAACACGCATCGTAGCAAGGCACAGTGATAATGGAAAATAGTTAAATCAATAATTGACATATATAAATTGCAATATAAATAGGACAACGTGATGCCATCTACTTCTTCTCTCGCCGTATTCCCCAGCCTGCGCGGCAAGCGCGTTTTCGTTACCGGCGGGGGAACCGGCATAGGTGCCGCCATCGTGACCGCCTTTGCTGAGCAGGGCGCGCAGGTCGCCTTCGTCGATGTGGCGCAAGCCGAAAGCGATACCCTGGCAAACAGCCTTAAAGCGGCGGGGCACCCGGCGCCGTGGTGGCGCGTGTGTGATGTGCGCGATGTG
>JAKQJK010000140.1 GCA_029561195.1 Pseudomonadota bacterium
TTCTCCCTGGCTGATCATTCCACCGGTCGTGTGCATCGTGTTACTCATTTTTTCAGCACTGATCGCCCAGCAAAAGATGCAGGAACTGGTAGACGTGACCCAGCGCGCTTCCGCGCAACGAAATGCCACTTTGGTGGAAAGCCTGGTCGGCATTGAGACCATCAAGTTCATGGTGGCCGAGGGCAGCATCCAGCGAAAATGGGAAGGCGCCACGGTTTTCCTGGCGCAAAACAGCACGAAATTGAAGTTGCTGTCGTCTGTTACGTCCAACTTGGCGCAAATGTTTGCGCAACTGGTTTCCACCGCCACAGTCATTGCAGGCGTTTACCTGTTGTTCAACAACCAGGTCAGCATGGGCGGCATCATTGCTGCGTCCATGCTTGCGGGCAGGGCGATGGCGCCGTTTGGCCAGGTCGTCGGGTTGTTGATGCAGTTTCACTATGCCAAGAGTGGTCTGGGCTCGGTAGAGGCCCATATGAAGAAAGCACCCGAACGGTCTGAGGAATCAACATTCATCCACCGGGCCAGCTTTCAGGGTGGAATCGAGTTCAAGAACGTCAGCTTCACCTACCCTGGCCAAGAACAGCTCACACTGAACAAGGTGTCGTTCAAGATCAATCCCGGGGAACGTGTCGCCTTCATCGGCCGGGTGGGCTCAGGCAAATCAACGCTTCAGCGCATCATGTTGGGCTTGTATCAACCGACTGAAGGGGCCGTGCTCATTGACGGTATTGATTCCAGACAGATAGACCCTGCGGAGCTGCGGCGCTCAATTGGTTTTGTGCCGCAGGACATCAACCTGTTTTTCGGTTCGCTCAAGGAAAACATTGCCATGGGGGCGCCTTTTGCGAACGATCAGGATATTGTTTCAGCCGCTGAAATTGCGGGTGTGAGCGAGTTTGCCAATCGCCATCCGCGAGGTTTTGACATGGCAATTGGCGAGCGGGGAGAGTCATTGTCGGGCGGGCAACGTCAGGCAGTAGGCATTGCACGTGCCGTGCTGAACGACCCACCCATTTTGCTGCTGGACGAACCAAGTAGTGCCATGGACCACCAGAGCGAAGATGCCCTCAAGACCAGACTTCGGTCATTTGCCAAAGGCAAGACAGTTGTATTGGTCACCCATCGGTCATCGCTGCTGGAACTGGTAGACCGGCTGATCGTGATTGACAGTGGTCAGATCATGGCCGATGGGCCCAAGGCTCAAGTGGTTGAAGCGCTGCAGAGTGGCCGGATAGGCAAGGCAGCGTGATGAAACCTGACGCCCTGTTTCAACGCGTGGGAGCCGTCTGGCAGCCGATTTACGGGAGATGTTCTGGCTGGATTGATCGCGGCATGGTGGCGCTGATGGGTAAAGATATTGGCCAGGATCAGGATTTCGATGCCAATGCCGACTGGGCTATCGCAGAACAAACCCCGCGAGGTGCCCGCGTCATGGTGTGGCTGAGTGCAGGGGCAGTTTTTGTCATGATTGTTTGGGCCAGCTTGGCGACTTTGGACGAAGTCACGCGGGGTGAAGGCAAAGTCATTCCTTCGCGCCAGGTTCAAATCCTGCAAAGCATGGATGGCGGCATCATTTCTGAAATATTGGTACGGGAAGGTCAGTCAGTAAAAATTGGTGACCTGATGGTGAAAGTGGACCCGACCCGCATGGTCTCTTCTCTGCGTGAAAACAGGTCACAGTTTCTGGCCGTGCTGGCCAAGTCAGCCCGCCTGAAGGCACTGGCGGAAGGCTCCAGCTTTGTTGCGCCGGAACTCGTGAGCAAAGAGGCACCTGAGATCGTGGAACAGGAACGTCGGCTGTTTGAGTCGAGGCGGGCCGAACTGGATGCGTCCATCGGTGTGGCGCGTCAACAATCCGCGCAACGCACGCAGGAACTGGTTTCAGTCAGGGCACGACGGGAACAGGCGGCCCAGAGTTTCACCCTGACTGCGAAAGAACTGGAGTTGACACGGCCGCTGGTGAAAACCGGTGCCGTGTCGGACGTCGAGTTGCTCCGTCTGGAGCGTGATGTCGCCCGTTATCGGGGCGAGCGAGACAGCGCCAGTTCAGACATTCCCCGGATTGAATCGTCCATTGCTGAAGCCAACCGGAAAATTCAGGAGGTGGATCTGACGTTCAGGAATATCGCGCGATCAGAGCTGAGCGAAACCAACGCAAAACTAAGTGCACTGTCTGAAGGCAGCACTGCACTGGCGGACCGCGTCAAGCAAACGGATATCCGATCACCCGTCAACGGGACAGTCAAGCAACTGCGGGTGAACACCGTGGGCGGGGTTGTACAGCCTGGCAAGGATCTGATAGAGATCGTGCCATCCGACGATGCCTTGCTGCTGGAGGCCAGGGTGCAACCAAGGGATATTGCGTTCTTGCGGCCGGGCCAGAAAGCGCTTGTCAAGTTCACGGCTTACGACTTTTCTACATACGGCGGTCTCGAAGCCACGCTGGAGCACATCAGCGCTGACACCGTGGTCGACGAAAAGGGGAATGCCTTTTTTCTGGTACGTGTGCGGACAGCCTCTACGGATCTGGGTCCCACTAAGCTGCCCATCATTCCCGGAATGGTGGCGGAAGTTGATATTTTGACGGGCAAAAAAACCGTCCTCAATTACCTGCTGAAGCCCATTCTGCGCGCCAAGTCCAGCGCATTGACTGAACGATGAGCCGGACTAACAAGCTGATTCTGGTTAGTCACGATTTCGGGCTGCTGGAACACTGGAAAAAGGCTCTGGGATCAAGTAAAACGACTTGTTTACCGCAGTTTTCGGCGCTGACGAATGACGAGTTACCCATCGATACAACGGTGTGGATCGACAGCGACGGGCCTGACATCCCAATCTGGAAAGACCCCTTTTGGTCGAGATTACTGAAGGTTTCCCGCGTCGTTTGCGCAAGTTCATCGCCACAGAATGTTGTCGCGATACAGGCACTGGATGCTGGGTGCAGTGCATTTGTTCACGCTTTTGCAGACTTAAAAACCCTCAAGCAGGTCCAGCAAGTTGTGGTTTCAGGTCAGATTTGGGTCGGCCGGGAGCTTATGCAGCAACTGCTTTCGGGGGCCGGTCGGGCCGGTTTGGTACGTGGAGCACCTGACCGCGAATGGGCGACTCATCTGACCTCACGGGAGCAGGAAATTGCTCTTTTGGCGGCAAATGGCGCATCAAACAAGGCAATTGCCACCAATTGCAGCATTACCGAGCGAACGGTAAAGGCGCATTTAGCTGCCATTTTTGAGAAATTGAACCTTACTGACCGCCTCCAGCTGGCGCTCAGGGTTCACGGCATCAGTTAAGGCAGCGTTGTTGCGGCCCTGTACTCAAGGCCAATACCGAAATGCCGATCTACTGAATAGCATTCTTCTGTCCAATATTTGTTTTCCGGAGTTTTCATGGCTACAAGTCAAGTTTCTGCACAAGCCCGCGGCGTCATCGTTGTACTTGAGGGCAAGGCTTGGGTGCTTGACACCTCTGGAAAGAGGGTTTTGCTGAAGGTGGGCGACGAGGTACAGGAAGGTCAGATCATCGTGACCGACACGGGAACCCGACTTGAATTGGCACTTCCTAATGGTCAGGCGGTATCTGTTTCTGCTGGTCGCGAACTGCTGATCGACGCTAACCTGCTTGGCCTTGCGCCAACTGACCGATCCGAAGCAGCCCTCAATGACCTGAATAGTGGTTCTGCCCAAATCGCACGCGTAATTCAATCTGGTGGCGACTTATCCACCGAACTGGATCCGACGGCAGCGGGCCAAACGGGTGGTGATTCCAGCGAATCACATAGTTTTGTTCGCGTGCTACGGATTGTGGAGAACCTGAGTCCACTCGGACTTGATCGGGCCACAGATACGACTGAGGATCGTGAACCAATCCTTGGATTTACGCCAGGCGTCGCTGCGACGGCTCTCACATCTGCTCCAAACGCACCGGTTGTGGCCAGCGTCACCTCGGATGCCCAGACCGAGGGCACGGCTCTCGTGCACACCGTCACGCTGTCGGGCGCCTCCGCCGCCCCGGCAACTTACAGCTTCAGCCTGGCCGGTGTGACGGCCACGGCCGGCTC
>JAKQJK010000172.1 GCA_029561195.1 Pseudomonadota bacterium
CTCGCCGGATCATCGGTAAGGACGGTGTCTACCCCATGGAAACTGCGGCCAAAGAGTTCCCCAGCCGCCAGTACTGATCCCGGCTTCTCTATTCTGTCCCCTGGTTTTGGCCTGCGGCTTCGGCTGCAGGCCTTTTTTACAATACACCATGACAAAAACACCACCGGCCCGCGATGTCGCTGCGCCCGTGCTGGAACTTTCCGGCGTGGCCAAGCAGTTCGGTGCCGTGCGGGCCCTCTCTGGCGTGAACCTGCGCCTGTTTGCCGGAGAGGTGCACGCCCTCATGGGCCAGAATGGCGCAGGCAAGTCCACCCTCATCAAGGTCCTGACCGGCGTGTACCCCGCCGACCAGGGCGATATGCGCCTGAATGGCCAGTCCATCCGCGCCACTTCCACGCTGGACGCACAACGCCTGGGCATCAGCACCGTGTACCAGGAGGTCAACCTCTGCCCCAACCTGTCGGTGGCCGAGAACATTTTTGCTGGCCGTTACCCACGCAGGAACGCGGCTGGCTTGTGGGCCATCGACTGGACCCGCATGCACCGCGAGGCGCGTGAGTTGCTGGCCCGCTTGAACCTGAACGTTGACGTGACCCAGACGCTGGCCAGCTACTCGGTGGCGGTGCAGCAGATGGTGGCGATTGCCCGAAGCCTGAGTATCTCGGCCCAAGTATTGATACTGGACGAGCCCACATCGAGCCTGGACGACGAAGAGGTGGAACGCCTCTATGGCGTGTTGCGCCAGCTGCGTGACCAAGGCATGGCGATTCTGTTTGTCACCCATTTTCTGGACCAGGTCTATGCCCTGTGTGACCGCATCACCGTGCTGCGCAATGGCGAGCTGGTGGGCGAGTACCCGGCTGCCCAGCTGGGCCATAACGCCTTGATCGCGGCCATGGTGGGCCGCGAGCTGGTGGCAGCCCACAGTGCAGAGGATGCCGACGGCGAAGGCCGCGCGGCGGAGCCTGAATGGCTGCAAGCCAAGGCCCTGAACCGCCGTGGCCATGTGAAAGCCATAGACCTCGGCATACGCCGCGGTGAGGTGGTGGGTCTGGGTGGCCTGCTGGGCTCGGGGCGCACCGAACTGGCGCGCCTGTTGTTTGGCCTGGACCGAAGTGATGCTGGTGAGATTGTGTTGAACGGCAAAACCGTGCGCATGGATTCCCCCGTCACGGCCATCCAGATGGGACTGGCCTTGTGCCCCGAGGACCGCAAGGCCGAGGGCATCATTGCCGAGCTCTCAGTGCGAGAAAACATTGTGCTGGCCTTACAGGCTCGCCAAGGCTTGTTGCCCGCCATTGGCCGGGTGCAACAAACCACGCTGGCCGAGGGTTATGTGAAAGCCCTGGGCATCAAGACCGCCGATGTGGACACCCCCATTGGCCAGCTGTCGGGCGGCAACCAGCAAAAGGCCGTGCTGGCGCGCTGGCTGGCCACGCAGCCCAGCCTTTTGATATTGGACGAACCGACCCGCGGCATCGACATTGCCGCCAAACAGGAAATCATGAACGAGATACTGGCATTGGCCAAACAGGGGATGGCGGTGCTTTTCATCTCCTCCGAGATGGACGAGGTGGTGCGCGTCTCCGACCGCATCGTGGTGCTGCGCGACCGCGCCAAGGTGGGCGAGCTGCCGGGTGGCACGAATGACCAAGCGGTCTACGCCATGATTGCGGGGCAGGCATGAGCACAGCCACGACGCCTTCATTACTCACGCGGGTGCAGGCGCACCATTTGTTGTGGCCCGTGGTCACGCTGGTGCTGATCCTGATGGTCAACGCCAGCCTGAACCCCGGCTTCTGGATGCTGCAGTGGCGCGATGGCCACCTGTATGGCAGCGTCATCGACATCTTGAACCGTGCCGCACCGCTGATGCTGGTGTCACTGGGCATGACGCTGGTGATTGCCACCCGCGGCATTGACATCTCGGTGGGCGCCACGGTGGCCATCAGTGCGGCGGTAGCGGCTCTGATGGTGGGTGGAAAACTGGTCATTACCGATGGCGTGGCCCAGCACATCAGCCGTTTTCCCATGTGGCTGGCTATTGTGTGTGCGTTACTAACTGCGCTGGCGTGTGGCCTTTGGAACGGGGTGCTGGTGGCCAAAATTGGTTTGCAGCCCATCATTGCCACGCTGATCCTGATGGTGGCCGGGCGCGGTGTGGCGCAGTTACTCACCGACGGGCAAATTGTCACGGTGTACTACCCGCCCTATTTCTACATTGGCAGTGGTTACTTGTGGGGCCTCCCGTTTGCGTTGTTCATTGCGGGCTTTGTCTATCTGTTGATGCATCTGGCCGTCACGCGTACTGCGCTGGGCTTGTTTATCCAGGCCATCGGCATTAATCCAGCAGCTGCCCGTGTGGCGGGGGTGCGCGAGCGGCTTATCAGTATTTGTGTCTATGCCTTTTGCGGCCTCACAGCCGGCATTGCGGGGCTGATCATCAGCTCCAACGTCAAGAGTGCGGACGGCAACAACGCCGGCAATCTGCTCGAGCTCGACGCCATTCTGGCCGTGACTCTGGGCGGCACGTTGTTGACGGGTGGGCGTTTCAGCCTGGCGGGCAGCATGATTGGTGCGCTCATCATCCAGACACTGACCTCCACCATCTATTCCATTGGCGTGCCGCCAGAGATTAACCTCGTGGTCAAGGCCGCCGTGGTGTTTGTTGTCATGCTGATGCAGTCGGCAGAATTCCGCCGCGCGGTGCGCGGCTGGGTGGTGCGCCCCGCCGCAGGGAGCCAGGCATGAAGTTGCAACGCAAATACATTCCCCTGGCGGCTACGGTGTCGCTGTTTGCCGCCATGTCGGTGTTTGGTGGAGTGTCATACACCGGGTTCTTTTCGGCCCAGGTATTTCTGAACCTGCTGATCGACAACGCCTTTTTGGTCATCGTGGCGGTCGGTATGACCTTTGTCATCCTGTCCGGCGGCATTGACCTCTCGGTGGGGTCAGTAGTGGCCCTGAGCACGATTGTCCTGGCCAAGCTGGTGCAGCACCTGCACTGGGACCTGATGGTGGCGATTCCGCTGGTGCTGTGTATGGGCACGCTATTTGGTGCCTTCATGGGCTGGCTTATCCAGCGCTTCCGCCTGCAGCCTTTCATCGTCACACTGGCGGGCATGTTTTTGGCGCGTGGCCTGTGTTACCTCATCAGCATCGACTCCATCAGCATCACCGACGAGGCCTACACCGTGCTGGCGCAAACCCGCATCCATTTGTGGCCCGAGGGGCCCATGGTGTCCATCAGCGCAGTCTTGGCCTTGGTGGTCTTGGCGGCGGCTGTGTTCATCGCGCATGGCTCGCAGTTCGGCCGCACCGTGTACGCCATTGGCGGTTCCGAGCATTCGGCCGTGCTGATGGGTCTGCCCGTGGCCCACACCAATGTGGCGGTGTATGCCCTGAGCGGGTTTTGCGCGGCACTGGGCGGCGTGGTGTTCACCTTCTACACGCTATCGGGTTATGGCCTGCATGCGGTGGGGCTGGAGCTGGACGCCATCGCCGCCGTGGTGATTGGCGGCACCTTGCTCAGTGGTGGTGTGGGCTACGTGGCTGGCACGCTGTTTGGGGTACTCACCTTAGGCATCATCCAGACGCTGATCATGTTTGATGGTAGCTTGAGCTCCTGGTGGACGCGTATCGTAATTGGCGCGCTGTTGTTCATTTTTTGCCTGCTGCAGCGGGTGTTTGAGGCCCGACGAGACGGGTAAACCACAGGATTTACCCCAAACCGGGGCTAAAAGCGTACAATCCAGTTATCGGAATCGTCAAAAGCTTTAACAGCTCGTCTTTTGGGTCTGCCTTGAATTTCAGGCGCAGCACCTCCCACACCCCAGATGGCATAGCGTGTTGTAGCGTCGATCAGACGCCTGGCTACAGGTTTTGCTTCTCAAGCAATCGTCGGATCAACCCTTGTGTTCAGCACCCACCGATGCTTGGTGGCCTGCTGACCGAATCCGAACACGCATCAATCTGTCTGCAGGCTGATGTTCCCCTGACAACCGGGCCACGACACTTTTATGTCGCAGCCCAAGTTATTTCAATGAACAGCATGAATACCAATATCGCTGTGGGCAAGTACCTTGTTTCACCGCTCACCAAACAACTGGACGACGGGCGTTACGCCGCGTCCGTATCGATTCGCTCGGGCCGCGGCAGTGGCACGCATGACCGCGTGATGCGCTTCACACCCGTATTTGGCAGCAACAATGCCGCCGCCAACTACGCAACTGCGCAAGGCATTTCGTGGATTCAGGGCCGCATGGCCTGACGCTCACGATTTGCGAAAAAGTTTTATCCTCATTCAACTGGAGTTTTTTTCATGGCCAAAGAAGAATTGATTGAAATGAACGGGATGGTGACCGATGTGTTGCCCGATTCCCGCTTTCGCGTCACGTTGGACAACGGCCATCAACTGGTCGCCTACACCGGAGGGAAGATGAAAAAGCACCACATCCGCATCCTGGCGGGAGACAAGGTGTCGCTTGAACTGTCGCCGTATGACCTTAGCAAGGGGCGCATCACGTTTCGCCACATCGCGGGCCGAGGTCCGTCTCCCCAGTAATCGTCTTACTTACGGCGCTACAGGCGGCTTCATCCGCCAAGCGCTTCGTCCAGCACTTCCACCCAGTGTTTCACCGGCGTGGTTGTGCCGCTTTGCAGGTGGGTGATGCAGCCGATGTTGGCGCTGACGATCACTTCCGGCTGCATATCCTGCAGATTGCCCAGCTTGCGGTCACGCAACGCGTAAGCAATATCAGGATTCAACACTGAGTAAGTACCTGCTGACCCGCAGCACAGGTGTGACTCATTGGTTGAAATCTTTACCTGAAAACCCAGCTCGTTCAAATACTTTTCTACGCCGCCACGCAGTTGCTGGCCGTGCTGCAACGTGCAAGGCGGATGAAACACCACCTGGCCCGTATTACCCGCCGTCTTCGCCGAAACCTTGCCTTTGAGCCTGTCCGCCAGCTCGGGCAGCCACTCACTTAGATCTTTCGTCAGATCGCTGATGCGCCGCGCTTTAATCGCGTAAACCGGGTCGTCTTTGAAAATGTGGCCGTATTCCTTGACTGTCACGCCGCAGCCTGAAGCGTTCATGATGATGGCTTCCACGGGACTGTCATCTGCCACATGCGGCCACCAGGCGTCGATGTTGGCGCGCATCTCGGCCTTGCCACCATCCTGATCGTTGAGGTGGAATTTCACCGCGCCGCAGCAACCAGCCTTGGGCGCCAGAACGGTTTGAATACCGGCGGCGTCCAGCACCCGAGCCGTGGCGCTGTTGATGTTGGGCATCATCGCGGGCTGCACGCAACCGGCCAGCATCAGCACCTTGCGGGCATGCTGGCGCGTGGGCCAGACCCCGGCCATCTGCTTCGCGGGAACCTTGTTCTTCAGAAATGCCGGCAGTAGCGGGCGAACCAGCTGCCCCAACTTCATGGCCGGGGCAAACAGCGGCGACGGCAGCCCTTCTTTCAGAGCCCAGCGCAGTGCGGTCTCGGCAGCGGGGCGGGGAACTTTGGCGTCCACCAGTTTGCGGCCAATGTCCACCAAGTGGCCGTAGTCCACACCGCTCGGGCAGGTGCTTTCGCAGTTGCGGCAGGTCAGGCAGCGGTCCAGGTGCATCTGCGTGGCACGGGTAGGTGTTTCACCTTCAAGCACCTGCTTCATCAGATAGATGCGGCCACGGGGGCCGTCCAGCTCGTCACCGAGCAACTGGTAAGTGGGGCAGGTGGCAGTGCAGAAACCACAATGCACACATTTGCGCAAAATGGCTTCGGCGGCGATGCCGTCGGTGGTGTTTTTGTATTCGGGAGCGAGGTTAGTCTGCATACATGCGCCCGCGGTTGAAGATGTTGGCGGGATCGAATTGGCGTTTCAAATCGCGATGGATGCGGTCCAAAGGTGCCTTTAAGGGTTGAAATATGGCCTCACCCCTCGTTGGATATGCGTGATCAGCTATAAAACATGTAGCAAATCCGCCTGCCCTATCAGCCGCAGTTCGCAGCCGCGTGGCCTCACTCGCCGGGGCCTTGACCCAGCGCTGGGCCCCGCCCCATTCGATCAGCGTCTCGCCCACGTCCAGTGGCACAGTGGTGTCCGGCACACTCAGGCGCCATAAGCATTCGTCGTTCTGACGGACAAAAAACGGCAGGGTTTGTTCGCGCAGGGCGTTCCAGTCCGCCGCCACCGCAGCCCCGTCTTTTCGCTCGCCACCCATGGTCTGAAAGGCGGCTTCGACAGCCGCTTTGGCGCCGCGCAGGCGCACGTACAGGCTGGGGTTGTCGTTACCACTTATCTTGTCACCCGGTTTATCGTTGACCCAGCAACTGGCATTGACAGGCAGCGGCTTGCCCGCCCAGGCATTGAGCTGTTTGATCGCGCTGGCCTCATCCAAGTGAAACAACAGCGTCGCCTCGGCAACAGCCACCGGCAGCACTTTCAGCGATACCTCGGCGATCACGCCCAGGGTGCCCATGGCCCCCGTCATGAGGCGCGACACGTCGTAACCTGCCACGTTTTTCATTACCTGCCCGCCAAAGGTGAGAAGTTCTCCCTTGCCGTTGATGATCTTCACGCCCAGCACGTAGTCGCGCACATTGCCTACAGCCGCACGGGCCGGGCCGCCCAGACCAGAAGCGACCATGCCACCAACGGTGGCCACATTACCGGTACTTGTGGCGAAATGCGGGGGCTCGAACGGCAGATACTGGCCCTGTTCGGCGAGAGCCGATTCCAGCTCAGTCAGCGGCGTACCAGCACGTACCGTCACCACCAGCTCGCTGGGCTCGTAACTCACAATGCCTTGCAGAGCGCGTGTGTCCAGAATGTCGCCCTGCAGCGTCTGGCCGTAAAAGTCCTTGCTGCCACCGCCGCGAATGCGCAGCGGCTGGACCGCTGTCGCTGCGGCCTGAATGCGGTCAATGAGTTGCGTGAGCGCTGAATCCATGGGCTGCATGGTACCGGTGGGCGAAAACTCTGGTTTGAATTTTTTGAAATGGATGTGTTCGAAAAATGATCAGTCGCTGAAGAAGTTGGTCGGTAAACCGGGTACATCCAGCCGCATCGAGAACACACAACCGGTCTGCGGCATGTCAGCCAACTCGGCGGCTGAGCGGTTGTAGCTGGCCGTGGTGACGTACATCGTCTGCCAGTCGTCACCGCCAAAACACGGCATGGTGGGACACTGCGCTGGTGTAGGGATCTCGGCCAGCAACTCGCCAGCGGGTGAGAACTTGAGAATTCGTTTGCCCTCGAACATGGCCGCATAGTAGTTGCCTTGCGCATCTACCGCGCCACCGTCCGGGCGACCACCATAGCCGCCCAAACCGTATTTCCAGCCATCCGGTTTCATGGGGAACTGGTGGAACACGCGCATGTTCGTCATGGCGTTGCTGGCTGCGTCCCAGTCCCAGGCGCGAATGACGTGGTTGGGCGTGTCAGTCCAGTACACCGTTTTGGCGTCGGGCGACCAGGCCAGACCGTTGGCGATGATGGCGTTGCCTGCTTTGCGCTCAACCACGGGCGCTTTGCCACCGCGACAGTCCAGCGAGAACAGTTCGGCGTTGGGGGCCGTGCGGGGCTCAAACATCGTACCGGCCCAAAAGCGCCCCACCGGGTCAGCCTTGCCGTCGTTGAACCGCATGGTGGCAGTGTCGTGGTCAAAGCGCTGGATCAGCATCAAAGCCCCGCCCCATTCCCTGGCGCGGTAAATGCCGTCGCGCAGGGCGATCACCAAGCCGCCGCTGGCGGCAGGGGCGATGCAGCCCGGCTCCATCGGCATCGGCCAGCTTTGCACCGTGCCCATGAAGACATTGGCGCGCAGAATCTTCTGGCCCGGAATATCCACCCAGTAAAGCATCTGCTCGTGCGGGTGCCAGAACGGGGATTCGCCCAGGGCGCTGGGCTCAGTCGACACGGCTTGCCAGTTGGCATTTAGGGTTTTCAAAGTCATGTCGCGGTCGTCACTTCAATGTTCATCTGAGCGGTCATGGACTCACCGGGTTGCAGGATGTTTACACCCAGTTCGTCTGCCTTTTCAGGGTCCAAGGCAAGCATATTGAGCGCGTTGTTCACATGGCTCACCGGTTCTATCGCCACAAAGCTCTTGGTGGCGTTGGTGAAGACCACCAGACGGCTCATGGGCGACGTGATACGCGTGTGAAGCAATTCGTCGCGCAACTGGAGCATGCCGCTCCAGCCGTCAAAGCAGTGGTCCACATCGAGAGCAACCAGGTCCACATCCAGCCCACGCGTGGCGGCCCGGTGCGTGGGCAGCGTTTCATGACTCATTTCCCAGCGACCCGCCGCTTCAAATGTGATGTGACTGTGGGCGCGCTTGACAAAGTACGGGTGAAAACCCAGGCCCACAGGTGCGCTTTGGGCAGACTGGTTGGTGATGCTCAAGGTCATCTCCAGCGCATGGGCCGTGAGCCGGAAAACCTGCGAAGCGTCAAATGCAAACGGCCAGGCGGCATCGGCCCGGTGCTCGAACGACAGCATCGCAAACTGCTCACCCGTCTCCAGCACCGCCCATGGCCGCTGCCAGCCCACACCGTGAATGGCGTGAGGCTCGGGCGGGAAGTTTTTTACCAGCGGGTGGCTGGTTCCGTTCCATTGCAGACTGGCGTGACCGATCCGGTTGGAAAACGGCACCAAAGGAAAACTGCCCGACTCCCGCACCGACACCAGCGACTGTGCCGGGGTTGAACGCAGCACCGGGATGCCTTGAAACCACAGCCCGGCAACGCAACCGCCCAGAGCGGGCTTGATCTCGCAACGCAGGTGCTCATTCGTCAATATCAGTGATTCGGTCATGGGGTGGATCGTTTGGATGCCCTATTGTGCATGGCCTCTTCAATAGAAACAGTAGGCAAAAAAAATCCGCGACAGCCGGAACTGTCGCGGATCAGAAGCCAACCTTGAGGGTCAGGCTGGCCAGGAGACGATCATGTAAAAGCTTAGCGGTTGTAGGCGGTTTCGCCGTGCGCGCTGATGTCCAGACCTTCGCGCTCTTCTTCTTCCGTCACGCGCAGACCAATCACCAGATCAACCAGTTTGAATGCCACCACTGACACCACGCCCGACCAGACGATGGTCGTCAGCACTGCCTTGGCCTGAATCCAGACCTGACCAGCGATGGAGTAGTCAGCAGCCGTCACCATGCCGGCCGTCACCCAGTCGGCCACGTAGCCAGGGCCACCCAGCGAAGGCGCATTGAACACACCGGTCAACAGGGCACCGACGATACCGCCAATGCCGTGCACGCCGAAGACGTCCAGTGAGTCATCTGCACCGAGCATTTTCTTCAGGCCATTCACTCCCCACAGGCAGGCGAAGCTGGCAAAGAAGCCGATGAACAGGGCACCGCCGATACCGACGTTGCCGGCCGCAGGCGTGATGGCCACCAGGCCAGCTACAGCACCGGATGCTGCACCCAGCATGGAAGCCTTGCCGCGCATCAGCGCTTCACCGATACACCACGCCAGCACAGCAGCAGCCGTCGCACCGAAGGTGTTGATAAAGGCCAGCGCGGCAAAGCCGTTGGCTTCCAGAGCAGAACCGGCGTTGAAGCCGAACCAGCCCACCCACAGCAACGAGGCACCGACCATAGTCAGCGTCAGGCTGTGAGGTGCCATGGCTTCCTTGCCGTAACCGATTCGCTTGCCGACCATGAAGGCGCCGACCAGGCCAGCAACGGCCGCGTTGATGTGCACCACAGTACCGCCCGCAAAATCCAGCGCACCGGACTGCCAGACATAACCCGCCTTGGCGGTCATGGCGTCAACCACTTCCTTGGAGGCGTATGCATCAGGGCCCATCCAGAACCAAACCATGTGTGCAATCGGGGCGTAGCTGAAGGTGAACCACAACACCATGAACATCAGCACGGCCGAGAATTTCATGCGCTCGGCGAATGCACCTACGATCAGCGCGCAGGTGATACCGGCAAACGTAGCCTGGAAGGCTGCGAACACGATCTCGGGGATGTACACACCCTTGCTAAAGGTCGCTGCATTGGCAAATGTGCCCGCAGCGTTGTCCCATACACCCTTCATGAAAAGGCGATCAAACCCGCCCACGAATGCATTGCCTTCAGTGAACGCCAGGCTGTAGCCATAGATAAACCACAATACAACGATCAATGAGAAAGTGACCATGACCTGCATCAGCACCGACAACATGTTCTTGCTGCGAACCAGGCCGCCGTAGAACAGGGCCAGGCCGGGCACCGTCATCAAGATCACCAGCAGCGTGGAGACCATCATCCAGGCGGTATCGCCCTTGTTGGGTACCGGCGCCGGTGCGGCTGGCGCCGCGGCGGGAGCCGCTTCAGCCGCGGCGGGTGCTGCAGCTGCTGCTGCCGCAGGCGCGGGAGCCGCATCAGCGGGTTTGGCTTCCATGGCGGCGGAAGCAGCGGGCTCAGCAACTGGCGCGGCCTGTGCAAACGCGGTGGTACCGCCCATGAGCAGACCTAAACCGAGGGCGAGTGATACGAGTAGCTTTTTCATAGGGCCTCCTTGCCCGTTTCGCCGGTGCGAATGCGCACGACTTGTTCGAGGTTGTAGACAAAAACCTTGCCGTCGCCGATCTTGCCGGTGCGTGCAGCACCTTCGATGGCTTCGATCACACGATCCACCAGCTCGTCAGAGACGGCGGCTTCGATCTTCACCTTGGGCAGGAAATCAACCACGTATTCCGCACCGCGATAGAGTTCGGTATGGCCCTTTTGACGGCCAAAGCCCTTGACCTCCGTCACGGTAATACCTTGAACACCGATAGCCGAGAGGGCTTCGCGCACCTCGTCAAGCTTGAACGGTTTGATGACAGCCGATACGAGTTTCATAGTTTCTCCTGACGCAAAAACGGGGGGACGGTGATTGATTCCACAAATATCTCCAACAAGGGTAAGTAGGCAAGGCCAAGACGCAACTACCGTGCCAGTCACTTGCCCTCATTCATTTCAGGTATTTTTCCCGTCGGTGTGCACGCATTTGAAGGGCTTGCGCCAGGATAGCTGTATAAAAAATCAGGTTGCACGTATTAGGTGCATTCAGTCCAAAACTGAGCAGATCACCATGCACCTTTATGAGGAATCATCGTTATGAGCCTGCCTTTGGTGCAAAGTCGTGCCCTGCTTGGCCTGGAAGCGGCGGCGGTCACGGTTGAGGTGCGCCCGGCCAACGGGCTGCCCACCGGGTGACCGTTTGCCCGCTGAGCCCGAGCTGGTGTTGCATTTCGGAGTAAGCCGTACGGAGGTTCGTGAGTCCATGTTGCGACTGCAGTCCAGCGGGCTGGTGGAGTCGCGGAACGGTGTCGGCACCTTCGTGCTGGCCCCGGATGCGCGCCGCACACTACGCACGTCCGCCGGGAACGACATCACCACGCACGACATGCTGGCCATACTGGAGCTGAGCATCAGTGTTGAAACCGATGCCGACGGCTTGGCTGCATCGCGGCGTACCGAAGCTCATCTCACGGCCACGAGCGCGGCGCTTGACGCTTTTGGCGCCGTCCACCAAGCCGGGGCCAGCACCGTTGAGGCGGATTTCCAGGTTCACCTGCAAATTGCCATGGCCACGGGCAACCGCTACTTTATAGAAGTGCTGAGTGGCCTGGGTAACACCACCATCATCATGCGGCGGCAGGGCAGCGCCGACAAGCCCCAGTTTGGAGAAACCCATCCCCTGCTGGAACACGGCAAATTGCTCAACCTGCGCGAGCATGAAGAAATCTACGCGTGTGTGCGTCGGGGTGACCCGGCAGCCGCCCGGGCAGCCATGCTCATGGACCTGAGCAACAGCCGCGATCGCAAGCGGCGCGTGATTCAACCGGCAGACAGCTATATTTTGCTATGAAATATATAGCTTCTAACGCATACATGATAGGGGCTAGAGCCTTATTTGACTACCCAAAACGCGAAGAAACACTCTCGCCACGCTCCAGCCGCAGGCGCACCGACAGATCCGTTCTGGAATCCGCGTTCTCCAGCGCCTGCTCGATAGTAATTTCACCGTTGCTATAGAGGTTGAACAGTGACTGGTCGAACGTCTGCATACCTAGCTCATTGCTTTTGGCCAGTACGGGCCTGATCTGGTCAATCTGGCCTTTGTGGATCAGGTCCGCAATATAGGGCGTGCGCAACATCACCTCGGACACCGGCACCAGCCGGTCACCCACGCCGGGCACCAAGCGCTGGGCAACCACGCCGTGCAGGTTCATCGACAGGTCCAGCAGGATGCGTTTGTGTGCGTCGTCTGGGAAGAAACTCAGCATGCGTTCAATTGCCTGGTTGGCGTTGTTGGCGTGCATGGTCGAAATGCACAGGTGCCCTGTTTCGGCGTAGTTCAGGGCGTGTTTCAGCGTTTCGTAGTCGCGCAGCTCGCCAATCATGATCACGTCGGGCGCTTCACGCATGGCGTGGCGCAGGGCGTCGCCAAACGATTCAGTATCCACCCCCACCTCGCGCTGGCTGACGATGGATTGCTTGTGCGGGTGCATGAACTCGATCGGGTCTTCAATCGTAAGAATATGCCCCGGCCGGTGGTAGTTGCGGTAGTCCAGCATGGACGCCAGCGTAGTTGACTTGCCCGCACCCGCCGCCCCGACGATGAGCACCAGACCTCGCTTGAGTAAGGCCAGCTGACGCAGCACCAGCGGCATCTTGAGCTCTTCCAGAGACGGGATGCGCGACTGCACGTAGCGCAACACCATGGCCACCTCGCCGCGCTGCATGTACATGTTGACGCGAAAACGGCCTAGCCCTTCGATGAAAAGCGCGAGGTCACATTCCATGTGAGCATCAAAATCACGCATCTGGGCATCGGTCAAAATCAGTTGGGCCAGCGTGCGTACCGAGTCGGGCAGCAGCGGTGGCAACGTCAGCGGCCGCACCACACCGGCCACCTTGCCGGACGGCGGCGCACCGACCGTCAGGAACAGGTCAGAGCCACCGGCATCGACCACGGCTTTCAAGTACCGCCCTAAATCCCCTGAATCCTTGATTGACAAGGTTCTCATGCGTACACCTCTCCCTCAGAAATCACCGGCGCATTAGGCCCGCTGGGCGGGAATGCAGACCCGCCGGCACCAGCCCCTTGAACATGCCCGACAGCACGTCCATCTGTTCGCGTGCAACGGTCTCACCGTGCGTGCTGGCCAAAAGGCTCATCATGTCAGAACGCACATACCAAAGAGACTGCACGTCTGAACCATACATCACCCGCGCGCGTACATGCTCCAGCTCTTCACTGGGCAACACGTTACGCAGGCACTCCAGCATGGCCATACGAATGTTTTCCACGCGCTGGTCGAACTTGGCGTCAAGCACGGAATCGCCCGAGCGCAAGAGGCTCAACATGCTTGAGGCGAATTTTGAAGTTTTCCAGTTCACGGGATATATCGTCCGCCTTACCCTCTGTCTGAGATCACAGGATGCAATGGGACAGGGGTCTTTCAGGCGGCAAGCTTTATCTTACGCCATTCAGCAGGAAGGGTTTGGTCAGCAACACACCGGCAAAGTAAACAAGCCGCTGCGGCAAAGAGTGCAGCCTGTTGCCGGTCGCTCGCGATTCTGGGGCGATTCAGTGCGTGGGGCCGGAACGGGGCACCATGGCGCGCGGCAACAACCCCTGAAACAAAGTCGAAATCTCTGCCAGTTCCTTGCGGGCAACCACCTCACCACGGGTACCTGACAGCAGCGTCATCAAGTCCCCCCGCAGGTACCACAACACCAACGGGTCGGCCGCATACAGGACGCGACCACGCACGCGCTGAAGTTCACGGCTGAGGGCCAGGCCACTCAGACAATCCAGCATAGCCTGACGGATACAGTCGGTACGGTTCTCCAAACTGGCTTCACGGGATGACTCCGGAAGGAGCCCGATCAGCCCCATCAGGCTTGACGTGAATTTGGAGATTTTCCAGCTCATGATGTGCGAAGCGCCGAGGTGTCAGTTACAGGAATTGGTGATGTGGAAGGGACATACAAACTGTAGAACGGATGGCATGAACCAAAAGCCCGAAATTGCGGCAAAAATGACCGTCAATACCGGGCCTGACCAACCCTGAATGGGGCTCTTACCGGGGCGATTGTCATAATTCCGCCATGCCTCAACCACCACAGCACGACCGCCATCTTGTCGGCTGGATGTCGCTCACCCAGCTGATTTCCTGGGGTAGCGTTTTTTACCTGTTCGCCTTGTTGATGGCCCCCGTGGAGCAAGCGCTGGGCATGAACCGCGCCGAGTCGTCACTGGCCTTCAGTCTGGCCATGCTGGTGGAGGGCCTGATGGCCTACCCGGTGGGGCGCTGGATTGACCGCGGGCATGAGCGTGCTGTCATGACACTCGGCTCAGTGGGCCTGGGCGTTTGCCTGCTGCTGCTCAGTCGGGTCGAAACGTCTACGATGTTTTATGCCGTCTGGATGGTGATGGGCGCCGCCATGGCCGGCACGCTGTATGCACCGGCTTTTGCTGTCGTCACTCGGCGCTTTCCCAACGACTTTCGCCGGGCCATCATCACACTGACCTTTCTGGGCGGCCTGGCCAGCACGGTTTTTATCCCGCTGATCTCCTGGCTGATCACACTCCTGGGTTGGCGGCACGCGTTGTGGTGCCTGGCGGCGCTGCACCTGCTGGTGTGCGTGCCCCTGCATGCCGTTTTGCTGCAGGGCGCGCCCAAGCGACCGGTCCGCTCGCTGCAGCCAGACTGTGCGAGTTCGCACAAAAGTGAATCCAGTCCGCTGGCCAAACATTTGCTGAGTGCGCCATTCCTGCTGATTGGTGTGTTTGTGGTGCTGATGATGGCGGTAACCGCAGCACTGCCCGCCCATATGGTGAGCCTGCTGCGTGAAAATGGGCTGGGCGAGACTTGGGCCATTGCCATTCCCGCCAGCATCGGCGCCATTCAGGTGCTGGGGCGCTTGTTGCTGTATTACTTTGAGCACCACTTTGATCTGCACCGCGCCAACCGGCTGATCCCGTGCCTGATTCCGCTGGGTCTGGCGGCCCTGCTGGTGGCACCCTGGGTGGGGAGTGCACAAATCTACATGTTGATGCTGTTTGTATTGTTCTTTGGCATGGGCAATGGCATGCTGACCATCGTCAAAGGCACGGCAATTGCAGAATATGTGAATCGCGACCACGTTGCGTCGCTCAACGGCGCTTTAGGCACGCCGATGGCGCTCGCGCGGGCTGGTGCGCCTCTGGCACTGGGTTTGTTATGGAACCAGCAGGTTGGTTATGCGCACGGCCTGTGGCTGATGCTGGGCTTGAGCGTCGTTGCCATCACCGCACTGGTAATGGCGCAACGCCTTTCCGGAAAAAACAGGCGGTCTCAGCCGCGTGTGTAAACCGGCACGGCCGTTGGCCGGGCTGGCTCAGGGGTCGGCGCAACCGCACTGTTATCTGCCGGATGCAGGGTACCGCCCTCAACGGTCACCCGTGCACCCACCGCAGCGGGCGATGCCTGCTCAATGGTTTTCATGCTGCCGTCTTCCATGCGCACATGCACCTGATATACGGTCGTTTTCTTCATGTTTTTCTCGATGGCATTACCAGCCCAGCCACCACCCACGGCGCCCGCCACAGTTGCCACGGCACGGCCCGAGCCCTTGCCAATCTGGTTGCCCACAATGGCGCCCAGCACACCACCGGCCACGACGCCCACGCCGCTGGGCTTGGCTTCGCGCTGCACGGTGCTCACAGATTCCACGGTGCCACAACTGGCGCAGACGGGTTTGGCTGCGTGATCCGACGTGCGTTGCATGTCTTGCGCAGGATAGGTTTGCGAATAGGACGGCGCAGGAACGGTCTTGACTGGCTGCATAGACTTGGCCGGCTTGACTGGCGCCTGTGCCGCCTGCACCGGCTGTGTAGCTTGTTTGATGGCTTTCTGAACTGCTGATTGCGGCTGGCCCTGCACTTCGTCAGTCGGTGTAGCGGCGGTCGGGACCACAACAGCTTTTTCAGCCGGCACAACAGATTCATTGGCCTGCAACGATTGCATTGTGGACACCACGCTCAGGCTGGGGTCTGAGGGCTGCGTTTTGACATGCACCAGCGCGGCACCCATGGCCACGGCTGCCACGCCCAATACGCCAACAGCAGCCCACAGGGCCTTGGTCGCCGGGGTGGTGGTTTGAACTTGTTCCAGTGTTGCACTCATGATGTTTTTCCTTCAAATTCGTCTGTCAACGTTTCATTAACGTTTGACAGACTCAAAGGTAAACAGAATGTTGCGTACGTTTATGTCCAGTTTGTAACGATCGGTAAATGTGGCCCCACGTTGGTCACTTTGCGTACTTGGCTGCCCCCCGCGGGGCTGTCCCGCCTTGGGGCGGCTCGGCGGCGGGACGCGCTGGTCGGGAGATTGAAGGTTACAGGTTGGGTGCCAACAGCCGCTGTAGCGCCTGCTCTGTGGTGCCGCGACGCCGGGCCATGTCCTGCAACTGGTCTTCACCAATCTTGCCGACATTGAAATACGTGCTCTGCGGGTGGCTCAGGAAGAAGCCGCTAACACTGGCGGCGGGCGTCATGGCCAGGCTCTCGGTGAGTTCCATGCCAATGTCTTCGCAGCGCAGCAGATCAAACATCTCGCGCTTGACGCTGTGATCCGGGCAGGCCGGGTAGCCCGGTGCCGGGCGGATCCCGGAGTATTTTTCAGCAATCAGGTCTTCCGGCCCCAGCGCTTCCTGCGGTGCGTAGCCCCACAAATCGGTACGTACGCGGTGGTGCAACGCTTCAGCAAACGCTTCAGCCAACCGGTCGGCCAAGGCTTTGAGCATGATCGCGGAATAGTCGTCGTGGTCGTCAGTGAAGTACTTTTCCTTCTTCTCCACGCCCAAGCCGGCTGTCACGGCAAAAATACCAATATAGTCCTGTTTTCCCTGGTTTTGAACGTCTTTTTCTTGGTCCTCAGCCCTCGTGGAGTACGCGCGATCAGCTATTGAATTGATAGCAACTTTGGGCGCGACGAAATCAGCCAGACAACGACTGGGGCGCTGGATCTGCTCGCCGTGTTCGCCGGTGACGATCTGCTTCTCGGTCTGCTGGCGCATGCCGTACCACGTCATCGCCACCTCGGTGCGGGACTCGTCGGTATAGATTTCAATGTCGTCGTCATTCACCGAGTTAGCGGGGTACAAACCCATCACGCCACTCGCCGTCAGCCACCGGCCTTCAATCAGCCGTTTGAGCATGCGCTGGCCGTCGGCATATACACGCACCGCCTCGGTTCCCACCACCTCGTCCTTCAGGATGGCAGGGAACGGCCCAGCCAGATCCCAGGTCTGGAAGAAAGGGCCCCAGTCGATGTATTTGGCCAGTTCCGTCAGGTCAAAGTTTTTGAACACACGCCGTCCGATGAATTTGGGCTTCGGCGGCGTGTAGTTCGCCCAGTCTATGGGCGTCTTGTTGGCGCGGGCGCGCTCCAGAGTCCACATCGGGGTCTGCTTTTTGTTGGCATGCTGCAGGCGCACTTTGTCGTAGTCGGTGTTCAGCTCATCGATGTATTTCGCGGCGTTGTCACTCAACAGGCTTTGCGCCACGCTTACGCTGCGCGAGGCGTCAGGCACGTAAACAACAGGCCCTTCGTAATGCGGCGCGATTTTCACGGCCGTGTGCACGCGGGAGGTGGTGGCGCCACCAATCATCAGCGGAATTTTCTTGATGCGAAAGTGGTCATCTTTCTGCATCTCGCCCGCTACATATTGCATCTCTTCCAGGCTGGGTGTGATCAGGCCCGACAGGCCAATGATGTCGGCGCCCTCCACCTTGGCTCGGGCCAGAATTTCGTGGCAGGGCACCATCACGCCCATGTTTACCACTTCGAAGTTGTTGCATTGCAAGACCACGGTGACGATGTTCTTGCCGATGTCATGCACATCGCCCTTCACGGTGGCAATGATGATCTTGCCCTTGGTGCGCACGTCGCGGCCCGCCGCTTCATCCAGCCGCTTTTCTTCTTCGATATACGGAATCAGGTGCGCCACGGCAGACTTCATCACCCGCGCGCTTTTCACCACCTGCGGCAGGAACATCTTTCCCTGGCCAAACAGGTCACCCACGATGTTCATGCCCGCCATCAGCGGGCCTTCGATCACGTGCAACGGACGCCCGCCTTTGGCCAGAATCGCCTGATACGCCTCTTCGGTGTCGGGAACGATAAAGTCAGTGATGCCGTGCACCATGGCGTGGCTGAGGCGCTGCTCCACCGACACCAGTTTGTCAGCCGTCCCGCGCCAGTCCAACCGCTTGCTTTCGTCCTTGGCGCCGCTTTTGGCGGATTCAGCGATCTCGACCAGCCGCTCGCCTGCATCCGGGCGGCGGTTCAGTACCACATCTTCCACACGCTCGCGCAGCACTGGCTCCAGATCGTCATACACGCCCACCATACCGGCGTTCACGATGCCCATGTCCATGCCTGCAGCAATAGCGTGGTACAGAAACACTGTGTGAATGGCCTCTCGCACCGGGTCGTTACCGCGGAAGCTAAACGACACATTGCTCACGCCGCCCGAAACCTTGGCGCCGGGCAGGTTCTGCTTGATCCAGCGCGTGGCTTCGATAAAGTCGACCGCGTAGTTGTTGTGCTCTTCGATGCCGGTGGCAATGGCGAAGATGTTAGGGTCAAAAATGATGTCTTCCGCCGGGAAACCCACTTCATCCACCAGCACGCGGTAGGCCCGCTCGCAGATCTCGATCTTGCGCTGGTAAGTGTCGGCCTGCCCCTTTTCATCAAATGCCATGACGACGGCCGCTGCACCGTAACGACGAAGTAGCTTGGCGTGGTGTTTGAAGGCATCCACCCCCTCTTTCATGCTGATGGAGTTGACGATGGCTTTGCCCTGCACGCAGCGCAACCCGGCTTCGATCACGCTCCACTTGCTCGAGTCGATCATGATGGGCACACGCGAAATATCGGGTTCGCTGGCAATCAGGTTCAGGAAACGGACCATCGCGGCCTGGCTGTCCAGCATGGCCTCATCCATGTTGATGTCGATGATCTGCGCACCGTTTTCAACCTGCTGGCGCGCCACGGCCAGCGCCTGCTCGAACTCGCCATTCAAAATCATGCGGGCGAAGGCCTTGGAACCGGTGACGTTGGTTCGCTCGCCGATGTTGACGAACAGCGAACTTTCGTCAATCACGACCGGCTCCAGGCCGGACAGCATCATGGGGGGAAGGACGGTTTCGGACATGCAGCTCACCTGTAAATTGCCTCAAGGGGACTGAGGGCAGGTGAGCGTCGTTGGGACATCCAAGCCTGACGACAGAGCAATTTGCCCCGCGTTGCAACGCTCCTTGGATACCCTTGATTCTAATAGTTAACGTTTCGCCATGCCACTTTCGGCAATACATTGGGTAACAATAAGCCATCCAGACAAAAATAAACAAGATGAGCACAACGCCGGAAAAATTCAGTGAATCCACCAACAGCCCGTCTGCCGGGAATCTGAACACGGAAGATCGCATCCGGATTGTCCAGAATTCCTCCAGTGCCGAGCAGGCTGCTGCGCTGCTGACCGCGCCCACGGCGTTACTGCAACTCAGCCTCGACGATGCCCGCGTGGTGGTTAGCTACATGACGCCCAAACGTTTTGCCGCTGGCACGATGTTCATTAAGGAGGGGGACACCGACGACACCGGATTCATGGTGCTGGTGCTGGCCGGTGAAGTGACCGTGGAAAACATTACGGTCAGCCGCACCGAGCCGGCTACTGTCAACGTACTGGGGCCGGGCAGTCTGGTCGGTGAAATGGGCCTGTTGGGCAACGAGCCCCGCTCGGCCTCCTGCACGGCCAGTACCAATGTGAGTTGCGCCATCCTCACACGAACAGCGCTGGAACTCATCATTGATCAGGAGCCACGCATTGGCGCCAAGCTGCTACTGGCTGTGTCCACCCGGCTGTCTGAGCGGTTACGCAACACTTCCAAGCAACTAAAGATGTACGCCAAGCTGGCGCGTGCCATGCAGCTGGAAATTGACAACCTCACCAAATAAGTCTCAAGCAGCTTCCTTGTAGAAGAAAGCCCGTTGCAATGAACGGGCCGCCAGCGGGCTAACCGCATCGCGAATGGCGCCAATGTGCTCTGGCGTGGTGCCGCAGCAGCCGCCCACGATATTGACCAACCCCTCGTTCGCAAACTCCCGGATCAGCTGTGACGTCACCTCGGGTGTTTCGTCAAAACCGGTCTCGCTCATCGGATTGGGCAGCCCGGCGTTGGGGTAACAGCTGATAAAAGTGTCGGGCGCCACACGGGCCAGCTCCTGAATGTAAGGGCGCATCAAGGCGGCACCCAACGCGCAGTTCAGGCCAATAGCCATTGGCTGCGCGTGGCGCACGCTGTGCCAGAAAGCCGTGACGGTCTGACCGCTCAGGATGCGTCCGGACGCGTCAGTGACAGTGCCACTGATGATCAGGGGCAACCGCTCACCGGATGCCTCAAAGTATTCATCAATCGCAAACAGTGCCGCCTTGGCGTTCAGCGTATCAAATATGGTTTCGACCAGCAGCACATCGCTGCCGCCTTCCACCAGCGCTTCTACCTGTTCGTAATACGCGGCGCGCAGCTCTTCAAACGTGATGTTGCGCGCGCCGGGGTCGTTCACATCGGGGCTGATGCTGGCGGTTTTGGGCGTTGGGCCCAGGGCGCCCGCCACGAAGCGGGGCTTGTCTGGTGTGGAAAATTTGTCACAGGCAGCGCGGGCTATCTTTGCCGAAGCCAGATTCATCTCGCGAGCCAGGCTGGCCATGTCGTAATCTGCCTGGGCCACCGTGGTGGCGCCAAAGGTGTTGGTTTCAATCAAATCGGCCCCGGCGGCCAGATAGCCCTCATGGATGTCTGATATGACGTCGGGGCGCGTCATGCTGAGGAGCTCGTTGTTGCCCTTCACGTCTTTATGGAAATCCTTGAAGCGCGAACCCTGCCCGCCAGTTCCTGCGTACCCGGCTCCGCGGTACTGCGACTCGTCCAGTTTGAAGCGCTGGATCATGGTGCCCATGGCGCCGTCCAGAATGGCAATGCGGCTGGCCAGAATCCCGGGCAAGGCTTGCGCGCGGGTGTAATGCAGAGGTTTCATAGGCCCACATTGTAGAAAGTAAGCCGTTGCGGGCGGGATCACCCCGAAATCCCCGGACAATAGCGGAGATGAAAAACCTTCTGCCCAAAGAGGCTTGGGCCCTGATCCAGCAGCAACCCGATGCCCTGTTTGTGGACGTGCGCATGGAAATCGAGTCGATGTACGTCGGGCGTCCACCCGGAGTGCACATGATTGCGTGGTACGAATACCCGGACCTGACGCCGGATCCGCAGCAGTTCGTAAGAGCCGTGGAGCGCGAGGCCGGGGCCAAATCGCGCACGGTCATCCTGATCTGCCGCAGCGGCAAACGCACAGTGGATGCGGCCAAAGCGCTGGAAGCCGCCGGGTTTACCGACGTGGTCAACGTGCTGCACGGGTTCGAGGGCGAACTGAATGAGGCCTTTCACCGCTCCACACTGAACGGCTGGCGTTTTGACGGCCTGCCATGGGAACAGCTGTAAAACAGCCAGTTTCAAGCATGTTTTATGCCTCCAGAACTTATAGGATATGCGTGAGTAGCTAGTATTTTGATAGCAGCTTCTCCTCCTCACACTGAACTATCAGTTGCCTCGCACGACATCCTGCGTGAGGTGTTTGGCTACGACCGGTTCCGCGGCCCGCAGGAAGCCATCGTTGAGCACGTTATCGCTGGCGGCGACGCGCTGGTGCTCATGCCCACGGGTGGCGGCAAGTCGCTTTGTTACCAGATTCCCGCCATTGCCCGTCAGCGCATGGGCCAAGGCATCACCATCGTGATCTCCCCGCTGATCGCGCTGATGCACGACCAGGTAGGCGCGCTGCACGAGGCAGGGGTGAGCGCGGCTTTTCTCAACTCCACGCTGTCCGGCGAGGAAGCTTCAGCGGTAGAGAAGCGTTTGTTGCGCGGCGACATCACGCTGCTTTACGCCGCACCGGAACGGGTGACCACGCCGCGCTTTCTGGCGCAACTCGATTCGCTGTATGAGCGCGGGTATTTGAGCTTGTTTGCGATTGACGAAGCGCATTGCGTGAGTCAGTGGGGGCATGACTTCCGCCCGGAATACCGGGCGCTCACCGTCTTGCACGAGCGATTTGCCAACGTGCCACGCATGGCGCTCACCGCCACCGCGGACGCGCTCACGCGTGAAGACATTCTGGATCGCCTGCAACTGCAGGAAGCGCGCGCCTTTGTCAGCAGTTTCGATCGCCCCAACATTCGTTACACGATCGTCGAGAAGAAAGACGCCACGCAACAGCTGCTGCGTTTCATCTCGCGCGAGCACCTGGGTGACGCGGGCATTGTGTATTGCCAATCGCGCAAACGCGTGGAAGAAATTGCGCAAACGCTGTGTGATGAGGGCATCGACGCACTGCCCTATCACGCCGGGCTGGATGCGAAAGTGCGCCAGGCCAACCAGGACCGCTTTCTGCGTGCCGAAGGCATTGTGATGGTGGCGACCATCGCCTTTGGCATGGGCATCGACAAGCCGGACGTGCGTTTTGTGGCGCACCTGGATATGCCTAAAAACATCGAAGGCTACTATCAGGAAACCGGCCGCGCCGGGCGTGATGGCGAGCCCGCAGACGCCTGGATGAGCTATGGTTTGCAGGATGTGGTGAATCAGCGCCGCATGATTGACGAGAGCCCTGCGGGCGAGGAATTCAAACAGGGCCTGCGCGGCAAACTGGATGCACTGCTGGGGCTGGCGGAGGCAACCGATTGCCGGCGTGTGCGGCTGTTGCATTACTTCGGTGAGGCATCTGGCCCTTGTGGCAACTGCGACAACTGTCTGAGCCCGCCTGCGGTGTGGGACGGCACCGACGCCGCCCGCAAACTGCTCAGCACCATCTACCGCGTGCAGCAGCAGAGTGGCATCAGCTTTGGCGCCGGGCACATCATGGACATCCTGCGCGGCAAGAGCACCGAAAAAGTTGCGCAGCATGGGCATGAGGCTTTGAGCACGTTTGGCATCGGCACCGACCTGTCCGAGGTGCAACTGCGCGGAGTGTTACGCCAGCTGATTGCCATTGGTGCGGTGGAGGTCGACGCCCAGGCCTTCAACACCCTGCAACTAACGGACCTGTCGCGCGCCGTGCTCAAAGGCAAAGTACCCGTGCAACTGCGCGAGTCTGTATCAACGCCAGTCGGCAAAACGAAACGCGCCACCACCGCCAGAGGTGCGAGCAAAGTACCTGCGTCGCTCGATGCTGCCGCACAGGACCGATTCACCGCCCTGAAAGCCTGGCGCGGCGAAGTGGCCCGCGAGCACAACCTGCCCGCCTACGTGATCTTTCACGACGCCACGCTGGCCGCCATTGCCGAGCGCGCGCCACAGTCGCTGGACGATCTGCAAGGCATCAGCGGTATTGGGGCGAAGAAGCTGGAAGCCTATGGTGAGGAAGTGCTACGGGTAGTGTCGATTTAGCGCTACCTGCACTACTGCAGAAACCCCATTCCCCGGTTTTCACGAACCTCGGGTTTGATGCGATGCTCGGCTTCCAGTTGCTCCAGAAACTCCAACGCGCCCAGTTCGGCATCCAGAATCACCGATTGCCGTTTGACGGCGGCAAAGTCACCCGGGCACAGTTGGTCCATCAGCGCCAGACGCGAGCGAATCTCTGCCGTGAACAAGGTGGCGTCGCCAGCCAGCGCTTCCACCTCAAACATCGTTTCGCGCTGCGAAGGTGTCAGGGGTTTGAATTTGATCTTGAACGTGAAGCGCCGCAGGGCTGCCTGGTCAAGCCGGTCCAGCAGGTTGGTGGTGCAGACAAAGATGCCGTTATAACGCTCCATGCCCTGCAGCATTTCGTTCACCTCGGTCACCTCATAGGTACGTTGAGCACCACGCCTGTCCTGCAAAAAGCTGTCAGCTTCGTCCAGCAGTAGTACGGCTTTTTCACTCTCGGCTTCGCGGAACATGGCGGCCATTTGCTGCTCGGTCTCGCCCACGTACTTGCTCATCAGATCGCTGGCCTGCTTGATGATCAGGGGCTTTTCAATCGCAGCGGCAATGTGTTCGCCCAAGGCGGTCTTGCCGGTGCCAGGGGCGCCGTAAAAACACAACGACCCGTGACCACGCGCCTTCAGCGCTTCCACGATGCGCGGAATATCAAAGCGGCTTTCGATGTTGAGCATGGACAGGTCGTATTGCGTCACCATGCGGCGCGTCGGCAGGCTGTCAGTGCGGCTGCCCAGCGCCTGATCGGCATTTTTAAGCTGCCGCTCAATCAGTTTTTCTACAGGGGAAGATTCAAGGGTGGCGGCTGCGGCCACGCCCGCTATTACCGGGGTACTTTGAACTACGTCTGCGCCAACCAGCCCGGCAAACCGCACTGCCGTACGGATCTGCGCTGGCGTCAGGCCTTTGCGTGCAGTGAGCTTGGCGACAAATGCGTCAGATACTTCCACACCTTCCAGCGTCTTGCGCACCACGCCCTCGCGCGCGCCAGGTGGTGGCGACTTCAGTTCCAGATGGTAGGCAAACCGGCGGCGAAACGCGGGGTCGATCTGTTCAATGCGGTTGGTCACCCAGATGGTTGGCACCGTGTTGGATTCCAGAATCTGGTTCACCCACGCCTTGCCGTTCACGCTGCCACTGCTGGGCGCGGCTACCTGCTCGGCACGCGCCAGTAACTGGGCGGCCTCGCTGGAGATGGGCGGGAACACGTCCTCCACTTCATCAAACAACAGCGCCGACTGCGCGCTGCCTTTGAGGAAGACTTGCGCAATTTGCAGGGACCTGTACCGGTCACGCCCACTCAACGAGTTGCCATCGCGGTCGGCGTACTCCACTTCAAACAATTCCAGCCCGGCAGCCTGGGCAACCACCTTGGCCAGCTCGGTTTTGCCCGTGCCGGGGGGACCGTACAGCAGCACGTTGACGCCCGCCTCCTTGCGGGCAACGGCGTTGCCCAGCAGGCGACACAACACACGTGTGTCATCCTCCACAAACGAAAAGTCGCTTAGGGTCAGCGCGCTTTTGCTGGACGGTCGTGTGAACACGGCCATCAGCTCGGCCTGATCGCGGTATTCACGCATCAGCACCGGTGGCAATTTTTCGCTGACCTTCATCAGGTCGGCCAGGTCGGTAATGTTGTGCTCGGAAATCAGGTTTTCAACCAACCCGATGCGCTCCAGGCGCGAGCCCGCACGCAAAGCCTCGCCCACCTCACTGGCGTTAACACCGGCCACCTGGGCGATGGCAGCATAGGCCTCGGGCGCGTTGTTGACCTTGAACTCCACCAGAATGCTGCGCAGGTCGCGCTGATACCGCGCGAGCGTGCCGTAAAGCAGCAGAGCGCGCTCCGCTTTGTTGAGCTGCAACAGGCCTGCCAGCGCATCGATATTTTTCTCAACCAGCGTGGACTGTTTTTTAAGCGCATGGGTTAGCCAGTCGCCCGTAGCGGACAGCAGCGTCAGAAGATCCTTGGGCTGGTCTTTGGCGTATTCATCCAGATAGAAAAATAGCGTGCCTTCTTCATACGGGCCGCGCCACATGCCGTAGCGGGCCAAAAAGTCATTGCCGGTCAGTGCTTCATGGCCTTTCCAGTTGTCATTAGCCACGCAACGGCGGGACAAAAACTCCCGTACCCTGGCCAGCACAGGCGCAGGCCACACCAAATGCCTGCCAGCAAGTGAAATCACGCTGTTGAGGTCACGCCGGGCATTGAAACTCGCGCCCTGCCGCGCGGCCAGCGTCAATACAAAATGTGAACACATCAAGTCCAGCACCGGGGCATCTTTGAGCCCTGGCGATGTGAGCATGAGCCCGCCAGACATATCTGCAACCAAACGCTTGACCATCAAACGCCTCCAGCACCGATGTGCATTAGTTTCACCATAACGCAGACTGCGCCGGTATGGAAGACCCTTCACCAAAATATTTTTCACATAATGACTGCCATGATTGAACTCAAAGATATTCAGCAGGCCGCTAGCCGTTTGCAAAACCACATCCTGCACACGCCGTGTGTTGCTTCCAGAACCTTGTCAGACATTTCTGGTGCGCACGTTTTTCTCAAGTTTGAAAACTTGCAATTCACCGCGTCTTTCAAAGAGCGTGGCGCCTGCAACAAACTGGCCCAGTTGCCACCCGAAACGCGTGGCGTGGTGGCGATGAGTGCTGGCAACCACGCTCAGGGTGTGGCTTATCACGCACAGCGGTTGGGGTTGCGCGCGGTGATCGTCATGCCGCGCTTCACACCGGGCGTCAAGGTAGAGCGTACGCGCGGATTCGGGGCTGAGGTGGTATTACATGGCGACACGCTGGATGAAGCACGCGCCCACGCGCTGACGCTGGCTGCACAAGACAAGCTGACATTTGTCCACCCGTATGACGACGAGCAGATCGTGGCTGGACAGGGCACCGTTGCACTGGAGATGCTTCAGGACGTGCCCGACCTGGACACACTCATCATTGCCGTCGGCGGCGGCGGCCTGATTGCCGGTATGGCGACTGCCGCCAAAGCAATCAAACCGGGCATCGAGATTGTGGGTGTGCAGACCAGCCGCTTCCCAGCCATGGTGAATGCCATCAAAGGCACCCACCACCCACAAGGCACGAGTTCCATAGCCGAAGGCATTGCAGTAGGCTCACCGGGAAAGCTGCCGCAGGAAGTCATTAAACAACTTGTCGACGATCTCGTACTGGTCGACGAAGGTGATATCGAGCAGGCCATCGTGATGTTGCTGGAAGTGGAAAAGACTCTGGTGGAAGGCGCAGGCGCAGCCGGTCTTGCGGCGCTGCTGAAATACCCTGAGCGCTTCAAAGGTAAAAGAGTAGGCTTGGTGTTGTGCGGAGGCAATATTGACCCGTTGCTGTTGGCTTCCATCATCGAGCGTGGCATGGTGCGGGCGGGTCGTCTGGCGCGCATTCGCGTCAGTGCGCGCGATGTGCCAGGTTCGCTGGCCAAAATCACGGCAACCATTGCTGATGCGGGCGCCAACATTGACGAAGTGCATCATCAACGCGCGTTCACGACGCTGGCTGCGCAAAACGTCGAAGTGGAACTTGTGGTGCAGACTCGCGGCCGTCAGCACATTGCAGACGTTTTGTCGGCACTGCGCTCCGCCGGGTTTGAGGCCGTGGAGCAATAGGCTTTCAGTCCTGGCTGAACTCCAGGGAAAGGTCTTGCGCCAGTTCGATGCAGTAGTGCAGCCGGGTCGCCGTTACCACGGCGCCCACTGGTAGCGGCTGCCAGGGATCGTTCGCGTCATCCAGCGGCTCCGAGGCAATGACAGTACCCCGCGCATCGTGACGCAAATACAACGTCGGCGGTTGACTGTCGCTGGCCAACCGGAATGCATAGAGCGTTTTGCCGTCGGCCAGCGCCGCCGCGAAACGCAAGGGTTGTTCAATACCCGCATCCCGCAGACGCTCCACAGTTTCATCAAAAATCCGCACTACAGCCTGGGCGGCGCCTTCGCCCTGCTCCATACCGGCCAGCGCCAGCAGGAAAAGCAATTCCGAATCGGTCGCGCCTTTGCGGGCGGCATAGAGCGAATCCGGCAGCAGGGATTCAAGCAGACGGCGCACCTGGCTGTAGCCCCCAATCTGGCCGTTGTGCATGAACAGGTGTTTGCCATGGCGAAACGGGTGGCAATTGTGTCGCGTGATGGCGGTGCCGGTGGCAGCCCGGACATGCGCAAAAAACAGGCTTGATCGCACTGTTGCGCACAGGGCCAGCAGATTCTCGTCGGACCAGGCGGGCATCACCTCGCGGTAAACAGCCGGCTCGGACCGCTCGCCGTACCAGCCGATACCAAAACCATCACCATTGGTCACGGTCTTCGCCTCCTCTGCCCGCAGCGCCTGACACACTAGGGAGTGACGCGGCTGACAAACGAGTTGCTCCAGAAAAATCGGGTCACCGTGGTAAGCAATAAAGCGGCACATAGCGATGCAACCTGTAAAACGAGTTATCGGCTTTATCGACCTGCCAGCGTAAAGGTTGAGCGACTACACACCCTGCGGCAGCCCTTTTGGGTAAAATCAGACAACCAATAGATCCGTAGTTCAAGGAACCCACATGTCCGCCCCTCAGACACAACACGATGCCCACGAAGCCGACGCCGTCAGAAGATCGTTCCGCTTATGCCTATCGTGCTGCCCGTCGCTGGCGCCATCCTGATGTTTCTGCTGGCTTTTATCGCCGTCTTCATGGCCTGACCGGGCTAATTCCCTGCGCCTTACCGCGCAAAACCAACCTGTCTCCACTAGAGTCCGACCAAGGTTACCAGCCTTGCATGGTGAATCCGGACATCTTTACGCATCATCTCAGCCTCTAGCCCCTATCTACTATGCGTGATTAGCTATAATTTTTATAGCTAATAGCATCTTGTCAGGCCGGCGTCTTATGGCCATCTGCTACATCAAACTGCATAAAGCCATGCGCCTTTTGCATATTCTTTGCATGTAACTGGTTGGTAACCAGCAAGCGTGTTCATAAAATCAGGGTCAACAAAACCCTGTATCTCCAACAAATTGCCGTTTTTTCAAAGTGCCTGAGTCCGTGTCGCCACGCTGGCATGCAGCCTGACCGTACATTTTGGAAAGACGATTTTTAACTTCCGGAGCCTTTCAATGAACTCACCCGTGATGCAGGGGCTGAACCTCAACGCCCCCAGCTATGTAAAAAACGCGCACCTGATAGCTTGGGTGGCCGACATGGCCGCCCTGACCAAGCCTGACCACATTTACTGGTGCGACGGCAGCGACGAGGAATACAACCGCTTGTGCCAGCAACTGGTGGACAGCGGCACCTTCAAAAAGCTCAACGCGGCCAAAAGGCCCAATTCATTCCTGGCCTGCTCGGACCCCAGCGACGTGGCACGCGTGGAAGACCGCACCTTCATCTGCTGCGAAAATAAGGAAAACGCTGGTCCCACCAACAACTGGATGGCGCCGAACGAGATGCGGGCCACGTTGCAGCCTCTGTTTGACGGCTGCATGAAGGGCCGCACCATGTATGTGGTGCCGTTCTCCATGGGTCCGATCGGCAGCCCCATTGCACACATCGGTATCGAGCTGTCTGACAGCGCCTATGTTGCCGTGAACATGAAAATCATGACCCGCATGGGCAAGGCGGTATATGACGTGCTGGGCGTGAATGGCGAGTTTGTGCCCTGCGTGCACACGGTCGGCGCACCGCTGCAAGCTGGTCAGGCCGACGTGAAATGGCCCTGCAACAAGACGAAGTACATCGTCCATTACCCCGAGACGCGCGAAATCTGGTCCTACGGATCAGGCTATGGCGGCAACGCACTGCTGGGCAAGAAGTGTTTTGCACTGCGCATTGCGTCCAACATGGGCCGTGCAGCTTCGGAAGGCTCAACCGGAAACCCCGGCTGGCTGGCCGAGCACATGCTGATTCTGGGCGTGACCAATCCGCAGGGCAAAAAATACCACGTGGCGGCAGCGTTCCCCAGTGCCTGTGGCAAAACGAATTTCTCGATGATGGTGCCGCCCGCCGGATTTGACGGCTGGAGCGTGACCACGATTGGTGACGACATTGCCTGGATCAAACCCGGTGCTGACGGCCGCCTGCGCGCCATCAATCCGGAAGCGGGCTACTTTGGCGTCGCACCCGGCACCAACCTGAAAACCAACCCGAACTGCATGGCCAGCCTGAACAAGGACGTAATCTTCACCAACGTCGCACTCACCGATGACGGCGACGTGTGGTGGGAAGGTCTGGAGCAGGACACCGGCAGCCTGCCGGATCACCTAATCGACTGGCAAGGCAAGGACTGGACCCCAGCCATCGCCAGGGCAACTGGGGAGAATGGCAAGCTCAAGCCGGCCGCCCACCCCAACTCACGTTTCACCGTAGCGGCCACCAACAATCCGGCGCTGGACCCTGCGTGGGACGACCCCGCAGGTGTGCCGATTGACGCGTTCATCTTCGGTGGCCGCCGCTCGACCACCGTGCCATTGGTCACGCAGGGCCGCAACTGGGTGGAAGGCGTTTACATGGCCGCCACCATGGGCAGCGAAACGACGGCCGCCATTGCGGGGCAACAAGGTGTGGTGCGCCGCGATCCGTTTGCCATGATCGCGTTTGCTGGCTACAACATGAGCGACTATTTCAGCCACTGGCTGCAGATGGGCGAAAAGCTGTCCGCTGCCGACGTGGCCGTGCCCAAGATCTTCACCACCAACTGGTTCCGCAAGGGCGCCGACGGCAAGTTCGTCTGGCCCGGCTACGGCGAAAACATGCGTGTGCTGAAGTGGATGATTGACCGCATTGAAGACACCGTGCCCGGTGTTGACCACCCCTTCGGCGTGAGCCCGTCTTACGACGAACTCAACTGGGACGGGCTGGACTTCACTGCCGAGCAGTTCCACACCGTCACAAGCTTTGACAACGCCGCCTGGACGGCTGAGCTGGAGTTGCACACTGCCTTGTTCACCCAGTTGCAGCACAACCTGCCCAAAGAGCTGGAAGCAACCCGCGCCCAGCTGGAGAAGCGGCTGGCAGCCTGATAACGGCATTTTTCAGCGTTCAGCGTGTCTGCCCCGGACAACAAAAAAGCCACCCTCAGGTGGCTTTTCTATTTCGCTGCAGTTCGAAGGCTGCGGCGAAATATCAGGCAATTTGCCGCAGGTTGGCGGGAATGCCCACCAGAAATGAGCGCTTCACCACCCGCTTCACAGACGGATACCGCATAGCCGTGGCACGAATTTCAGCCAGCGCGGCTTCCTGGGCAACCGGGTCCTGAATGGCCAGCGCAGTTGATTCGGCACGGCGCACGGCTTCCTGCAGGTCTTCCATCAGGCGTGGGTCGCTCATGGCGGCATTCCACATCAGGCGGTCAGACTCGGCACGAGCCTTCAGGGATTCTTTGTGGGTCAACGCGGACTTGACGGCTGGCTCGGCAATTAATTCCTGCTGCACTTCAGCCCGGCTTATTGCGGCCTGGATATCAGCCATCACACGTGGATCCTGCCGGGCGGTATTCAACAGGTGGGCATCGGCACGGTCCTGTGCCAGACGTTTGGTCCATTGCTGGACACCCACAGTAATTCTTGCGGCAAACGTACGGGCGGCATTGGCAAACAGTGCCAGCCCCGCAAAGGTAACAGCCCACAGGACAACCCAGGCAGTCAACAAATGCCCGTCCGCCCAAGTGTCAATCATCTGATCGGCCACGGACACAAATGCAGCGACGCCGCCAGCCAACAACAACGTAGCAAGGCCGCGGGAGCCATTCAGGCTGCGGCGCAATCCCGCGAAGTACTGGAATGCAGACTCTGCACGCTCAACGCCGCCGTGAGATTTAGGAAATTCAGTATGGGTAAAGCTGGTCATGATGGGTTTCCCTTTCATTGGAGCGGAGTCACAAAGCCCCCGCACACCCAGATATTAGGGTTTGTACTAATATAGTTCAACTTTATTATGATGATATGAACTATTCACAATGGTGATACTAATGCCACAACAAGCCGCTTCACCCCCGCCCAACTTCCGTACGCTGGATCTGAACCTGTTGCGCGTTTTCGACGAGGTCATGGCCGAGAGGAATCTCACCCGCGCGGCACGAAACCTCTCGCTCACGCAACCTGCTGTCAGCAATGCACTGCGCCGGCTTCGGGAAACGCTGGGCGATGAACTGGTGCGCCGTGGCGGGCAAGGCATGGAGCCCACGCCACGTGCGTTAACCCTCTGGCCCGCTGTACGGGAAGCGTTGCGTCAGCTACAGGAGTCGCTTGTCCCCAGCACGTTTGTGCCGCAGGACGCCACCACCGCGTTTTCGCTGGCCATGGCCGATGCCACCGCAGCGGAGCTGATGCCAGGCCTGATTGAAACACTGGAAGCCACCGCGCCCGGCGTTTCGTTGCGGGTGGTTCCCCTTTCCACCCGGGACCCCCGGCGCCTGCTGGATGATGAAGCGGCGGACCTGGCCGTAGGATACTTTCCGGCCGCTTTGGCTGACCTGACCGCCCGCGCCCAAGTTGGCAAAGCTGTTGCTTTTGCACATCAGCGCCTTTATGAAGGGAAATATGTCAGCGTTATGCGACGTGACCACCCATTAGCAACCGGACCCTTCACTCTTAACCGTTTTTGTGCAGCCCGACATCTTTTGGTCAGCTTTTCAGGCCGCCCGTTCGGTTTTATCGACGAGGCACTTGCCACGCTGGGACGTGAACGCCGTGTAGTGCTGACAGTGAATCAGTTTTTCACCGCAGGCCGCGTGGTGGCGAAATCAGATCTGCTGTCCGTTATGCCACACCACTTTGTCGCTATCAGCGGAATCCCGGACGAACTGGTCGTACGCGAATTGCCGTTTACTGTGCCACCCATTCTGGTCAACGCGCTGTGGCATTTGCGTGAAGAGCACAACAGCGCCCATATTTGGCTGCGCAAGATCGTGGCGGAGGCAGCCGCCCGCGCGTTTCCGGCTTGATCAGCGAACAACAAGCTTTCGGTACTGCCCTGGCGTGAGCCCTGTGATCTGACGAAAGTGACGCGTCAGTGCGCTTTGATCAAAGAACCCGCAGGAAATGGCGATGTCAGTGATAGCTTCCATACCAGAAGTCAGCCGCTGGGCCGCGGCTTCAATGCGCGTTTTCATGATGAACTGCCCCGTGGAAAGTTGAAAAATTTTCTTCATGCGACGGTCCAGCTGGGCTTCTGACACACCGGCTACAACCGCCACCTCCTCCAAACGTAGTGGCTTTGCATAGTTGGCCTGAATCAGATCAACCGCTTGCGCCAGGCGCCCATCCACGCCACCGGTACGGCTGGGTTCTTGCAGATCCTTGGACAGACAGGCAAGACCTATCACGTCGCCGCCAGCATCCAGAATAGGTGTTTTGTGGGTAAGGCACCAGCCGGGTTGCCGGTCTTTGAACAAAGTCAGGTCCAGGTTATCCAGCACCGGGCGACCGGTACGAAACAGGGCTTCATCCTGCAGTCCGTACCGCTTGGCCATGTGTTCCGGGAAAAGATCGTAGGCAGTTTTGCCAATGGCATCGGTCTTGTGCAGCAAACCACAGCGGTCAGCACAGGCCTGGCTGATGCTGACATAACGACCCGCGCGGTCTTTCACTGAAAACACGATGTCCGGCATGTGGTCGAAGATGGTCTCGAACAAAAGCGGAGATGCCACTTTCGCCAAAAAAGCTTCTCGCCACTGGGTGAGCTGCGGCGTCATGAATCCAGCCTTTGCCCACTGATGACTATGCTTTTTAGTCTGATTACATCGTCTGCGCGCTGATTTCTGCCTAGACCCAGGAACAGTGCCTGACTACAGTTACTCAAATTCCAAAGGTTTGCCATGCTGGACAGTTTAGCCACCCCAAGCTCCATTGAATTTCCCTCCATGCGGGTCATTGACTCGCACACGGGTGGTGAACCCACCCGACTGATTGTGCAAGGTGGCCCTGATCTGGGTAGCGGTTCGCTAGCGCAGCGGCGCGAGATTTTTAGCACCCGGTTCGACCACATTCGCAGCGCGCTGTGTAATGAACCCCGTGGGTCCGACGCCGTAGTGGGTGCGCTGCTGTGTGCGCCGCATGAACCTGGTTGTGCGGCAGGCGTCATTTTCTTCAACAACGTGGGCATGCTGGGTATGTGCGGGCACGGAACCATCGGTTTACTGGCTACCCTGGCGTGGATGAAACGCATTCAGCCAGGGGTTCACCGCGTCGACACGCCAGTGGGCGTGGTGGAAGCGACACTGCAGGGCGCCAATAACGTGAGCCTGCGCAACGTGGCAAGCTACCGGTTGCACCGTCAGGTAGCGTTGAACGTTCCCGGATGGGGCGTGGTGCATGGAGATGTTGCCTGGGGAGGCAACTGGTTTTTTTTGGTGGACGACCATGGCCTGGACCTGTCGCTGCAGCAGGTTCCCGAACTGACGTCATTGGGCACTCGTATCCGTCATGCACTTCAAGAACAAGGTATTACGGGGTCAGACGGGGCCGAAATTGATCATATTGAGCTGTGTGCGCCATCCGCCAAGCTTGGGATCAACGGCCGCAACTTTGTTTTATGTCCGGGCCTGGCCTACGATCGTTCACCATGTGGAACCGGCACCAGCGCCAAACTGGCCTGCCTGCAAGCAGACGGCAAACTTGAACCGGGTCAGGTATGGCGACAGGAAAGCGTGGTGGGTAGCGTTTTTGAGGGGTCCATTGAATGGCATGACGGCCAGTGGTATCCCCGCATCGCTGGCAGCGCATTTGTGAACGCTGTGACCGACGTTGTGTGCAGCGAAGGCGATCCGTTCGTCTGGGGAGTTCCCGCTTGAATGCACACACCGTTGACGTGGCGATCATCGGCGCTGGGATAGTCGGCGCGGCGCTGGCGCTGGCGCTGAGTCAACGAGGCTGCTCCGTAACGGTGGTGGAAGCCGCAACGCCAGGTGGAGGCGCTACCGCTCAGGGCATGGGTCATCTGGTGGTGCTGGACGACAACCCGGCTGAACTGGCGCTTTCTCGGCGTGGGGTGGAGCTTTGGCGAACGCTTATGCACGAGCTCCCGGCCAACGCGCAATACGACACCTGCGGCACCTTGTGGCTAGCCCGGACAGAAGAGGACATGCTAGCAGTGAGCCGCAAGCATGAGCTCTACAAATCGCTGGACCTAGACAGTCATATTGTTTCGGATTCGGAACTTAGGCAGCTCGAGCCAAACCTTCGCAACGACTTGGCGGGTGCACTGAGGGTGCCTGGAGACGCCGTTGTTTATGCACCTGTCGCCACGCACTGGCTGTTGCAAAAGGCCATCCACCTCGGTGCCACAGTGATCAATCAGGCCGCAGCGACTGGATGGGATGCTTCCGGTGTCAATCTGCAAAATGGCAACTCAGTGGCGGCCCGGCATATCGTGATAGCGGCGGGCATGGGCAGCGCTGCGCTGGTCCCGGGCCTGCCTCTTCGCCCGCGCAAAGGGCATTTGGCGATTACGGAGCGTTACCCCGGCTTCGTGCGCCATCAGCTGGTGGAACTGGGCTACCTGCAATCAGCACATGGCAATGGCATGGAGTCTGTTGCGTTTAACGTGCAGCCACGCCCCACCGGGCAAGTGCTCATTGGCTCGACACGCCAATTCGATACTGAAAGCGCAGATGTCGATCCACCCGTGCTCGCCCACATGCTGGAACGGGCTCTGGACTACCTGCCCGGTTTGGGGACCCTACAGATACTGCGCACCTGGGCCGGATTCCGGCCTACGCTGCCGGACAATTTGCCAGCGTTGGGCGCTTTGCACAAGACGGGTACAAAGACGCGCAACATGTGGCTTGCCACAGGGCACGAAGGTCTGGGTGTGACAACCGCCCTCTCTTCGGCAGAAATCCTGTGTCACCTCATCATGGGAAGCGCCTGTGAAATGGACCCCGACCCGTTCTCTCCAGTTCGTTTCGGTTTGACCGCATGAGCACAAAATCAGTCTCATTCTTGTTGAACCATCAGCGCTGCAGTGCACTTGCTGGCGTTACCGTCGTTGCAGCGCTGGCCACCAATCAGGTCGTATGGAGTCGCCGATCGGTCACGGGCGAACCGCGCGCCGCCCTATGCGGCATGGGCGTCTGTTTTGAATGTCGGGTCACCATCGATGGTGTGCATCACCTACGAGCCTGCCAGACCTTGGTACGCGAAGATATGAGCGTGGTAATCGATGACTGCAACTGAGACTTTATTGCGCGTGGTTGTGGTTGGAGCGGGCCCAGCCGGTCTTGCGGCAGCCAAGGCGGCGGCAAGACCCGGCGTAGCAGTGACTTTGCTGGATAACAACCCAGCGCCGGGCGGGCAAATTTGGCGAAGTGGCCCCAAGCACCCTCCGCCATCCCGGTCTAAGGCCGCACAACAATCGCTCATCCGATGCGGTGTCACGATCTATACGGGCTGCCATGTTGTGGGCATTCGTGTGCCTGGCGTCTTGATCCTTGACGCGCCCAATGCAGACAACGTGCCCACCGCGCTGGCATGGGACAAGCTGATTTTGGCCACCGGCGCACGCGAGCGCTTTCTGCCGTTTCCCGGCTGGACGCTGCCCGGAGTCACCGGAGCCGGCGCAGCGCAGGCACTTGTTAAAGGCGGTGTGCCCGCGCATGGCAAACGGGTTGTCGTTGCGGGAAGTGGTCCGCTGTTGCTGGCCAGTGCCGCAACCCTTCGAGCCGCCGGAGCCGATGTACTGATGGTTGTCGAACAGGCGCCGGCTCGGGCCATGCTGCACTTCGCAAGACGCTTAATCCACTGGCCCCGCAAACTAGCAAAGGCCGCCATATTGCGGGCACAGCTGGCCAGCGTACCTTATCACTGGAACAGTCACATAATAGCTGCCGAAGGTGAGGGGCAACTTCACTCATTGCGCGTCTCAATTGATGGGTTTGAAAAAACAATAGCATGCGACTGGCTGGCTTGTGGTTTCGGTCTCCAAGCGAACCTGGAACTAGCCTATGCGTTGGGATGCGAGGTTGACACTGTCCATGGCTTGCCCGCCGTAAAAATCGATCAACAGCAACAAACTAGCGTCACTGGAGTATTTGCCGCTGGCGAGACCACAGGCATTGGAGGGTTGGATAAAGCGTGGGCAGAAGGTCATAGGGCTGGCTTAGCAGCAATCGGAAAAATCGCAAAACCGGGATTGACCGGGCATGCTGCATTTGGCGAACTTTTAAGCACAACATTCGCCCTACGCCCCGAATTGATGCGCCTCGCAAACGGGGATACGACGGTATGCCGTTGTGAAGATGTGTCGCTAGCGGACTTGCGCGAACATGCCGACTGGCGCACTGCCAAGCTGCGGACCCGTTGCGGCATGGGCGCCTGCCAGGGGCGTATCTGTGCACCCGTTTGCCATGATGTGCTGGGCTGGCAACTTCCCGGCCCGAGTTTGCAGCACGTTATTCGCCAACCACTTCAACCCGTGTCGCTGAACCGTCTGCTGTGCGGGTTGAAGGATATGCCGAGCTGATTTTTAAATTCGCCGGCAGCCATCTATTTTTTTAAAGGAGACTCCATGAGCAAATCCCGATCCGTTGAATTCCGAGGTACATTCCCGGCCATCACAACCCCTTTCAATGCCGACTTGAGCGTTGACCATGCCTTCTTGGCCGAACACGCCCAATGGCAGATGAACGCTGGCTGCGCCGGGCTTATCCCATGTGGATCGCTGGGTGAGGCCGCGACCCTAAGCTTTGCAGAGAAAGTGGCTGTTACCGCAACTTGCGTCAAAGCCATCAGCGCTCCCGTTATTCCCGGAGTGACTGCTCTGTCCACACATGAAGCCGTCGAACTGGCACGAGCATTTGAAGGTGCCGGTGCACGGGGCCTGATGGTGTTACCGCCCTATGTGTATTCAACAGACTGGCGTGAAATGAAGGCCCATGTGGCCGCCGTGTTGAACGCCACCAAGCTTCCCTGTATTTTGTACAACAACCCTCCTGCCTACAAAACCGACTTTCTACCCACACACATCGCAGAGTTGGCAAGCGAACACGTCAATCTTGCCGCCGTCAAAGAGTCATCCGCAGACGTGCGACGCATCACGGCACTCAAGGTTTTGTTGGGGGATCGGCTGGCACTTGGCGTTGGCATGGATGATGCACTCGTAGAAGGCTTTGCGGCCGGCGCACAATTCTGGGTTGCCGGTCTGGTCAATGCGTTCCCGGCAGAAACGGTAAAACTGGTCAGCCTGTGCCAGCAAGGCAAGTGGGACGAGGCTTCCCGGCTTTACGCGTGGTTCCTGCCATTGCTACGCCTGGATACGGTTCCGAAATTTGTGCAGCTTATCAAGCTGGTTCAGGAGCGCGTTGGGCATGGCAACACGCGTGTTCGCGGACCCCGCCTGACATTACAGGGTGCTGAACTGACAACAGCCAATGCGGTAATTGATAAGGCGCTCGCCGACCTGTCAGAACTTTAAAGTGCTGTCCATCACAATGACGGCATGAAAATCCAGCTACTGTCTGACCTGCACCTCGAAGCGCATCCGCAATGGGTTGCGCAGCCAGCGCCAGATGCAGATCTCCTGGTGCTGGCTGGGGACATCGGCTCCTATCAGGCGGGCTCTCTGCTGACAGACTCCGATTTTGGGTTGAGCCGCTTTTCGCCTCTGCACAGTTGGCCTACGCCCGTCCTTTTTGTGCCAGGCAATCACGAGTACGACACACTTGATTTTGATGCTGCCCATACACGCCTTCGCGAAACCTGCATACGGCTTGGAATCACATGGCTGGAGCGGGAAGCCATTACGCTGAATGGCTTGGCACCAGACGTTAATTCATCCAATGACTCCATTCGTTTTATTGGAACAACGTTGTGGAGCGATTTTGATGCCCTGGCAGCACAATCGCCCAGAGACGGTTGCTCGGAGACCAGCCTTCTCAGGTCACGCGAAAAAGCTTATCGTGCCGCAAACTACTATTTGCGCAAAACGGGAACCACGTGGCGTGGCGAATTGATGCTGGCCGAGCAGGTGCGCGAACTGTCCCTCGATTGTCAGCAATGGTTAAGGCTTGCTTTGTCTGAGCCCTTTGACGGAACAACCGTTGTCATCACTCACTTTGCGCCGAGTTTGCAAAGTGCCGACCCCCGCTATGGTCTGACGCCCGGAACTGCAGGATTTTGCAACCATCTGGACGATCTGCTTCCTCATGCCCAGCTTTGGTTACATGGACATCTGCATGCTCCGAGTGATTACGTAAAGAGCGGGTGCCGGATAGTCGCCAACCCGCTGGGTTACGTCCGGAAAAGGGAGCAGGAACTGTTCATCCCGAAACTGACGATTGATACAACATCACTCTGATTGCGATATAGGGGTGATGCCGTTAACTATTTTACTTTCACGGCATATTTCGGAACTACAACTAGTGGTTATCGCGCGGGACAAAGGCCCCTCGTTTGCCAACCAGAAAATCCAGATCAACACCTTCATCGGCTTGCAGAACATGATCGACGTACAACTTCCAGTAGCCGGAACTCAGTGGCGGAGGGGGAGCGACCCATTCAGAAAGTCGTCGTGCAAGCTCCTCGTCACTGATGTGCAGATGTAGCCGTCTCTGAGGCACATTGAGTTCAATCAGGTCACCGTTTTGCACTACGGCCAGTGGACCACCAGCGGCCGCTTCTGGCGCAGTGTGAAGCACGACCGTGCCATAGGCCGTTCCGCTCATGCGTGCATCACTGATTCGCACCATGTCGGTAATGCCTTTGCGCAGCACTTTGGGTGGCAGTGGCATATTGCCTACCTCTGCCATGCCCGGATACCCCTTGGGTCCACAGTTCTTCAAGACCAGTACACAGCTTTCATCTACATCCAGCGACTCGTCGTCGATCCGATTGTGAAAGTCTTCAATATTTTCGAACACAACGGCCCGGCCAGTGTGAACCATCAGCGCCGGTGTTGCCGCACTCGGCTTGATGACAGCCCCGCGAGGTGAGAGGTTGCCCCGCAGGATTGCGATACCAGCTTTCTCCTTAAATGGAGCGGCTAGCGGCATGATCACATCTGTGTTGTAGTTTTGCGCATCCGCGATGTTCTCTCCAACGGTCAAACCATTCGCTGTAATTGCACCGGTATGCAGGTGTTGGGCTATCTCCTTCATCACAACCGGCAAACCACCGGCATAGCAAAAATCTTCCATCAGAAATTTTCCGGATGGCTGCAGGTTGACAAGACATGGCAACTCGCTGGCCAGGCGATCAAAGTCCTCAATCTGCAACTGCACGCCAATACGACCCGCCATGGCAATCAGGTGAATCACCGCATTAGTTGATCCACCGATTGCCGCAAGAGTTTTTATCGCATTCTCGAACGCTTCACGGGTGAGAATCTTCGACAGGATGAGGTCCTCGTGCACCATCTCGACCGCTCGCCGACCGGCCATGCGCGCCAGAACGTTACGCCGGCCATCCACAGCCGGATAAGCAGCATTTCCGGGCAAGCCAATACCCAGTGCCTCAACCATGCTCGCCATTGTCGAAGCCGTTCCCATGGTCATGCAGTGCCCATGGCTGCGATGCATACAACTCTCAGCCTCAAAAAAGTCCGCCAGCTTCAGCGTGCCTGCGCGAACCTGCTCACTCATGCTCCACACGCCTGTTCCAGACCCCAGCTCTTGCCCCCGCCATTTGCCGCTTAGCATGGGGCCGCCACTCACGCCAACTGTTGGTAAATCAACGCTTGCGGCGCCCATCACCAACGATGGCGTGGTCTTGTCACAGCCCATCAGCAGCACCACCCCATCAATGGGATTGCCACGAATACTTTCCTCCACATCCATGCTTGCAAGATTGCGATAAAGCATGGCTGTAGGACGCAACAAAGTTTCCCCAAGCGACATCACCGGAAACTCTAGTGGAAACCCGCCTGCCTCGTAAACACCAATTTTGACTTGCTCGGCAATGGTCCGGAAGTGGCTGTTGCAGGGGGTCAGCTCACTGAAGGTGTTGCAGATACCGATCACAGGTCGGCCATCAAACTGATCATGCGGTACACCCTTACCCTTGACCCAACTGCGATATGCAAAACCATCGCGGTCCTGACGACCAAACCATTGTTGACTGCGGAGTTCTTCAGGTTTTTTCTTGATGGCTTTTGTCATGGTGTGGCGTAGGGATGGTTGAGAAACAGGGTTTACCCCAAAGTCTAAATTACTCAATCATCATATGATAAACATCGTACAAAACATTTGAATGGAGAAGGATTTGTCCAAGCCCGAAATCCTCGTGGTGGCGAATTTGTGGCCTCCGTATATGGATGCCTTGCGCGCAACATTCGTTGTTCATGATCGGGTTCACGTAAACGATGCTGAGCGTATTGCTGCAATTGCTCCGCAAATTCGGGGCATTGCCGCCAATGGCGAGTCCAAAGTTCCAGCGGAACTCATCAAGCAATTGGCAGCACTTGAGGTCATCTCGGTGTTCGGTGTTGGCTACGACGGTGTCGACGTAGGGGCCGCTCACGCACGAGGCATTCCCGTCACCAACACGCCTGATGTCCTTACCGATGACGTCGCCGATCTGGGCATGGCATTGCTGTTGTCAATTGCGCGCCGGATTCCACAGGCCGATAAATTTGTACGCGCCAATTCATGGGTCAAAGGTCCACTACCGCTCACGCGCAAAGTTAGTGGCGCTCGCCTGGGTCTTGTGGGGCTTGGTCGTATCGGCCAAGCCATTGCCAGTCGGGCTGAGGGCTTTGGCATGTCTGTGGCCTATACAACCCGCCATAAAAAGTCAGAGTCCAGCTATACCTACTATCCCAATGCGCAGGCATTGGCCAGGGAAGTTGATTTCCTGCTGGTGATTACACCCGGCGGCGCTGGTACGCGTGGACTGATCAACGCAGACGTGCTGTCAGCTCTCGGCCCCGAAGGTTTTCTGATTAACGTTGCCCGCGGCTCCGTAGTAGACCAGTCCGCACTTGTTCACGCAATGCAGCACAACCTGATCGCCGGTGCAGCACTGGACGTGTTCGAGGATGAGCCTAACGTACCGGAAGCACTGCGTTTGCATGAAAACGTCGTACTCACGCCGCACATGGCCAGCGGAACTTGGGAAACCCGTCGTGCCATGGCTGACCTGGCCTTTGGTAATCTGCAAGCCCATTTTTCAGGCCTCCCTTTGCTCACGCCGGTGGCGAAATGATCAAAAACGTCCACGGCAACACGGTCGACTACCTTGGCGAAGCCATTGTGGCCGGGCGTTTTGGCTCTGGCGGTTCGCTTCCAGCGGAGCCCTTGCTGTGTGAAGAACTGGGCGTAAGCCGAACGGTTATTCGGGAGTCCATCAAATCACTGGTTGCCAAGGGCTTGATTCAAACCGGGCCCAAAGTGGGAACCAGGGTCTTGCCTAGCGACCAATGGAACTGGTTTGATCCTGATGTGATTGCATGGCAATCCAAATCTGGTCTTACGCCAAGTTTTGTCCGCGACCTGCAAGAACTGCGCAGGGTAGTCGAACCTGCCGCTGTCAAGCTGGCTGCCGAGCGCGCAACGGAAACGGATATCGCGGACATTGAAGATGCTTTTACTGGCATGAAACGCGCCGTCGAAGGCGGTGGTGACTACGTGAAATACGACCTGCGCTTTCACCAAGGCCTGCTGCGCGCTTCTCACAACCGGATGCTGGTTCAGATGAGCAAGGCCCTTTCTGCCTTGCTACGGACCAGTTTCGAAATTTCCACCATTAAAAAGGACGGCCCCAGGCTTTCGCTGCCATTACACCGTGCGGTGATTGATGCTGTGATAGCGCAAAACGGCGCCCGAGCGGAGCGGGCCTGTCTTGTTCTTATAGACGGTGCTCACGAAGACATTGAGCTGGTGCTGAATTCCAGACGCATGCTGCCACGCCTCAATCGCCCCGCGCCCATGCTGAAAACAGCATGACGCGTAATCAAGACCCAAGACACTCATTTTCCCGATTCCCCCAACCACCACAAAAGGAGACACTCTGATGAAATTCAAGTTAGCAGCTACAGCAGCATTCATGACAACCGCTCTGCTGGCGTCCGGTCATGCGGTTGCCCAGGAAAAACTCACCGTCTGGTGGGGCAAGGGCTTTTACAAAGCAGAGGATGACGCCCTATTTGCGGCCATCAAAAAGTTTGAGGCCAAAAATCCGAAAATCAAGGTTGACCTGTCGCTTTATGCGCCTCAGGAAATGATTCCAAAGTCGGTTGCGGCTCTGGACGCAGGGAATCCTCCGGATGTGGCCTATGGCGACGTTTACGATTTTCAGGTCACCGCCAAATGGGCTTATGACGGCAAGCTCGAAGACGTGACCAGTATCATTGATCCGATTAATGCCAAGTTTGAACCCAGGGCACTGTCGACCACGTTCCTCTTTAACAACGCAACGCAAAAGCGCGCCTATTACGCTTACCCGATCAAACAGCAGACCATGCACATCCAGTATTGGAAAGACATGCTGACTGAAGCAGGATTTAAAGAGTCGGATATTCCAAAGGATTGGAAAGGCTATTGGGACTTTTGGTGTGACAAGGTTCAGGCCGGCCACCGTCAGAAATCCGGAAACCGGACATTTGGAATCGGCCAGCCTCTGGGCGTCGACTCCAGCGATTCATTCTTCTCGTTCCTGACGTTTATGGATGCCCATAACGTTAAGTTGTTGAGTGTTTCCGGCAAACTGAACGTGGATGATCCGGAGGTGCGTGCTGGTCTGATCAGAGCCGTAACTGACTACACCAACATTTACAGCAGGGGCTGCACACCACCGTCCAGCACCAACTGGAAAGATCCGGACAACAACGTTGCTTTCCATAACAAGACGACCATCCTGACACATAACGCGACGATCTCCATCGCGGCTAAGTGGCTCGACGACATGAACAACCAGACGCTGACGGCTGACCAGCGCGCGATTGCGAAGGCAAACTATGAGCAGAAAATCGCGACGTCGGGTTTCCCCAACAAACCTGATGGCAGCAAGATGGTGTATCGCGCAGCTGTCAAGACCGGGGTCATCTTCAAGGATGGGAAGAACAAGGAAGGCGCCAAGAAATTCGTCGCATTTCTGCTGGATGAAGCCAATCTGACACCCTATGTAGAAGGGTCTCTTGGGCGCTGGTTTCCGGTCACAAAAGCCGCCCAGCAAAGCAAGTTCTGGCAAAGTGACCCACATCGTATCGCGGTTTACAACCAGTTCATGAACGGGACAAATCCATTCGAATTCACACAGAACTACAAGTTCACCGTGTTGAACAATGAAAATGTATGGGCCAAAGCAGCAAACCGCGTGTTGTCAGAAAAAGTGCCCGTTGACAAAGCTGTTGACGAAATGATCGCACGCATCAAGGTCGTCGCCAACTAAGGTGTTGCGCACCCGTCTTTCACTTCGGGTTCCGGTTTAAACCGGATTAAAAATGGCGGCTACGGTGAATAGCCGTAGCCGCCACTGTTTTTACTGAATTGTTATGAATCCTGCTGATGCCATCTCTGTAACGCCGTCCAGTGCGGCTTTGCCGCCTGAATCTGGTCGTCCTCGCCGAACCAGCTCCCAATGGGAGTTCTGGGGTAGGGTGTTTGTGCTGCCATACATTTTGGTTTTTGTGGTTCTAGTGCTTTTCCCGGTGACCTATGGCCTCTGGCTGGCGCGCGACCCGGCAAGTTATGCCAAACTTTTTGCGGATCCGATTTTCTTCAGAAGCGTGGTCAACACGGTCATTTTTCTGGTGGTCGCCATTAATCTGAAGATGGCAATTGCCCTGTTCCTTTCGGGCTTTTTTGTGCAAACCCGATGGTGGATCAAAATCCTGTCGGTACTGTTTATCCTTCCCTGGGCTGTACCGTCGATTCCTACCATCCTGTCGGTACGCTTCATGTTGAATCCCGAGTGGGGTGTCATCAACCAAACCATATTCAAATTGACCGGGCTGGATGGGCCAAACTGGTTGAACGATCCTACGCTGGCATTGTCGTTCTCGATGCTGATGCATATCTGGAAGTCACTGCCCTTCTGGACACTGATTTTGGTTGCCGGTCGCCTCGGCATTCCCGCTGAACAATATGAGGCGGCCGCCGTGGACGGTGCCAGTCCCTGGCAAAAATTCCGCTTCATTACCTGGCCGTCGATGAAGACTCTGTTTATTACTTCAACCATCCTGTCAATGATCTGGACCTTGGGCGACTTCAATAGTGTCTATTTGCTGACTGGCGGTGGTCCTGCTGACCTGACGCACGTCCTGGCGACACTGGGTATCCGGTATTTGCGACTGGACCAACTCGATGTCGCAATGGCATCCATCGTCGTGGCTCTGCCGGTTGTATTGCCATTGGTGTATTTCATGATGAAGAGGCTCTCCAAATGAGCAAATTAACCGTCAAGAAAGTGACGACCGAAGCAAAGCTTCTGCTAATTGGCATTCCCGTTTTTTTGTGGACCATCATTCCGGTTTACCACATGTTTTTGTTCGCCATTTCGCCGCGCGACACAGCCACATCCGGGCGCTTATGGCCGAAAGATCCAACCTGGCAAAACTTTGACCATGTGTTCAATCAAAAACACTTTTACCTGAACCACTTCTGGCAACAACTGGGCAACTCCCTATGGATTGCCTTGGCCGTCGGCGCCATCACGCTGGCGGTAGCAACTACAGCAGCGTTTGCCATTAGCAGGCTCAAAGTGCGGGGCGGTCGTACCGTATTGAACATGGCTTTGTTTACCTACTTCATTCCGGCAGCATTTCTGGCTGTTCCCATGTACAAAACCATGGCAACCTATGGTCTGCTCAACAATCACTGGTCGCTGATTTTGTCAATGGTCACCATTGCGTCACCATACTGCATTTGGGTCCTCAAGCAAGCCTCTGACAAACTGCCTTTTGAGCTGGATGAAGCTGCCCGCATGGATGGCGCCACACCGCTTCAGCTGTTCCGACTTGTCTACATACCACTGATGGTGCCTTCCCTGGTGGCCGTAGGCACCTACGCGCTGCTATTGGCCTGGAATGAGTACCTGTACGCATTCCTGCTGTTGTCCAAGGAAACTGACCTGACCCTGGCAGTAGCGCTTGGTAATTTTTTGGCGGCAGATGACTCTCCATGGGAACTGCTGATGGCGACCGGTTTTGTTTACGCCTTGCCGCCCGCGGCTATCTATTACGCTTTTAAACGCTACATGGTGTCGGGCTTGACCGCTGGCGCCGTCAAGAGCTGATCGAACTTTCAGGAAACCCAACAATGGCAAATGTTTCGTTTCGCAATATCGCGAAAAATTTTGGCAAGGTCAAAGTCATTCACGGCATCAGCTTTGACATCGATGACGGCGAGTTCGTCGTGCTGGTCGGGCCTTCTGGTTGCGGCAAGTCCACGTTGCTGCGCATGCTGGCTGGACTGGAGGAAATAAGCGGCGGCGAGATCGCCGTTGATGGCAGGGTGGTGAACGATCTGGATTCCAAGGACCGCGATATTGCGATGGTATTTCAGAGTTATGCGCTGTACCCGCATATGACGGTACGCGACAACATGGCTTTCAGCCTCAAACTTCGCAAAGCCGACAAAGCATTAACAGATAAACGTGTAGGTGACGCTGCGCGCATCCTCAACCTTGACCCGCTATTGGAACGTTTCCCGCGCGAGCTGTCGGGTGGGCAACGTCAGCGAGTTGCGATGGGCCGTGCAATTGTCCGCGACCCCAAAGTCTTCCTGTTCGATGAGCCTCTGTCCAATCTCGATGCCAAGCTCCGCGTGGCAATGCGCGCCGAGATCAAGGCCCTGCACCAGCGACTGAAAACAACGACCGTTTACGTCACACATGACCAGATCGAAGCAATGACGATGGCCGACCGCATTGTGGTGATGCACGACGGCATCATTGAACAAATTGGTACGCCATTGGAGCTGTTCGACCACCCCGGCAATTTGTTTGTCGCGCAATTCATCGGCTCACCAGCAATGAATGTTTTTAGCGGCGCCTTGCGTCAAAGTGATGGCCGAACTTGGGTGGAAGGGCAAAACCAGCAATGGCCCGTCGGCTCGATTGGCACAGGCCAAAACGGTCAGGCTGTCCACTATGGCATTCGCCCCGGTGACATTGAAATTGTTGCACCGGGACAGGGAATTTCTGCTCGGGTGGTTGTGGTCGAGCCTACCGGCGCAGAGACCGAACTCGTTCTGGCCGTAGGTGACGCGACATTCACTGTTGTTGTGCATGGAAGAACCGCAGCCAAGCCTGACGACATCGTGGGCCTGCAAATTGACTCCACTAAGGTGCACCTGTTTGATGAGGGTAGCGGCAAGCGTCTGGATTGAACGTCCGGCAGTAAATAATCTTTGGCGATGAGTGCTCCAATTATTGTTGTGATGGGTGTTAGTGGCTGCGGCAAAAGCACTGTGGGACAGCAACTGGCCGCGTCATTGACTGTTGAGTTTCTTGAGGGTGATCAGCTCCATTCGACTGAAAATGTCGCCCGCATGGCCGCAGGCATTGCTCTGACTGACGAGGATCGACAAGGCTGGCTGGAAACATTGGCGGACCGCATCGGCAATGCTCGCGCCAATAGATCAGGGCTTGTCGTTTCATGCTCAGCCCTGAAGCGGCGTTATCGAGATACTTTGCGCCATGGTGCATCCGACTTGCTCTTTGTGTATCTGCAAGGGAGTCCCGAGCTGTTAGCAGCACGCATGAGCAGCCGCCCCGGGCATTACATGCCTGCATCACTGCTGGAAAGTCAACTCGCCACGCTGGAGATTCCCTGCGCCGACGAAAATGCGCAAACCTTCGACACGGCCCTGCCTGCATCCGCCGTCGTTAGGGCCGTCGTAGCGTCCCTTTCAACATGAAATACTCTTCACACCCCCATGATGACCCCTGAACTTTTCCGGCTCGACAAGCGTATGGCCCTGATCACTGGCTCGTCGGGTGGCATTGGTTTTGCACTGGCTCGCGGGCTTGCCCAGTCGCGTGCGACTGTCATTCTCAATGGCCGCAATGCCGACAAACTTGCTGCCGCGGCAACTGAGTTGCGCGCAGAAGGATTGAGCGTGCACACTCGGGTCTTCGATGCATCTGACGCCACGGCAGTGCAAACAGCGGTTGACGATATTGAAAGCACCTTGGGTGCCATTGACATTTTGATCAACAACGCTGGCATGCAACGCCGCGCACCGCTGGAAGAATTCACCACGGAGCACTGGCACGAGCTGATGCGCACCAATCTGGACAGCGTCTTCCTGGTGGGTCAAGCCGTTGCCCGCAAGATGATCCCGCGCAAACGGGGCAAGATCATCAATATCTGCTCGGTCCAAAGCGAACTGGGACGTCCCAACATTGCACCCTATACCGCCAGTAAAGGCGCAGTCAAAATGCTCACCAAGGGTATGGCCATCGACTGGGGCCCACATGGCATTCAGGTCAATGGCCTGGGGCCGGGCTACTTCAAAACTGAACTCAACGCCAAACTGGTGGCAGACGAGCAATTCAGCACCTGGCTCACAGGACGTACTCCCAGCCGGCGCTGGGGGAACGTCGAGGAGCTTGCCGGTGCCGCTGTTTTTTTGGCCAGCGACGCCGCCAGCTTTGTCAACGGGCATATTCTTTATGTGGATGGTGGCGTGACAGCCACGCTTTAATCCCACCCGCCCACCTCACTTTTATCGGAGAACACCATGCGCGCGCTCGTTTGCCATGCACCACTGGACTTGCGATTGGACCCCACCACACTCGACCAGATGGGCTCACACCAGCTACAGGTTCGTGTCGCTTTCGGTGGCATTTGCGGCTCCGACTTGCACTATTTTCAGCACGGTGGCTTCGGTGCGGTGCGCCTCAAAGAGCCCATGGCGCTGGGTCATGAAGTGTCTGGCGTGATTGACGCCGTGGGCAGTGCAATAGCGGGCTATCGCGTAGGGCAACGCATTGCCATCTCTCCTTCGCGACCCTGCGGTGCATGCGGTTTTTGTCAGCAGGGTTTGCCCAACCATTGTTCCGACATGAGCTTCTATGGCAGTGCCATGCGATTTCCGCACGTGCAGGGCGCATTTCAGGAAATGCTGGTCATCGACGCCAGCCAGGCGCACCCCATAGCGGACAGTCTGAGCCTGTCCGAGGCCGCGCTGGCAGAGCCTCTGTCTGTTGGACTACACGCCATAGCCCGGGCTGGATCGGTATTTGGCAAGCAAGTGCTGGTCACGGGTTGTGGCCCTATAGGCGCCTTGTTGATTGCCGGATTGCGCCGCGCCGGTGCGGCCCGCATCGTAGCCGCAGACATTGCAGACCTGCCTCTGACTTGCGCCTTAAAAATGGGTGCGGATGAGACCGTCAACCTTATGCAAAACCCTGACGGTCTGGCACCGTTCGCAATCAACAAAGGCCGGTTCGATGTCATGTTTGAGGCTTCTGGCAGTGACAAGGCGTTGCGCGCCGGGCTGGAGGTGGTTGCACCACGTGGGGTGATCGTTACCATTGGCCTCGGAGGCGATATAACCATGCCGCTCAACATGCTGGTAGCCAAAGAGATTGACCTTCGGGGCACATTCCGTTTTCACCATGAGTTTGCGGTGGCAGTGGGGTTTCTGAATCAAGGCCTGATTGATGGAAAACCTGTCATCTCGGACATTGTGGCGTTTGACCAGGCCAAAGAAGCCTTCAAACTGGCGGGCGACAAGCGCCAGTCCATGAAAGTGCAAATTGACTTCACCCAAGGCTCCACGGAACCCGCCCACTAAATTACACGAGTACAGAACATGTCCGTTTTCACCAAAGTTGTTCTTTTCACCGACGTTGATGGCCGTGCGAAATTTCGCGAAGAAACTATTTCCCTGCCCGAGGGGTCGCCGCAATCCATGCTGTCCAGCGTGTTTGAATCCGGTGGTTATCAGCTGCGCTACAGCCCGGTCGGGTTTCGCAGCCAATTCCATTGCACGATCAACCCGCAATGGGTTTTCATCCTGAGTGGGCAGATGGAAATCGGCTTGCAAGGCGGGGTCTCCAGGGTATTCAAGCCAGGCGAGCATTTTTATTCAGCCGATGTGTTGCCCGCAGGGGCCACCTTCGACCCCTTGATTCA
>JAKQJK010000179.1 GCA_029561195.1 Pseudomonadota bacterium
ACCGACTCATCGGTATCCAGCTTGTTGAACACCATGCGGATCTTCTTCTTGGGGATGCCCAACTGCTGCAGGGCCCGGATGGTGTTCACCGTGTCGGCCTGGACTTTCTTTTCCTTGACGACCGGGATGATGAAGACATCGAATTCTTCGTGGGAGCCATCGTACTGTTGCATCAGCTTCAGGAAGTCTTCCACATTGGAAGCACCCACATCGATGATGGCCGCATCCAGAGTCATCAATTCATCCACCAGTTGCCCGAACTTCTTGCCCTTCATTTTTTCAACATCGAGGCCATCTGCATCAGCACCGGCATTGATCGACTCGATGGAGTACACCGGAGCGTCTCCCATGCGGGGTTTCAGTAAGTGAGCGGCCACTGTGGTTTTACCCACGTTTCCTGAGAAGTTGAGTACGGCGACTTTCATGTGTTTTTTGTCTTTGCGAGTTTGGCCAGGGCACCGAGATCGGGTTTCTGGCCGAAGATCTTGTTCAGATCGGAGGGGTTGTGGGAGCCGACACTAACTGGAGATGACGAAGCAACCGGTTCAACATGGCCAGGCACAGCAGACTCACCCGAAGGATGGGCCAGTGTTTTGCGCGACGCCTGAACAGATCGTGAGTTGTGCAAACCCATCCTGGCGCGCCGCTGGCGAACCCGACGTAGGGCGGATGCAAAAGAATTCAGGGAAATCTCGAAGCCATTGGCCGACAGGATTTGGATCACCGAGGCCCTGGATACCCCGGAATTGGCTAAATGAGCCCATCCCCTCGAAAAGGTAAAACGAGCGGATTTTCCCTATGAAGAAGGGACACGAGATTTGCTGAAATCGCTTGATCCAGCTGCGTAATGTCAGCCACCCCAGGAAAAATCAACAGTAACCCTCTCGGAGGTAGCCTGCGGAATCACCGTTCGGCCATGCTTGGTGAGTTTGACCAAACCATATTGGGCCATGGTGTGCAGCGACCGCGACACGTTGGGCGCATGTTTCCCGACCGCCTTGGCTAAGGCATCCATGGAGTCTGGGTGACTCTCACGAATGACTTTGAGTAAAGCCATATTTTCATCGGACAGCACGCGTGCCATGGCGGTCACAGTGGGAAACCAAACGTTGGGTTCATCTTTACCGCGTTGGCGTGTTCCCGCCGCAATCGCCAGTGTGCGGGCGCGCTGCACAGGCACTGGCGCAATACCGAACTTCAATACCTTGTTCATGGACTGATCTCCTTCAAAACGCGATCTACTTCAGCATAAAAATCACTGACCAACTGGTAAGCGGTGTCAAACTCGTACAACACCCCCTCGTCCAGAGCGTGTCGATGACGGTGGTCGTAAGGAAACTTTTTGCCTGCATGCTTAAAGCGCGAGCCTACCGGCTTCACGCTATGGGCATTATCAAAACCGATGAGCCGGGTGTTGTCTGGCGCGTGCAGTGTCAAGCTGTACCGGATGCCGTGCGGTCGTTCCGACGTAACAGGCACACTCGCAACTTCCATCTTGACCCAGTACCCTGCATCATTTTGGACTTCAATATTGCCATCCAAGCCAAGCAAATACTCCAAACCAGCGGCCGGTGAACTTTGTGAACCCATGCAAAAGCATATCATGAAACGATAAGTGTTTCAATGCTCAATGTGAGTGAAATATCCCTTTCCTGACCTCACTCACGCCTTTGCGGCTTCAGGTATTTGGCGTTCCAAAGGCATCCCTCATTTGTCGTGCGCGCTTGGCTTGGTCGGTATGAAGGTAGACCGAAGTGGTCGAAACTGATGCGTGGCGCAGGTTGTCACGCACCGTGGTCAGCTCTGCACCCCGCGCCAAAGCATGTGTGGCGTGCGTATGGCGCATCCAGTGTGGACTTGCGCGGCGCAACTTTTCGGCAGTCTTTGGCGATTCGGCCTCAATGACGTCGGCAGTTGTCACGAAAAATCGCTTGGTGACGTTCCATAGCCGGGTCGAAGTGATACGGTTCTGACCGCTCCCTGCCTGCAGGTCAGCAATAAGCGGGGTGGACGGCTTCCACATGGCTGGTGTGGTTGGCACACCGCGTTGCATCAGGTAATGATCCAGCGCCACCCGGGCCAGCGGAGGTAAGGCCACTTTGCCTGCCTTGCTGCCCTTGCCGACCAGCTTGAGCCAATGGTCTCCCTGGGCATCCGTTTCAATCTGCCCCAGGGTGGCCCCCACGAACTCACTGGATCTCAAGCCCGTGGCATAAGCAAAGTCCAGAACGAAGCGCAGCCGCTGCGCAGCCGCAAGCTTCCAGCCGTAGGACCATTCCAGTCCATTGGCAACGGCTCGGATAATGGCCCACTCACCCTCAGAAAATACGCGCCCCTCATCCATGGGGGTGCTGCGGGTGCTACCGCGCACCTTGATGCCGCTAAACGGGTTGGCCAACACATAGCGCTGCTCAATCAGCCATCGAAACATTGCACCTATGACGCTCATGGCATAGGCCGTCGAACGGGGAGATAAACCAGCCGAGAATGGCCGCCACTCTGGAGAGAATCTTGTTCGTGGTGACCCCACCCATCGACTGCGTGGTGCGGGGTTCCGCAGGAACCCCCGGTAAGCCGTTGCGTCCTCTGTCGTGAGCGACGAAAGTGCTCGTCCACGTTCCACAACTGCCCACAGAATCAGGCGTTCGGCCTCCTTGCGATAGGCCCGTTTTGTCGCACTGGACTCGTGCAGTGCCAGCCATGCCTGCACGGCTTCGTAGTCATTGTCAGCGCTAAGCGTGCAACTGGATGGCGGTCCACGGAAGGTACCCCTCGATCCGTTGAGTTCTTCAGGAACTTTTAGGCGCTCCCAAGGAACAACCTCTCGTACTGTTTCACTGACCATCAGTTCTCGCGCACGTTCGGTAAGTTGGGGATGTGCCGCAAAGAAAACTTCGATTTGACGTGCCCCTTGAGCACCGAGGCCTGGAATCGCAGTCCACCAGCGCCGCCGCCGGGGTACCCGCACAGTCAGTTGTGCCAGCGTCTTGATATCTTGGGCGTACAGGGCATTCGCTGAACGCGCAGAAAGCCACAGACTCACGTCATCGGTGATTTTGGGAGCCGGTTCAGGCGCAGTGCGCAGTGCGTCAATAGCATGGGCAACGGCCTTCGCATGCTGGGCCCGCTCGCCGATAGGATGGTCAAGTAGGGCCACTAGATCGGCCCGGTGCCGCCTGCATGCAATGCGGATCAGTTGACGGCGGATGCCTCCAATCATTCCCCGTGACGACTGTCCCGAAACCTTGTGCGCATCCATGTAATGGGCCACGGATTTTCGCGACGACAAGCCGGCGTACCAGCCACGCAAGGCGGCGAGCTCGGCTTCACCGGGGAACGCATCCAGGACAGCACCATCCCCCAATTCTGGCGAAAGAGAGATCGATGGATTTTTCATGGGTTCTAGTTAGTGATATTAAAACAGCTATTGTGATAAGAAGGATTATCACAATAGAATATCTAAAAAACACATAACCCCGTCGGGGTTTTAGGCTGGTCATTCGCACGTTGCCCGTGAAATGACAGGTAAGGCGGCCACTGTCTGCATCTCTGCAGCATCTCTCCATTCCCATTTCACTTTTACGAGCTCAGCAGCTGGCTGCGCTCGATGTTGGAGTAACTCAACCTTGCCAAGTACAACAATACAAGCCTCCAGGCGCCTTTCCATTCTGTCTACTGAAGAAGTTGACAGCCTGTACGGCTTGCCACACTTCAACGAAGGTGAACGCCAAATCCATTTTGATTTGAGTCCCAAAGAACAGGAGACCATTGATGCGGCACGGACCATAACGGCGGGTGTCCACCTCGTATTGCAACTGGGTTACTTCAAGGCCAAGGCACAGTTCTTCGTTTTTGGTCTTGACCATGTCCGCCCTGACATCGCGCACATACTGGCGCGTTATTTCCCGGGCAGGCTTATGGCCGAGGTAGGCACTTTGTCAAAGCCGACCCGACTGGTCCAACAAAGAACCATTCTTGAACTGCTGGACTATCGCTTGTATGGCGGCGACGGCAAGCAAGCGCTGATTGCTTTTGCGCAACGGGCGGCGATGCTGTCAACTCAGCCAAAATTCATCTTGCGTGAAGTGCTGGAGCATCTTTCAAGCCAGCGCGTTGTGGCGCCGGGCTACACCTCGTTGCAAGACCTAGTGAGTCAGGCTGTGACAGACGAGCGCAAGCGAGTTACCCGAATGCTGAATGCCGCCTTGCCCACCGATCTGCAGCAATCTCTCAATAGCCTGCTGCACGCGGACGACAAAATCCACCTGATCAACGTCCTGAAACACGAGGCGAGTGATTTCAGCAACAAGGAACTCCGCCGGGAAGTCGGTCGGCGCAAGCAACTGTCCCCCTTGTATGCCTTCGCCCAATCATTCCTGATCGATGCGTCACTGTCCAGTGAGAGCATCAAGTACTACGCCGGTCTGGTCCAGTTCTACACCATTTACAAGCTGCGCCGCATGGATGTCTCCACGGTGCGCCTCTATCTATTGTGCTTTGCCTTCCACCGGTTCCGCCAAATCAACGACAACCTGATTGAGGCGTTTATCCACTTGGTCGGCCAGTTTGATAAGCACGCCAAACTGGCGGCGAGAACGGCCATGCAGCAGGCATCCGAGGAGGCCAACAGCAATTTGAAGGCTGCAGGCGAGGTGTTGGGCCTCTTTATCGATGCGTCAATCGCGAGTGATTGTCCTTTTTCCACGGTCAAGAAGCGTGCGTTCGGCTTGCTGGAACCCGCTGCCTTTACTTCGGTATCCAACTTTCTGCGCAATGTGGCCTTTGACAAGCTGGATTACGAGTGGACCTACTTCACCATGTTGTCGCCAACCATTAAGCGAAACTTGCGACATCTATTCTGTGACCTCGATTTCGCCGGCCGCTTGGAGAATGCCCCTTTGGTCACCGCAATCACCGTGATGCAAGACCTGTTGCGCCGCAGCAAATCGCTGCGCCAAGCAGATTCCGCACAGTTTCCGGAGAGTGTGATCCCACAGGTTCTCAAAAAGCACCTTTATACCGAGTCCATCACGGACGGGGGAAAACGCAAAGCCCTGGATGTTGATCGATACGAGTTTCTGGTCTACCGGCTGTTGCGCAATGCACTGGAGTCCGGTGACTTGTATGTCAATCACAGCAACGAATTCCGCCAGTTTGAAGATGACCTGATCAGCGATGCCCGCTGGGCACACAAAGACGCTGTGCTTGCTGAAATCGGACAGCCTATTTTGACCGCCCCTATCGAAGAAACCTTGGCCACATTGCGCACGAAGCTTGAAGACCGCCTGGTGAGGGTCAATGAACGCGTGGCCAATTGCGTCAATGCACATATCAAGGTTGCAGGTCAAGGGGAGAAAAAACGCTGGTCTTTGATCTACCCAACGATCCCAGAGACCGGCAATGCTTCGTTTTACAACCAATTGCCAGGGATTCCCGTTGCCCAACTGCTGCGGTTTGTGAATGGGAATACGAAATTTCTGGCTGCCTTCGAGCATGTTCTGAATCGCTCCGTCAAGCACGCACCAGACCTTCGCGAAATTCTGGCCTGCGTGGTGGCGTTCGGCACCAACATGGGATTGGGCAAGATGGCCGAGGTCTCTGGTCTGAGCCATGCATCCTTGATTACTACCGCCCGCAGCTATCTGCGGCCCGAAACCGTACATGCCGCCAATGACGCCATCAGCAACGCCACGGCCGCGCTACCGGCCTTCAAACTCTTCAATATCCGCGATGAGCTGCACTCCAGCAGTGATGGCCAGCGCTTTGAGACCCAGATCAACACCTTCAACTCCCGCTATTCTCCCAAGTACTTCGGCTGGGACAAAGGCGTGAGTGCCTGCACCGTGGTTGCCAACCACGTGCCCATCAATGCCAAGATCATTGGCACCCATGAACACGAGAGCCACTTCGTGTTCGATTTGCTCTACAACAATACGTCGGACATCAAGCCTACGCGCCACTCGACCGATACCCACGGAACCAACCAGGTCAATTTTTGGAGCCTGTTTGCCTACGGTTACAGCTTTGCACCCCGCTACAAGACATTGCAAAAGAAGACCGCGTCGCTGGTTGGGTTCGAACTGCCGAGTCAGTATCCGGCCGACATGCTGATTCGACCAAGCAATAGGGTCAATGTGGACCTGATCATCAGCGAATGGCCCAACATCCAACGCATCATGGCGTCATTGGCACAAAAAGATACGACCCAGGCCACTGTGGTGCGCAAGCTCAGCAGCTATGCCAGGCAAAACAACACAAAAAAAGCCCTATGGGAGTTGGACAACATCCTTCGCACCGTCTACATTCTGGACTTCATTGACGATGTAGAACTGCGCCAGAGCGTACAAAAGGCGCTCAACCGGGGCGAGGCCTATCACCGATTCCGCCGTGCGGTGTCATTCATCAATGGTGGAAAGTTCAAGGTTCAGACTGAAACCGAGCAGCAGGTCTGGAACGATTGCGCGCGGTTGATTGCCAACGCGGTGATCTACTACAACACGGCCCTGCTGTCCAAGGTGTACGAACAAAAGGTAGCCGCTGGGGATCTGGATGCCATTGCGTTCATTCAAGGAATGTCGCCAGTGGCGTGGCAGCACGTGAACATGTTCGGGGCGTTCGAATTCAGCGACGACGAGCAGGGCATTGACCTGGAGGCCTTGGCTGCAAGATATGCCGATTCGGTGTTCTGGAGCAACGCCACGCAGCCTGGCCAGGGGGACCTTTTTGATTAAAATCCACAGTTCATAGGCAACCTAAATGAAGGTCGGGTTTGGAGAAAATCGTAAGCCAGCAAGGCCGCGTTAGCTGCCGCTCGCGGCCAAGACAAAGCTGAGCTGTTTTTTCCAAAGCTGTCATAGCCCATGCGGGTCCAATTTGGTGTTCTTTGAATCGTCAAATCTCGGCAACTGATATTCACAACCAACAATACTTCAGTAACTTTGGGTCATCTTGTGCAGCGTCAGCGTATCCGGAAATCCTGAATGCCAAATTGACCGCCCGTTACCGGTCATTAGTACAGAACAGCAACTGCCAGCTACGCAACCTACACCGCAACAATCGAGCCACCATTGCGACCCTGTGCGACAGCCAGGTGGTCTATTGCGGAGGGCCGGTTGATTGAAGCGGAGTTACCGGACATGAGGGAATAAACACATGGTCACTTCCGGCGTAGTTTCTACAGAGGGAATATCTGCATGCCTTCCTGTACTCGGATCCAGTGGCGGGGTTGAATGATCACCAGCGTCCTCACCGCCCCAGCTTTGCCAGTCTTCTCCAAACAATTCAAACGGATGCTGCGTCCGGTCCGATCCATTGCCACACATCATGTCGTTTGCTGCGCAATATTTGTCGCAGCCCCAGCATAGGCGCTCGGGATTGGCCGGATGAACGGGGAACTTCTTGTGGGACATGCGAGGCTTACTCCGATCAGGGAACAGTGGCAGGATGGGCATTTGTAATGTTCATTGTCACAGCGTCGAATAAGCAGTTAGCGGCGATCATGTGACGCCAATGATTTCAACTTTATTCGTAGGCGAGAATGCCCCAGTACCGAACGGTATACAGGGCAAACCCAAATGACCACATCGCAGCAGAGATTAGAACCGCGTAAGTCAAAAGTGACGGATTCAATAATGGAACGAAGACACGAATCACTGCTGCCGCGGACACTAGTGAGTAGCAAGCCACTTCCGTTTTTCCAGCAGCCAGCTTTCTCCCCGTGTGGCCGAGCGCTGTGCGTGTCATCATGCCGATGACCATTGTCCCAATGGCACCGGCAGTCAATGCATGCGTGGCAACCGAAGGTGAAACCCACCCCATCGCAGCCATAGCGCGAAACGCCAAGTGAATTGGAATCCAGGCATAGGCCGCATGGAGTACCCAGACCAAGGGAGTGTTGAGCGTCTTCCATGGATGCCACAGCCACAAGCGAGTCAGATGGGCCAACATAGCCAAAACGCCTATAAGTACGACCCACGCTCCGGCTACATGCATTGCGTCTGAACCCATTAGAAGCAGGATCAAACCTAATGCTAGTTTCTCCACCCAGGGGTGTCGAACAGCCTTTGCTCCAGGGATTGCATTGTTGGTGAACATAGGGATCACCCGTCCAGCCATGACACTAAGCACAAATAGCATTACATCTAGTCCCAGCCCAATACCTGCCCAGCCCGGAAAGCGCAAAGCGCCCAGTGCATCCAGATGCACCCCAAGTTGGGCAACCGCCATCAGCAGAAGCAGGCCAACAAAGAAATAGTTGCGGCGATTGCGGGCCCTGTAGAGTGGAATTGCTAATGCAGTTGCAGCTGCCAATGGAAATGCCACATTCACCCCTGCGGCTAACCAACCCCACGGCGAGAGCACAAGAATTCTGCCAGCCACCCACAAAGCCGCAAGGGCCCCCAGGTAGGCCCCTTTGGGTGTGGACTGCCCTGACCAGTTCTGCCCTGCCGTCAATAGAAATCCTGTTAGCACAGCCAGCGTGAATCCAAACAGCATCTCATGGGCATGCCACATCGGCCCTTGTAAATACGCGTACGGCAATAACCCACTGAATTGCAGGGCCCAGACCAATATGGAAAGAGAGGCAAACGAACTCGCAAGTAAGTAGAAGGGACGAAAGCCAAGATCCCACAACGCAAAGCGAAACTGCCCCCTTTTAGGCGGGCTTTGAATTTGAATCAGTGTGGCCATGTTGTAAGTCAGCTAGGTTGGGGTATGGTTTGAATGTTGCGTGAAATAGGCGTGGCTGTGGTGTAGCTATGGCAATACATAGAAAGCTGATTTCTCTTGCCTTATTTCCTGCCCTGTGCCTGCGGATGCTTGAACTTCGAATACAACCGACAACGTCCTTCCACGATAAAGTGCAGCAACCTCCGACGGCAGTGTCAGGCGTATAGGCAGCGATCCAATGCCAACGGCTGGCACTTCAAATTGCGCGTCCGAAGAAATGCGCAGATTGGGAATACCGCTCACGCTTACGGTAAAGCGCTGTTTCTCTTCCAGGCCGTTCATGATCTGCATGCGGTACACATTCTCGATTTCACCTTGCCCAACTTCGCGGGCTAGGGAACCTCGGTCCTTAATGATGTCCACGGAGAAACTCTTGCGTGTCACCAAGCTGAACGTGAAGACACTGCACACCAGGCAAAGCAACGTGCAGTAAATCCATACACGTGGTCGACTGATCCGTTTGATGATCTGCTGGGCGCTAAGCTGCTGCATGATCCCATTGCCCGACGTATAGCGGATCAGTCCTTTGGGATAGTCCATTTTCTCCATGACCTGGTCGCAGACGTCGATGCAAGCAGCACAAGCTATGCATTCGTTTTGTAGGCCTTTACGTATGTCGATACCGGTTGGACAAACCTGCACACACAGTGTGCAATCAATGCAGTCACCTAGTCCAAGTGCTGCTGGATCAGCACCCCGAGCGCGTGAACCGCGGCTCTCTCCGCGCTGCTCGTCATAGGCAATCACCATAGAGTCCATGTCAATGAGCGCACTCTGAATGCGAGCATAGGGACACATGTGCTTGCAGATCTGCTCCCGCATGAAACCAGCGTTGCCGTACGTGGCCAAACCATAAAAAGACACCCAGAACCATTCCCAGGATGAGAAAGTAGCGTTCGATAGCTCAGACAGCATGCCTCGTATGGAGGAAAAATATCCTACAAACGTTAGTCCGGTAATGAGCGCGATGCCCATCCAGACGAGTTGCTTGGAAACCTTGCGCGCCATCTTGTTTACGCCCCAAGGGGCGCTATCCAGCCGCATGCGCGCTTGACGATCCCCTTCGGTATGACGTTCCACCCATAGGAAGATTTCGGTATATACCGTCTGCGGGCAGGCGTAACCGCACCACAATCGCCCGGCAATGGCCGTAAAGAAAAACAAGACCAGTGCAGCAATGATCAGCAACACGGCCAGATAGATGAAGTCCTGTGGATGCAGTACCAACCCAAGGACATAGAAGCGCCGTTCAGCCAGATCGAACAGAACTGCTTGCCTACCATTCCACTGTAGCCATGGCAGCCCATAAAAAACAATCTGCGTCACCCACACCATCACCCAGCGCAGGCGAGCAAATTGTCCACTCACAGAGCGTGGATAGACCTTCTCAGTCTTCTCGTACAACGAGAACTCTGACGAATCCTTACCACCCGATTTCACAGGCTGGATCTGAATGACTTTTCTAGTTACCACTTCACTTGACATCGTCAATCAACCTGCAGCTTTCAGCAGTTCATCCGCATGATCCACAGCACGCAGACTTTCCTGGAGCTTGAGCGGATGCTTCGAAGTGGCTAAACAGAATGTTGTTTTCCAGGTGAATGTGGTTGATCAGGTCATCGTGCAATTGTGCAATCCCGGCGTAAAGTGCACGCCAGGTATTGCAGGCGCCTTGCGGTGGGCTGGCGTTATTGCAAAGATGCATCAATTGCTCCAGCATCTCCCCGTGCTGGGTGTGCTCTGCGCGCATTACGCCTATGGGTTGCGACACAAAGGGATTTCCACCGGCTTTGAACATGGGAAACAGGATGTTCTCTTCCTTCATCATGTGGGAGAGCAAGTCCTGCTCAGCTTCCTCCAACAAGTCTGCTAAGCCGGTCGGCACGAGTGGATGGTCGCGATGTACAGCCTCTACACGCCGTGCCATACGGATCAGCTCAGGCAATTGCTCGCGATGCACTGCGTGGTAGCGCTCCAAGATATGGTCGATGAGGGTCTCAGGGCTTTCATGTTCTACCGGCTCGTCGGTACGCTGAATCACTGCTAACTCACGCATCACCGCCACCACGTCCAAGCCCTTTTCAGACGCGGCCTGCGCCAAACTCACTTGACCTCCACAACAGAAATCGAGCTTGTGGCGGCGAAAAATGGCGGTGGCTCCTGGTATTTGGACGGCGATGTGACCTATGGCTTGTTGATCATCGAGGACATAAGCCTCAGGCTGGGCGTTTTGCAAGTGGGCGTTCATGGGTAGGGTCCTTATAAAGATTCATTTCACATGAATGTATTCTATACGATATGATTCATGTGAAATGAATCTTTATTCAATGACTGCAACACCATGCAACTGACCCAGTGGACCGACTTCTCCTTGCGCGTGCTCATGTACTGCGCAGCATGGGAGCACCGTGAGCTGCCGGTAACAATCACCGAGATTGCAGGCAGCCACGGAATCTCACGCAGCCATCTGACAAAAGTTGTTCACCAGTTAGGCGCGCATGGCCTGTTGGAGACCACGCGCGGGCGTGGGGGCGGCATGCGTCTGTGCAAGCCGGCAGCAGAGATCAATGTCGGGGCGGTGGTGCGTCAGACTGAGACGGATTTCGCCATGGTCGAGTGTTTTAACGCGCAAACCAATCAATGCTGTTTGAGCCCCCAGTGCCGCCTCAAGGGTGTGCTGCACCAGGCGACCAATAGCTTTCTTGCGGTACTCGATGGTGTAACCCTGGCAGACTTGGTTGCACCTGCGGCCAATCGGGCGAAAACCAGCAAAATGGCCATGCCCGTCTCCACTAAAGCCAAGACAGCAGACGACAAGAAGTCCTAGGCGCTCACGCCCGTGGGACTGCCTCGGACATCGCAAGCCGTTTATACAGTGCGGCCAACATATCGGATTGGGTCACGATGCCAACCACCTTGCGGCCGGCATCGACCACGGGAATATGTGCCAACCCTTTATCCGATACGCGAGCAATCAGTTGCGCGACGGGCGTTTGCGGTGTCGCTGTAAAAACATCGGATGTCATGATCTGCCCGACCACCTCAGCCTTCTCGGAAGTGAGACCGGGCGTTCGGCGCAGAAAGCCTTGCAAACGCACCGCCAGTCCGGCCGCGGACGTGTCATCCATCTGTCGCAAGAAATCTGCAACGGTCGCGATGCCAATCAGATTTCCAAACGCATCCACCACTGGCAAGGACTTGATCTTATGCAAGCGCAGGAGGTTCCAGGCCTTTTCCAGATCGGTATCAAAATGCACGGTCATCACATCGCGGGACATGATGTCAGCGCAAGTCAGTCCCACATGGCGTCCAAATGCGTGGTCCACGGCCAGGTTATATATTTCCACCAATTCGTCTTCCTGCACGTCCACAAAGGTATCCAGCGTGGCCACTGCACTGGCAAGGTCTTCATGGGCCAGGCCAATGCGGCGCAAGGGCGCCTCGTCCTGGGTACGGTGCAGACTGGGCGCGGTAGCTTGGGCATGGTAAGGATAAGGTCGACGCAGGATGAAGTTGCTGATCAGCATCGTGGACCCCAAGGCAATCCCGATATTGAGAACCACCTGTCCCGCAAGCTGCGTCATGCCTGAACCGGAATGCGGCCCATCCAGAACAATCAGCAAAGCTATCGCAGCACCAGGCGGATGAATGCAATGAAATCGAACCATAAACCAGATGCTGGCTGCGATTGCCACGGTGACGGCGAGCTGTATCGGAGCGAGCCAATGCACACAGAAAAAACCAACCAGACAGCAAATCAAATAGCTGCCCACGACTGGCCAGGGTTGTGCAACGGGGCTGTGTGGCTGCACATAAAGAATCACCATCGTTGCGGCCAAAGGCGTAATAACCCAGTGACCGCTGCCATTTACCGCGTGCAAGAATATCGAACACAGGCCCATGCCCAGAAGTGCCCCCAGTGCTGCACGCCAGCGCTCGGAGGTAAAAAGGGTATGGATACGGTTCAATGCTTGCATAAATATTCTCTTATTCGGACCATGGTACTGCTGCGTGGCTAAACTTTGCACATGGACTACGCCACTATCAAACTGCTGCACCAATCCTCGGTCGCGCTCTCCGGCTTGGGTTTCGCTGTGCGGGGCATTGCCTCTTTGCGTGGGGCGCAATGGACGCAGAGCCGGTTGGCAAAGAGTTTGCCGCATGTCGTGGACAGCGTTCTGCTGCTATCCGCCGTGACCTTGGCAGCCATGCTGCACCTCAACCCTGCACATGCGCCATGGCTGATGGCCAAGTTACTGGGCTTGCTGCTCTACATCGGCTTGGGCATAGTGGCACTTCGTCCACGTTTTGGATGGAAGACCCGTGCCACTGCATGGGTACTGGCCCTGGTCGTACTGGCATGGATTGCGACGGTCGCTGTGTTGAAAAATCCCTGGGGGTTTATTGCCATCCTGCTGCAAGCCAGCGCCTGATCAATATCGGGTGAAGATTTCCCAGACCAAATTCCCCTTTTGCTTTTCCAGTGCGCCTGAACGCTACTGAACCGAGCCTCTACTTCATCGGTGACCGGCATAAAGAGCGGTCTAACCGGGTCTCCGGCCCTGAGAAGTGCTAGGCTGTTGGTGAACTCGTTGACCAAGTCAGCAACGGCCTTCTCTGAATGCTTCGATTGTGCGGTGCTGTTGAGTCTCCATATCTGCATCCGCATCCGTCCAGCCTCATTGACAGCCGCCGCCCCACCTTCGAGCTGCCAGGTGACCCATAGGGTTAGCCCAATGGAAAGCAATGCTACGAACAGAAGCACAGCGCCAATGGTGACAAGTTTAGTGGAGAGTGAGTGCTGCTTTTGCATGACCATAGACTAACCGGCGCCACATCATGATTCAAGCGCATCAAGTGATTACTACCAATGAGGTACCTCTGATAGTACCGAAGATTTATGTAAAAAGTTGGGCCTTGCCGGAATGTGCCAAAACGGTGTATCCATCCGGAATGGCAACATGACACGTGCCACGAACGGCTTCAAACGGTAGTTGCCTCCGATTCAATTCCTTTGAACATTTGAAACTTCAAAAACATGGACTGAGACAGGCAAGACTTTGAATCCATATGGACTACCTGTCTGCACACTGAAGCACGATTGGGAATAACAGAGTGGTGTGGTGATTCAGTCAGATATCAAGCGGATGGCCGCAAACCATAACTGACGGCATCCTGCTTGTGCGCAGACGAACAGACTGACTTGCAACCCGGATAGCAAAATCCGTTCACCGGCACAGTGCTATTAGCGCTGCTACCACTTGAAAGGTTTAGAGGAAACAAAGTTTGGATACGATTTACAGCCCTGCAAAAGATGTAATAGTGATGAGTCATGAAGCCGGTCATGACAGTGCTCATCACTTCCGAAGAGCAGCAAGGCACGGGCAAGAAGCTGAGCGCTTATTCCGAATGGGAGACGATCGGCAGGCGGCGATGCATGCCAGCATTTCACGCAAGCATACTGCTGCTGCCATGGAGCTCGACAAGACACCGAAGCATGGATCGCGTCCCATCTCCTGACACCACAATCATCTCCTGGCTTCACAGAGATCGCGTCACCACTCATTGCCTCTTGATCGAATTTTGCATCTTGAGTCTTTGCCAATGTGGCGCTGGAAACTCCCACAGTAGACGCCTTCATGGAAGATTTGGTTGCCCATTAGAAGGCCCACATTACCGAGCATGGCAGCTCCCACTTCCCAGTCGGATGCATGCATGAAGGGTTCCAACTAGGCAGTTGGGTATCTCACCAGAGAGGAATTCTGGAGGCGATGTTGCCCACGCTGCGATCTCGTCTTGAAGCTAGTACCTGTTGGGTCTGGAACCGCACAAAAACTGCTTTGTAGTGCACAAAATGGTCAACAGGCCTGATGAACTTCGCAAAAAGCAATATCTTGATCGAGCGACTGCATTCCGCGAAATCGGATGTCAGCTATTCCATTTCAATGGAGTTTCCAGCTTTTTGTGGAACGGCAGCAAACAGCCCAAAGCGGGTCTACGTTTCGGGCCTTGAATTCCATTCCTCAGAGGAGAAATCCGCTCGTTTTACCTTTTCGAGGGGATGGGCTCATTTAGCCACAATGCACATGCATAGCTCTTCAACCGTTCTGGATATGGTCCAGAGCGGACGCTGCAATCTGGGATTCGCCATGGTGCCCGTTCAGGCGACGAGGCATGGCAATAGTGAGACCCTTGTTTCGGCCAAGATGGTTGGAGTGATTCCTGTGGGGCATCGACTGGCGATCCGCAAGGTCCTGAACCCGGAAGATTTCGAGGGAGAAAGCTTCATCTCCATGGCGCCGCTGATGGAAACACGCATGAAGATCGACTCCTTGATGCTTTCCTACGGCGTGAACAGAAGGATCAATGTCGAAACGCAAATCTCGTCAGTCGTGATCCGATTAGTCGAAGCTGGCGCAGGAATTTCCATTATCGATCCGCTTACGGCCACTGGCTACACCGGTGACCAAGTCAGGTTCATCCCCTTCAAGCCAGACATCGTGACCGATTACTCGATGGTCATCTCACCGCGAAATTCCTCGACCCTGGTTCTCAAGCCCTTCATCGACCACGCGCGGCGTGAGATCCGCAAGATGGTGCCCACGCATCTGATCGTCCGAGGTTGAGTAGCAACTCTTAGCGAAATTGCGTGAGTATCAGCTTGCTGAGAGGGGCTGCGCGGTTCAAGCTTTTGGTGGTTTCTTTGGTTAACAACAGCGCGTATTCGACCACCAAGAGTGCGGTAGCGATCGATTTGCCGACACTTGAGGGAGGCGCAATCTGAAATGAGCGTTCAGTGGCATTGCATGCTTTGCGGAGACCACACAACGAATTCGAAGTAGAGGAACTGCTCAGCAAAATAAGTATGCCTAATAGTGCGGCCGGCGCACCCTGAAAAACAGATGAATGAACCTAAACTTTTCTCGGCCCTTCGAGAAACGTCTTAGTGCCCCGTTCATCACCAGAATTAGGAGACATGTTCATGAGCACGCTGCATACCTTTAAATCTGTCCGTCGCCGCAAACTCGCCTTGACCGCATTGGCCCTGCTGGCCAGCGCGCCCGTTGTCCAAGCTCAGTCGTCAGGCAGCTACCCCAACCGGCCAATCCGCCTGGTGGTTGGCTATCCACCGGGGGGCTCCTCTGATGCCACCGCGCGCTTGCAGGGCGCAGCGTTAAGCATCAAGCTGGGTCAGCCAGTCATCATCGACAACAAGCCAGGGGCCAACACCGCGATCGCAGCGCAGTACGCCAAGACCCAGCCGGCCGATGGCTACACCTTGCTCGCCGTGCAGTCGTCTTTTGCCATCAATCCTTCACTGCAGCAACAGAACTACAACATCTCAGACTTTGCCCCGATTGCATTGCTCGGTGCCATCCCTCTGGTGATGGTGACACCACCACAGAACACGGCCAAGACGGTCAATGAATTGGTCGCGATGGCCAAGGCCAAGCCTGGTCAGTTGTCCTACGCAAGCTATGGCGCGGGCGGCGCTGGGCACATCGCATCCGAAATGATCCTGTCCATGGCTGGCGCTGACATGGTCCACGTGCCATACCGTGGATCTGGCCCTGCGCTGGTAGATGTCATGGGCAACCAAGTGTCCATGATGCTGGCCACCGTGACGGCTGCCGTCGGCGTGGCCAAAGAGGGCAAAGTCAAACCGCTGGCTGTCACGAGTGCCAAGCGTGTGAGCGCGTTTCCTCAAGTGCCAACGGTTGCAGAGTCAGGCTTCCCCAACTATGAGCTGGTGGAGTGGGAGGCCATCCAAGCGCCTGCCAACACACCCAAAGATGTGATCGACACCTTGAACAAAGCGTTGCGCGAAGTGGTGGCTATGCCTGATGTGCGGGCGAAGATGGCCACGCTGGGCATCGAACCTGATGCCACTGCTTCGCCAGCCGAAGTCAGTGCCTTCATCCTGAAGGAGCGTGACAAGTTCAGGGGTCCCCTCGTTTTCAGTGCAATAAGTGACGGTACGCAAAGCTAGCACTGGCGCGGGGGTGGTCTGGGTAGATCGTTGATTTCATTGACTTTCCTGTTCATTTTGCAAACGGGTATCGTGACCGCCCACTAATGGGGTTCACGATGCAGGGCTGGCACACAACGTTTTTGGGGATGCGTGAGCTTCCCCGCGATATCAGCGACTTCGAGATGAAGGCGTTTTTCACCTTCGATGGTGCCGAGCGCGAGGCGATCAATGCACGCCGAGGTGATTCCCACAAGCTTGGTCTGGCGCTCCATATTGGTTTCCTGCGCATGAGTGGGCGTTTGCTCGGTGCCTTTCGGGTAATTCCAGTAGCCTTGTGGCGCCACCTTGGCAACGAGCTTGGCATT
>JAKQJK010000189.1 GCA_029561195.1 Pseudomonadota bacterium
GCCCTTAATGACTGGCGTACCCAGCGGCTATTTATATTGGGCGTTGCGTTGGCGTTTGCTCTCATGATTGTGACGGCGGGTGGTTTCGCGATCTGGTACTTCGACCGCCTTGCCAAAGCCCGACTGGTCATAGCCCGGTCTAAAGAGACACTGGACCAGGCGCTGGAGTCCATGGTCAGTGGTTTTGTACTTCTCGACGCTGAACAACAGGTCGTGACCTGGAATCGGCGCTACTTAGAGCTCTGCCCGTGGATGGTCAATGTGATGGCGCCACAAATTCCATTTCAGAAAGTTCTGGAGGTCACAGCTTTTCATCAGGTCCCGGATGGCGATGAAATTGCACGACAAGATTGGATCAAGAGGCGGGTGGCCAGTGAGAATAACGTGCAGGGAACACATGAACTCACGCTCATCAGTGGACAGGTGCTACAGATTACCGAGCGCCCTACTCCGGACGGAGGACTGGTCATCGTATATCAGGACGTAACTGATTTGCGTCACGCAACCGCCGAAATCGAGCAATTGGCTTTCTATGATCCGCTGACGGGGCTGCCCAACCGGAGGTTACTTGCTGATCGCATGCAGCAAGCCATGGCAACCAGTGCGCGCAGTGGCCGTCGCGGGTCGTTGCTGTTTCTGGATCTGGATCATTTCAAAACACTCAATGACACGCTGGGTCACGAGATGGGTGATCAACTCCTTCAAGAAGTCGCTGGACGACTCAAGGCCTGTGTACGCCAGGAAGACACTGTTGCCCGGTTGGGGGGCGATGAATTTGTGGTCATGCTGCAGGGACTGAGCCCGCAGGTGATCGAGGCAGCGACACAAACCAAGATGGTCGGTGAAAATATTCTGGCAAGCCTTAACCAGCCCTTTCAACTAGCGGAACACGCTTACGGTATCACCTGCAGCGTTGGTGCCACATTCTTTGATGAGGCACATCAGACACCGGCCGATTTGCTCAAGCAAGCTGACATTGCCATGTACCAGGTCAAAACAACCGGACGCAATGCTTTGTGCTTCTTTGATCCGGAGATGCTGGCCGCCATCACTACTCGCGCGGATCTGGAGCGCGATTTGCGCCTGGCACTTTCCTGCGATCAGTTCCGGCTTTACTTCCAGGTGCAGGTAGCACATGACGGCCTAGCGGTGGGGGCAGAGGCGCTCATTCGCTGGGACCATCCAAACCGGGGACTGGTTTCTCCGGCAGAATTCATCGGGTTGGCTGAAGAAACAGCGTTGATAGTTCCCATGGGTCTATGGGTTCTGCGCACCGCGTGCATGCAACTCAAGTCTTGGGAAGGCAGGCCTGATCGACATGACCTGCAACTTGCCGTTAATGTTAGTGCACGTCAATTTCGACAGTCAGACTTTGTTGATCAGGTTCGCGACATCTTGTTGCAAACGCAAGTCAATCCGAACCGACTCAAGCTGGAGTTAACAGAAACACTTGTGCTCGACGACGTGCACGACACCATACTGAAGATGAAAGCGCTCAAGACCTTTGGCGTTCGTTTTTCCATGGATGACTTTGGCACGGGTCATTCATCCCTCGCTTATCTGACACAGCTACCACTGGACCAGCTCAAGATTGATCAGTCCTTTGTCCGCAATATTGGGATTCAGGCTACCGATTCTGTGATCATCGATACCATCATAGGCATGGCAAACAACCTGGGGCTTGAAGTGATTGCCGAGGGAGTGGAAACAACCGCCCAAAGAGAATTC
>JAKQJK010000193.1 GCA_029561195.1 Pseudomonadota bacterium
ATTTGCTACCAAGTCAGTAGCAACTGTCTGTGCAGCGGAAAAAGCTGACAGTAGCCGCTGCTGCGGTAGGTAGGGTTTATCGGGAGAGGGGTTACCGACCTGCGCCAGGCATGCACTTGCCAAAAGAATGTCTTTCAGGCGGGTCGGTTTGCGAAAAGCATCGCAACGCTCCAGCAAATCTACCAACGCATTGGCATCGAAATCCAGACATTTATCGATCGCCGAACTTTCACGCACGACCACTTCGGCAAGCTCTTTGCAATCTGAAGGTACGCGCAGGCGTTCCGACATGTCTTTGATCCATGTTGAGTTGGAAGTCGGGGTGCCTGGTGGGCGAAGGCTCGCACACAGACAGGCGAAACCTACAGCCAGCGGCGCTTGCCGGCTCACAGCTAGGTCTAGCACAGCCGCCTGCAGTGGCCCGCCCAGCGCCAGCACTTCAGGAAAAAGCCGGGGGAGGACGTCGCATTCGCTCAACACGTCGAACATACGGGAGGGGCGCTTTTCCAGGAGACCGCGTGCCAACTCCTGCCAGACTCGCTCACTTACCAGATGATCGGCTTCGCCATCACGCACCATCTCGCGCATGAGCTGTAGCGTCTCGGGGGCCACAGAAAAATCGGTGAAACGTGCCGCCAGGCGCGCCACTCGCAGGATGCGCACCGGGTCTTCTCGAAACGCCAAAGTGACGTGGCGCAAGACCTTGAGAGCGACATCCTTCTGACCGCCAAAAGGGTCAATAAACGTTGCTGATTTATCTTCAAATAAACCTTCAGCCTTTATGTAATCTGCGTGAATAGCTATCGAATTAATAGTGAGATCGCGTCGTGCCAGATCCTGTTCAAGTGTGACGTCCGGTGCGGCGTGAATGGCAAATCCGCGATACCCTGGCGCAGTCTTGCGTTCGGTTCGGGCCAATGCGTATTCCTCTTTGGTCTCGGGATGCAGGAACACTGGGAAGTCCCGGCCCACCGGCAAGTACCCCAGCGCGACCAGTTCCTCGGGCGTCGAGCCCACCACCACCCAGTCACGATCCTTCACCGGCAAGCCCAGCAAGGCATCCCGTACCGCTCCACCCACCATGTATATCTGCATGGCGGCAGTTTACCGGCGCCCTCTGGCTGCCTCCGGGGATTTATCGTTTTAGCCGATACGGTTCTTCGAAGTCCAGAAAATCCTTTTCTGCCATCGCATCGTCAATCCATGCCTTCACGCCCGGCAGTGCACAAACTCGCTCTACGTAGGCGGCAATATCGGCCGGAACCGGCAACGCGTAGGTCTTGAGCCGCATGCATACAGGAGCAAAGTAGGCATCGGCAACCGAGAACGCGCCAAACAGCATGGGGCCCTTGTGGGTGGCGAGCAATTCACTCCACATGGCAACCAGACGGGTGACATCGGCACGCACACCAGGTTTGTCGCGCCACGCCAATGCACCCACGTCTGCCAGCGAGGCTTCGATATTCATGGGGCAGTTGCCCCGTAATGCTGTGAACCCCGAGTGCATTTCAGCGCAGATGCTGCGTGCCCGTGCCCGGGCAGCTTTGTCGGTCGGCCAGAGTTGCTTTTGCGGGAACTGCTCTGCCACGTATTCAGAAATGGCCAGTGTGTCCCACACAGCCAGATCGCCATCAACCAACAAAGGGACTTTACCGGTCGGCGTCTGATCTTTCAGCGTGTTCTTGAATGTCGAACCCGCATCAAATGAGTCGAAACGCACCATGATCTCTTCAAACGCAATGCCCGCCTGTTTGAGAAGCACCCAGGGCCGCATCGACCAGGATGAATAGTTTTTGTTACCTACATAAAGTTTGAGCATGTGACCCTCCAAACCGACATGCTAACGTGACGCCGTCGCACCATTGATGACAAAGTGCCGCGCAATTGATGCGTCAGATGCGGCCTGCAGATTTGCGTTGTGCCAGTATCGTGGCACCTGCTCCAGGTCCCAGGTAAAGAGGCGCAACTGCCTGCAATGACGAGGGATGGATGCCCAGAGCCTGCAATCCCGGCAACCTGCCGCTGGCTACGTTGTCTACTTTCATAGAATCTACGTTGTCACGGCTCATCAGGAGAGCACCCGGTGCAAGTTCCATGAACAGGGCCTGCAAGCGGCCAAGCGCTGCTGGCAGACCAATCACGGGTCTGGGGTGACCAGATAATGCACCAGCGAGCTGAACCAGTTCCCGCAACGTGAAGACATTGGGCCCGCAGGCCTCATAAACCGCAGGTGGCACGCCATGAGTCTTTGTGTCCACAGATTCTCCGCTCAGCAACAGGTGGACAAGCGCCTGCGCGACATCTTCCACCCAGACGGGTTGAAAACGGGTGTCTGCACCTGCAAGCGGCATGAACGGGAATACGCTTTGAAGCTTAGCAAATAGGTTCAGGAATTTGTCATCTGCACCGAAGACCACGCTGGGTCGCAGCATGGATACTTCCAGTCCTGAAGCCAGGAGAACGGCTTCTCCGGCGGCTTTGCTTCGCTGATAGTTCGAGGGGGCGTTGGATGCTGCTCCCAGCGCACTTACGTGAATAACGCGCTGCACGCCGGAGGCCTGACACGCACGGACCAGTTTCTTCGGCAGTTCCACATGCACGTGATTGAATGCCGCTTCTGTGCCATGCAGGATAGCTACCAGATTCACCACCGCATCATGTCCAGCAACCTGTCGCATCAGGGATGCCCCATCATGCAGATCTGCCTCAACCAGATCAACCCAAGGCAACGTCTGAATATGTTTAGCATTCGCTGCGCGGCGTGTGAGTACCGTCAGCCGGGTGTTGAATTGGGCATTCAACTGGGCTGCTTTTTCGCAGAAATGGCGGCCAATGAAGCCGCTGCCACCCAAAACGAGGACTCTCTTCATGGCAACTCTTTGTTCTCAGTAGATGCCGGGCTCAGCCTGGGTCCTACTGAGCCAAGGCGCGCCTTGAGCGATTGGGGCACACCAGTCAGGATAGCCGCGTAATTGGTGGTGTTGCTGAGCACTTTTTTGACATAGTCACGTGTTTCAGAGAAAGGCACATTTTCGGCCCAGATGGCCGCTTCCATCACGGGGCCATTTCGCCAGGCGCGGGGGCGTCCAGGCCCCGCGTTATAGGCAGCGGCCGCCATGGGCATGGAGCCTTCAAAATCGTCCAGCACCAGCTTGAGGTATCCCGTGCCGATAGCGATGTTCGTCTCGTGGTTTGTGATCTGGTCAGATGTGTAATTGGTCAATCCGATTTTTTTTGCAGTCCAGCGCGCAGTTGCCGGCATGACTTGCATCAGACCCGCAGCACCCACGCCAGAGCGCGCGTCCATGATGAACCGGCTTTCCTGACGAATAAGTCCGTACACATAGGCTGGGTCCAGTCCGATTTGCTCCGTGCGAGCGACGACCGCCGTTCGGAAAGGCATGGGAAAGCGCTGGTCAAAGTCGACCTGGCCCTTGGTGCGCTCACTGGTGTTGATGCAACGGTCCCAGATCTCACGCTGGCAGGCCAGATCGGCTGCGGCCAGCAGCGCACGGTCATCCATGCCACCCCGGGCATGCAGATTGGTGGTGTAGTTCCACTCCCGTACACCTTCTGAGCGCAGCCCAATGGCAATGGCGTAGAGCGCCCGCATGAGCCCCGGATCAAGCCGCGCAGCGTCTTTCTCTTCAACGGTGAGTGGCAGCGGCCGCTCCGGTGCTGTCACGCGATGACCCAGCTCTTCCATGGCAAGTTGTTCATAAAACCCGCGAGGGCTGGCAATACTGCCCAACAGGTGAGACGCCTCCGCACGGTCAGCATCGGTCTGGGCGCGGTTAATCATGGCTCGCGCACGCCAGTAGACCCAAGTTGGGTCTTTGCGCTGGGTTTCACTCATGGCGGATATTGCGGCGTCTACCTGGACCCAGTTACCCGCACGAAGCGCGGCACGGACCTTCCATGCCAAATGATCGTCGTGCATGAACTTGTCCTGACCGTTCAGGAAAAAGGTGACAGCACCGTCCGACAACTTTTGGGCCATGCGTTTACCAATGACGCCCCACACCCAACTACGCTCCTCTTGTGTCAGTTGGGCTTTCCACCGCAGCTTGTCGGCTTCAACGGCCGCTGCCTCCGGGTCGCTAACGGCCAGGCGAATCAGCGCCAGTGTTACCAACTCCTTTGTACGGGGACGCAGGGCCGTGATTTTTTCATCAAGGTAACGGGCTGGGCTTGCATAGATGGAGCCAGCGGTCACGGCCCAGTCGGGGTTGAGCAGGCCAATGGCCTGAGTAGCAATACGCAGCCGATCATTTTCCATGCCCAGGCGAGCGCGCAACCAGGCCGTGTGCGGTTTGAGCTTACCAGCCTTGAGCTGCTGGTCAGCTGCAGCAGCGCAGCCTTCCTCCGCGTCGCGCTGGTTCAGCCAGAACTCTTCAACCTGACCAGCCACATCCAGATCGCCCGAGTTGTACTCGGTCAATAGCGCGTAACAGCGCACGGTGCGGTCATCGTTCATGCGAAATTTGGGGTATTCGGCCATGAAGGTGCCCCATTCACGGCGCTGACCTAGCAGCAGCAACCAATCGTTGCGCAGACGATCTTCCTGATAGGTCCCGCTGTAGCGGTACAGGAAATTCTGGATGTCCTGCGCGCTGGCTTCGTCCAGCCTGGCGCGTATTTCCCAGTAGGCTCCCCAAGGCTCCAGAGCGTGTCCACGCACCTGCGGCAGCAATGAAGTAAGACGCTTGCGGTCGCCCCTTTTGAAGGCGTCGTTCATTTCCAGGATCGTTTCATCCACCTTGGCTGTCTCGCGGGTCTGGGCGATGGCGGCGATTCCAGGTGAGAAAACGCAGGCTGAAGCCAGAGCGAACGATGTCAAAATGGTTGAAAACTGCATGTGGGAATTATGAATAACTCGGACGACAAGCGTGCGATTGAAAAGAAAGCCCTTCGCAAGGCTTTAATTGAACAACGTTTGGAGATGCCGGACCGTTTACAGCGGGCCGATCTTTTGCAGCGGGTAATGCGTATCTGGCTGGTAGGTCGGCCCGACTCTGTTATTGGCGCCTATTGGCCCATCAAGGGTGAGTTTGACCCGCTGCCAGCCTTGCACCGCTGGAAGGAAGACGGTGAGTTGATCGACCAGCCACAGCCCCGGCGAATCGGCCTGCCAGTGGTCGATAAGGTCCACAAGACCATGATTTTTCATGCCTGGTATCCCGGCTGCCCTATGGAAGACGACGCCTATGGCATTCCCAAACCCAAAGATACCGAGGTGATTGTGCCCAGCCTGTTGTTCGTTGCCTGCGTGGGTTATGCACCCGGCGGCTACCGTCTGGGCTACGGCGGCGGCTTTTATGACCGCATGCTGGCTACGCTGGAGCCGCGCCCATTCACCGTAGGACTGGGGTATTCAAGCGGTTTTCTGCCTGACTTCGAGCCGGAAGCGCACGATTTGCCTCTGGACGCCATCCTGAACGACAACGGTGTGGTCTGGCCGGTGTAGCTCGTCTGGATATCTACATGGCATCGTCGTGATGTTGAAAGACCTGCTCGATCCCCCGATAGACGCGTCATTCAAGGGATTCCCTCACCACCGCTAGCCTTAGCGCTGCTCGAAAATCGCGTCGAAACACTGGAACGTGCTGCGCGGCGGAATGCCTCTGCCACTAACTGTAGTCAATCGATGTTGTCGGCAGTATCGGGGTCAGGTACATCGCCGATGGCGATTCGTGTGAGCGCCGCCTGTGCCTGCAGCCAGTTGCAAAACGCCACAATCTCGGGTCGGGCTGATGCGCGCGGGCCGACAATCAGCCAGTAAACCAGCGGCGAATCCAGCCGCATGTTGGGCAGTATTTCCACCAGATCACCACTGGCCAGACTGTCAGCCACCAGTGGCATGCGCGCCAGCGCGACGCCTTGCCCGGTAAGGGCGGCCTGCGCAATTTGATGAGCGTAATTGAAGTACAGCCAGCGTTTAGGCTCCAGTTTCTTGAAACGATGCGCGTCCAGCCAACGTCGCCACGACAGCACTTCCAGATTGGCGGATCGATGCGCGTCACCCGCCTCAATCAGGGCAAAGTGCGCCAGATCCTCGCCTTTGTTAAGTGCGTGTCCGCTTTTAAGAAGCCAGGGGCTGGCCACGGGCGTGAGTTGCTCGCCAAACAGGCGAATGGCATTGGCCGGCGCATTTGCGGGTTTCACGTAGCGAAGGGCGACATCGATGTCCGCGGTTTCCAGGTCCACCGGCACATCACTGGCGTCAATGCGAATGTCGATATCAGGGTGCTCGCTCTGAAAAGCCTCCAGCCGCGGGATCAGCCACATGGACGCAAATGACGCCCAGGTAGTGATAGCCACACTCTTGCGCCCAGCAGTGCGCCGGATTTGCCTCACCGCGCCGTCCAGCCGCTCCAATGATGGCACTACAGCGCGCAATAGCTGAGAACCGGCGCCGGTCAGTTCCACCGCACGGGTGTGGCGCAAAAACAGGCCCACACCGACCTCTTCTTCCATGGCCTGAATCTGGCGGCTCACCGCGCTTTGGGTTAGGGACAGTTCTTCAGATGCAGCGCGAAAGTTGAGATGGCGCGCTACCGCCTCAAACGCGCGCAGGTGTCCAGCCGATATGGGCCGAGTACGCAAGTGGTTCTCAGAATGCTGTGGTGGACCGGCAGAAAGTTTAGCCATGATCGATTGATGCGATTAGGGAATTAATAGTGTAGCCCGAATTCATTGGACCCCGGCACTCTTTGGCGCGATCATTCAATGCCAAACCGATGAAAAGGAAACTGTCATGACCACACAATCAGCTCTCAAATTACACGCTTCTGCCACCGCTGCAGCCTTGGGTGGCTGCTGGAAGTTGGCCGGTGGGCAAGCGATGACCCTGCAGCCCCGCCATGCTGGCGTTTTGCGCATCAATGCAGGACAGGTTTGGGCCACGCTGGATGGTCCTCACTCGGGCCCCGCCAATGGTTGGGGAGACATGTTTCTGAAGGAAGGCCAACTACTGAACCTCCAGTCTGGTCAACGTGTTGTGATCGAACCTCGCGGCGATGCAGCCAACCGGCCAGCGTTCCTTGAGTGGGAGCCAACAACGGCCGAGCCAGGCCATGACTTGGGAAATACATCGAGATGGCAACTAGCGGTTGCTCTACCGGCAAGTGAACTTGTCGCTGCGTTGGCATTGGCGATGGGCGCTGCATCGCGTCTGGTAACCGGTTTGCTCGGCTATACAGAATTTATTGTTGCAGCTCGAGGTCGGGTCCTGCGAGGCTTGGAGTCAAACCAGCCATGACGCGAAGCTGAGTGCGATCAGTATCCCCGTCTCAGAGCTGACCATACGTCAATTGCGAGCTGGTACCCGGCTCGCGAAAGACCTTATAAAGCCAGGCGAAGGCCAGTGGTGGCATCGAACCAGTTCGTGTGCCGACCACTGATCTCCAGCCCAATGGGGTCACCTTCCTTCATCGGTGCATGAGGCTTGGTTCGCGAAGTCATGTCACCCGCAGGCGTGCGAACCACTACATAGGTGTCAGCCCCCGTGGGTTCAACGAGAAGCACCACGCCACGCCACTCAGACTCCGTTGCCACATGCAAGTGCTCGGCTCGCAAGCCCAGAATGGCGTCGCCTGCTGCAGGACAGGGCAGGGACAACGATCCACCAGCAAATACAAAACGTCCATGTTCACCCGCCACCTCCACTCGGCCTTTGATCATGTTCATGGTCGGTGAGCCAATAAAAGAGGCGACATAAGTATTCGCCGGACGTGTATAGACCTCATCGGGCGTGCCAATTTGCTGGAGAATGCCGTCTTTCATCACTGCGATGCGGCTTCCCAGCGTCATAGCTTCAATCTGATCGTGCGTAACGTACACACTGGTGATGCCGCTCACGTGATGAAGTCGTTTAATTTCCGCACGCATTTCCACGCGAAGTTTGGCATCCAGATTAGACAAGGGCTCGTCAAACAAAAACAACTGGGGGTCACGTGCCAGCGCGCGCCCCATTGCCACACGCTGACGCTGACCGCCAGAAAGCTGCGAGGGGCGTCGGTCCAGCAAGCCTTCAATCTGCAGCATCTCTGCCACTTCGGCAATTCGTTTGGCACGAACCTCCTTGGGCACCTTGCGCATTTCCAGCCCAAAACCAATGTTGTCTGCCACATTCATCGTTGGGTACAACGCGTAACTCTGAAACACCATCGCTATGTCTCGTTGAGCTGGCGCCATGCCAATCACGTCCTTGCCGTCGATTCGCAACTCACCTTCAGTGGGGTCTTCCAGGCCAGCAATGATGTTAAGCAGGGTTGACTTGCCACAACCGGACGGTCCAACCAGTATCAAAAACTCCCCTGGTGGCACATCGATATCAATGCGCTTAAGAACTTCGACTGCCTTGGCGCCTTTACCAAATACCTTTCGGATGCCTGCTATGTGGAGGGATGCAGCCATGATGTGTTCCTATCCCTTAACAGCGCCTGCCGTGAGGCCTTTGACAAAATACTGACCCGCCAAGACATACACCAGCATGGTGGGCAAGCCGGCAATGACTGCTGCCGCCATATCCACGTTGTAGCTCTTAACGCTACTGGAAGTATTGGCCATATTGTTCAAGCCCACGGTGATGGGTTTGCTGTCGGCACCGCTGAAGGCTACGCCAAACAGGAAGTCATTCCATATGTTGGTGAACTGCCAGATTAACGTCACCATCATGATGGGCGTGGACATCGGTATCACTATGCGATAGAAAATGCGCCAAAAGCCCGCGCCATCCATGCGCGCCGCGTTCACCAATTCGCGCGGCACGGCCGTGTAGTAATTTCGGAAAAAGAGTGTAGTTCCAGCCATACCGGCCAGGCAGTGAACCAGCACGAGACCAGCCACTGAACTCGACAACCCAAGAAAACCCAGTACCTGACTCATGGGTAGCAGCACAACCTGGAACGGCATAAATACGCCAAACAGCAAGAAGCCGAAGAGCACTTCACTTCCCCTGAATTTCCACATGCTCAGCACGTAACCGTTGACTGCGCCCCAGGCTGTAGAAATCAGCACGGCGGGTACCGCCATGCTCACTGAATTCCAGAAATAAGGTTGTAAACCCCGACAGTCCACCCCAGTACAAGCCGTGGACCAGGCCAGCTTCCATGATTCAAAGTTGATCGATGTTGGGATACTCATCAGATTGCCCGCGCGGATCTGCTCAGCATCCTTGAATGAAGTCGCCAGCATTACATACAGGGGCGCCAGAAACAGGCACGCTGCAATGAGCAAAACGCTATAGATGAGGACCCTGGACAGATGTTTAGCGATCATGGGGTTTGGATCTGAGTTCGCTATAAAGGTAAGGAACCACAATGGCTGCTACTGTTGC
>JAKQJK010000203.1 GCA_029561195.1 Pseudomonadota bacterium
GGCATTGTGGGCATGGCACGGACGGCCGCCATTGCCGGCTATGAGAAGGTGATTGGCTTCGACATGGGGGGCACATCCACCGATGTGAGCCACTACGCCGGTGAATTTGAGCGTGAGTTTGAAACCCAGGTGGCCGGTGTACGAATGCGTGCACCGATGATGAGCATTCACACCGTGGCCGCAGGCGGTGGCTCTATCCTGGCGTATGACGGCGCTCGCTTTCGCGTTGGCCCGCAAAGCGCCGGTGCCAACCCCGGCCCGGCAAGCTACCGCCGGGGCGGCCCGCTGGCCGTGACCGATGCCAACGTGATGGTGGGCAAGGTGCAACCGCGTTATTTCCCCAAGGTATTTGGCCCAGGGGCTGATGCGTCGTTGGACGATGCGGTGGTGCGCGAGAAGTTTGGCGCACTCGCAACCCAGACAGGCCGTCCCGCTGAGGAAGTCGCCGAGGGTTTTATCAATATCGCCGTGCAGCAGATGGCCAATGCGATCAAGAAAATATCGGTGGCGCGGGGCTACGACGTGACCCGCTACACGCTGCAATGTTTTGGTGGTGCGGGCGGGCAACACGCCTGCTTGGTGGCCGATGCCCTGGGCATGACCAGCGTGTTCGTGCACCCATTGGCGGGTGTGCTTTCTGCTTACGGCATGGGGCTGGCGGACCAGAATGTGATTCGTGAGCAGGCGGTGGAGCTCAAACTCACAGGCGATGCACTGCCCGGCATTGTTGCGCAGCTGGATGCGCTGGCCACTGCGGCACAGGGGGAACTCACCCGCCAGCAGGTTAGTAGCGGCGGCATTACCACGCATCGCCGTGTGCACGTGCGTTATGAGGGCAGCGACTCCGCTCTGATCGTGGGCTACCCGCCCGTCAGCGTGATGGGTGCGCAGACCATTCTGGATGCGATTCAGGCTGGGTTCGAGATTGCCTACCGCCAGCGCTTCGCCTTCCTCATGCAAGGCAAGGGGCTGATTGTGGAAGCCGTGTCGGTAGAGGCTGTGATTGCCGGTGACGCGCCAGACGAACCCCGTCACCCCACCCACGAACCCCGTGAAGTGCCGCGCCGCGAAACGGTGAAGATGTATTCCGGTGGCCAATGGCTTGAAGCTGCCTTGGTGGTGCGGGAAGATTTGCGACCAGGCGACATCATCCCCGGTCCGGCCATCATTGCCGAGAAAAATGCAACCACGGTGGTGGAACCCGGCTGGGAGGCAAGTTTGACGGCTTTTGACCATCTGACCCTGGTCAGACGCGCGCAGCGCGCGATCAAATTTGCAGTAGGCACCACTGCAGACCCGGTACTGCTGGAGGTGTTCAACAACCTCTTCATGAACATCGCAGAGCAGATGGGCCTGCAATTGCAGAACACCGCGCACTCAGTCAATATCAAGGAGCGGCTGGACTTTAGCTGCGCGTTGTTTGACGCACAAGGCAACCTGATTGCCAACGCGCCACACATGCCGGTGCATTTGGGTTCGATGGGGGAGAGCATCAAGACTGTCATACGCGAGAATGCCGGTGTTATGCGGCCCGGCGACGTTTACGTGTTGAACGACCCATATCACGGCGGCACGCATCTGCCCGACATCACCGTCATCACTCCGGTGTATCTGGGTGATTACGCGACGCGCGAACCCATGTTTTACGTGGGCAGCCGCGGCCATCATGCCGATGTGGGTGGCACTACGCCAGGCTCCATGCCACCGTTTTCCACACGCATTGAAGAAGAAGGCGTGCAGATTAACAACGTGAAGCTGGTGGCGCAGGGCGTGTTGCAAGAGGCGCAGATGCTGGCGCTATTGGGCAGCGGGAAATACCCCAGTCGTAACCCGCAGCAGAATATGGCGGATTTGAAAGCGCAGATCGCCGCCAATGAAAAAGGAGTGCAGGAGCTGCGCAAGATGGTTGACCAGTTTGGCCTGGAAGTGGTGCAGGCCTACATGGGCCACGTGCAGGACAATGCCGAGGAGTCGGTGCGCCGGGTGATCACCCTCCTCAAGGACGGAAGTTTCACCTTGCCGCTGGATAATGGTGCGCAGATCCAGGTCGCGATCCGGGTCAACGCGACACAGCGCAGTGCCGAGGTTGATTTCACCGGAACGTCGCCACAGCAGATCAACAACTTCAACGCGCCGACGGCCGTGTGTATGGCTGCCGTGCTGTATGTGTTTCGCTCGCTGGTGAATGACGACATTCCGCTCAACGCGGGTTGCCTCAAACCCATCAAGGTAATCATCCCGGCGGGCTCCATGCTCAACCCCAACCCGCCGGCCTCAGTAGTGGCTGGCAATGTGGAGACTTCCACCTGCATCACCAACGCACTGTTTGGTGCATTGGGTGTGATGGCGGCCAGCCAGTGCACCATGAACAACTTCACCTTTGGCAACGCGCGCTACCAGTATTACGAAACCATTTCCGGCGGTTCGGGGGCGGGCGCGTTGATTGACGGCGCGGGCCAGGTGGTGGGCGGCTTCAACGGAACCAACGTGGTGCAAACCCACATGACCAATTCGCGCCTGACCGACCCCGAGGTGTTTGAGTTCCGCTTCCCGGTGCGGCTGGAAAGCTACGAGATTCGGCAGGGCTCGGGCGGCCCAGGCCAGTGGACCGGCGGAAACGGCGGGGTGCGGCGCGTGAAGTTTCTTGAAGCTATGACGGCCAGCATTCTCTCAAACGGTCGCAAGCACGGCGCGTTTGGCATGGCGGGTGGGCAGCCAGGGCAGGTGGGCATTAACCGAGTAGTTCGGGCTGATGGCCGCACTGAGGAACTGGAGCATATTGGCCAGGCGGAGATGCAGCCAGGGGATGTGTTTGAGATTCACACGCCGGGAGGCGGCGGTTTCGGCAGGGCAAAATAGCAGGTATGACCTCAAGCCCATTTGCAGACCACTACGGTTTTCTGGCCCGGTATAACCGCTGGTTCAATCAACGCTTGTATGAGGCATGCCGCACGCTCTCTGATGAAGAGCGAAAACGTGATCGTGGCGCTTTTTTTGGCTCGATTCACCAGACCCTCGGCCACCTGATTTGGGGCGACACCGTGTGGCTGGGGCGCTTTGCTCGGCAAGGTGTCGATTTTCCGTCGCTGAGGCCCGAACTGTTGACGTTGCCAGCGAATGCCCGGCATGACTCGGTACTCTTCAGTGACTTTGAGGCCATGCGGGTGCACCGGGACCAACTGGATGTTGCTATCGACACATGGGTGGCCGATATGCCCCCCGATTTCCCGGAGCGCGTCATGCGCTACGGCAATACAAAGGGCGTGCAGCGGGAGCATCCCATGTGGCAGGCCATGTCGCACTTCTTCAATCATCAAACTCATCACCGAGGTCAGGTCACCACGTTGCTGATGCAAGCTGGCATTGACCCCGGCACGACAGATTTGATTTCGCTGGTGTCGGTTAAGTAGAAGCAACAAAAAACCCGCCTGAGCGGGTTTTTTGTTGAGTCAGAAGCTGAGTTACTTCTTGGCTGCGCTGGCGGCTGGCTTGGCAGCATCGGCTTTGGCAGCAGGTTTTTCTGCTTTCTTAGCTTTGGCTTCTTCCTTGGCCTTC
>JAKQJK010000219.1 GCA_029561195.1 Pseudomonadota bacterium
GCGTCCATTTCCTCCGGTGTAGGCACGGGCCACAGTTCGCGCGGCCATTCCGAGAAGTCAGGCTTGCAGCCATACTTCTCCGTTGCCCAGATCGCGTTATGTACCTGAAGCTGCGTGTCGTACCGCCCTTGTTTTGTTGACGGCATTGTATGCCCGCCACACAGTTCGATGATGTATGCGTTACTCAGGGTTATGGGTTTGCCTTGCAGGAAGCGGGTTCTGAACACAAGTTCGATGGCGAGAGGATGCGCCCAGGGACATGAGCGCCTGTCCAAGCTTTCGAACTGTTCCGGCGAGAGCCACCCGAGTTGCCGCAGGGTTGAAGGCCCGTCCAAAAATGCGGTTGCCCAAAGCCCTTCTCTGCCCACGAGTTGCCATGTTTGGAACCTGGGCACCTCCGGTTCGTCGAAGTCCATGTACATCTGCCCACAGCCCACAATGGCTATTTCCCACAGATGATGCGGCGAAATGCTGAAGAAGTTCACCAGAGGTTTGCCGCTCTTTGACGGCACAGGTTCCAGCCGTATTCCCTGAACATAAATGCTTTGTAGCGCTTGAATCTGTTCGCATGCTCTTCTGTCCTGTTCCTCACGGCTAACATCTGGAATGCCTAGCGCACGAATAACCTGATCGCGGTTAATGGCAAACGTTTTGCCATGGCCTGGCCTGTCGGGCTTATATCGGTCACTGGCATACGCGCACAGCATCATATGGAGCCATGCCGTATCAATGCCGAAGCGTTTTTGTATATCCCAGGCTAGTTCGGCATTTACCACGTTCGCCGGTTCTGCGTCCGTTGACGGAAGAATGATCGTGTAATATGTTCGCCCATGCAGGTGCTTGCCTTCTGTTTCGTGCACGTAGACAGGTCGCCCGTAATTATCCTCCGTCCACTGCTCGCGCGGCGAGAACATCAAGCGAGCAGCGCCATACACTACAGGGTTACTCGCGAAAGACATAAACCCGTCCCTCCTCGCCGGCAAGCGTGAAGGCATGAGAGGTTCGCGCCTGTCTAGAGCTATGACGTTCTTTTGCCCGTCAGGAGTAACTTGTGCAGTCATGGCAGCCTCCTGTTTGCAGGGTCACGGGCCACGTCTTCTACTCCCGTTGAAGGAATCGCCCCGCGAATCGGGAATAGAATCGTTGCACATAGGGCTGGAATAGCCCACAAAACGGCCATCCTATCTGCCCCCTGCCGCTGCGTTCGCGCCTTGCCTGCGCCTCCAGGCCCGCTGCGCTTCGTGCAAACTCTCGTAATCCTCGCCAAGAGACTCCAGGGAGTCCCGCCATGTCGCCGGTATGCCTGTGTAATGCCCTAGCTCGCAGGCGCTCAGGGCTGCGTATGAACACCCTAGCGCCTGGGCAAACTCGCGCATACTCAGCCCGAGTTCCTGCCTGAGTTCTCTCATTGGGCTGTTCTCCGACATATGAAAACACCTCCAGACTGTGCTTTTATAGGCACGGCAGAAGGTGTCAATTTGCGTTCTTTGCCTGTCTCATATAGCCCTTTCGCGCCATGCGCCGTCATCTCGCGCCACAGAACGGCACCTTTACACCTTGGCGCTATGGGGTATACTGATACTAGCAGTTCACAAATTGTTAACCGGCACACTCTCCAGGCTTGAAGGAGGCACTGAGAGCTTGCCGCTACCGCTGCCGCGCCTAGCTCATTGCCATGGGCTGGGCGCTGTTCCTGTACAATCATACCACGAAAATATGTGTCAAGTGTGGTTGTGCGCGCAGGTGCTATTCCCTGCGGTTCAACCCTTCCCCCACGGCCACCATCGCCGCTTCTTGCCTTCCGGCAATGCCGCCCGAGACTGGGCTTCGAGCACGTCCCGCCGCCGCTGCGCTTCGGATTGAGCTTCGGCAAGCTGCGCGATGATCGCTTCTTGCGCTGTGATACGTTCCCGCAGGAAGTTCGCCTCTTCGCGCGCCGCCGCGAGTTCAGCTTCTGTGCGCGTTAACAGTTC
>JAKQJK010000225.1 GCA_029561195.1 Pseudomonadota bacterium
GAGCCCCGCACATCAAATCGGGACGGGTCAGCGAGGCGCACACCTTGCTCCATAAAACGGTCTGCCAGGCGCCGCTGAAACGCCCGCTCCAATTCCGCCAGTTGCATCGGGCTGTTCACGCCATCCACCTGCACCTTGTCACTTGTCAGGGTGGCAATCACCCCTACGCCATCGGCGACCGCGAATTTCACAATATCGGTCAGGTAATACTCACCCTGCACGTTGTCATTGCGCAGGCGGCCAAGCCAGTCTTTTAGCTTGGCGGTAGGCACCGCCATGACACCTGTATAGATTTCAAAGATCTCCCTCTGCGCCGCCGATGCATCTTTGTGTTCGACGATAGCCTTTACCGAGGCGCCATCACGGACGATGCGCCCGTAACCGGTCGGATCAGGCATGTTGACTGTCAACAGGGCAAGCTTTTCGCCGGCACAACTGGCAACCAGACTACGCAACGTGTCGGCTTCAATAAGAGGCACATCGCCATTGAGAATGAGCGTCACACCATCATCAGGCAACACGGGTACCGCTTGTTGCACCGCATGCCCAGTACCCAGCTGGGGTTCTTGACGCACGAATTTCAGGCCCGAATTGATGCCTCTTTCAGCACCAAATTGGTCGGCAGACATTGTGGGATATGCGCAAGCCGCTTCAACTTCTATAGCACCGTGCCCTGTAATCATCACCACGCTGCGCGCACCCATGCTGGCCACAGTATCCAGAACATGCTGCACAAGAGCGCGCCCGGCCAAGCGGTGCAATACTTTAGGTAATTTACTTTTCATGCGGGTACCTTTGCCCGCCGCCATGATGACCACATTCAATGCTGCCATGACTGCTTCCCTCAAATCTGTTGTTCGATGGGTCGGGATTATCGGCCTGATGACGTCCGTTGTTATGCTGGGCGCCTGCAGCGCGGTCAAAATTGGCTACAACAATGTGCCAGATTTGGCATATTGGTGGTTGGATGGCTACGCCGACTTCAATGAAACCCAATCCTCCCGGGTAAGGGATGAGTTACTCCGCCTGCATCAATGGCATCGTGCAACGGAGTTACCCAAGGCAGCCGAACTGCTGCAAAAAACACGAGAGCTGGTGCCCAAAGAGGTGTCACCGGAGCAAGTTTGCAGCCTTTTTGCGGACTTGCGCAGTAGGCTGGAAGCCGTTCATGCGCGGGCGGAGCCAGGAATCGTTGCTGTTGCCATGAGCCTCACGCCTGCCCAGCTATCTCATATGGAGGCCAAATTCGGAAAGTCCAACTCGGCGTGGCGCAGCGACTGGCTGGAAGGCACGCCTGAGGAGAAACTGGCCAAGCGGATGAAGTCTGCCGTTGAGCGTGCCGAGCAGGTCTACGGCACTCTGGAAGAGACGCAGTTGGCAATCGTGCGGGCATCGATTGCGAGATCCGGGTTCGATCCACAGTTAAGCTACGCCGAGCGGCTTCGCAGGCAGCAGGATTTGCTACAAACGCTGCGCCAGATCACAACAAGCCGGGAGTCTTCAACCCTTGCCACATCGGCGCTGCGGGGTTATCTGGATCGCTCCCTCAACTCCCCAAATACCGCTTACCGAGCCTATAGCGGCAAAGCCCTGCTAGACAATTGTCGCGCTACTGCCCTGCTTCACAACAGTACTTCAGTTGCCCAACGTGAACGTGCGGCCCAGAGGCTGGCTGCCTACGAAAGGGATTTCCGGGAACTCGCAGCGCAACCATAAGCCGGATATCCTGCATTCTTATTGTTTACAAATGGCAAGTCGGAGCGCTGGTATTCTGCTGGGCGCTATGAATATTATTCTGGTTGATGAACACACCCTGTTCCGGGAAGCCATGCCATGGCTATTGCGGCCACTCGCAGAGGAGATGACGCTGACCAGTTTTGATAC
>JAKQJK010000236.1 GCA_029561195.1 Pseudomonadota bacterium
TGGTTGACACGCGTCCCACTAAGGACTTGTCTCCGTACGAGAACAAGACCATGGAATTCAAGGTCATCAAGCTCGACCGCAAGCGCAACAACGTCGTGTTGTCACGCCGCGCCGTGGTGGAAGCCAGCATGGGCGAAGAGCGCGCCAAGCTGATGCAAAACCTGAAAGAAGGCTCCGTGGTTCAAGGTGTTGTCAAGAACATCACCGAATACGGCGCGTTCGTGGACCTGGGCGGTATCGACGGCCTGTTGCACATCACCGATATGGCCTGGCGTCGTGTGCGTCACCCATCTGAAGTGGTGACTGCTGGTCAGGAAATCACTGCCAAGATCCTGAAGTTTGACACCGAGAAAAACCGTGTGTCTCTGGGTCTGAAGCAAATGGGCGACGACCCCTGGATGGGCGTGAATCGCCGGTACCCCCAAGGTACCCGCATGTTCGGCAAGATCACCAACATCGCTGACTACGGCGCGTTTGTGGAACTGGAACCCGGAATTGAAGGTTTGGTGCACGTGTCCGAAATGGACTGGACCAACAAGAATGTGGCACCCTCGAAGATCGTTGCCCTGGGCGACGAAGTCGAAGTCATGGTTCTGGAAATCGACGAAGACAAGCGTCGCATCTCCTTGGGCATGAAGCAGTGCAAGGCCAATCCATGGCAAGAGTTTGCTCAGAACACCAAGCGCGGCGACCGCGTGAAGGGCCCGATCAAATCCATCACCGACTTTGGCGTATTCGTCGGTCTGGCTGCTGGTATTGACGGTCTGGTGCACCTGTCTGACCTGTCCTGGAACGAAGCCGGCGAAACCGCTGTGCGTGAGTACAAGAAGGGGCAAGAAGTTGAGGCATTGGTCTTGGCAGTGGACGTGGACCGTGAGCGCATCTCCTTGGGTATCAAGCAGTTGGATTCCGATCCTTTCACCACCTTTGTGTCGATCAACGACAAGGGCCAAGTGGTGACCGGTAAGGTCAAGACTGTTGACGCCAAGGGCGCTGAAATCGACCTGGGTGAAGACATCATCGGTTACCTGCGTGCATCTGAGATCAGCCGTGACCGCGTGGAAGATGCGCGCAACGTACTGAAAGAAGGCGACGAAGTGACCGCTGTGGTTGTAAACGTGGATCGCAAGACCCGCAACATCCAGTTGTCCATCAAGGCCAAGGATGCTGCTGACCAAGGCGAAGCCATGGCGGCATTGAGCCAGGCATCTGCCCGCGAAAATGCTGGTACCACGAGCCTGGGTGCCCTGTTGCGCGCCAAGCTCGATAACAACTGATTAATCGACTAACCAGTTGAAAAAGCGACCGACCGTGCCCTGCACGCCGGTCGCTTTTGACTCCAGGTGCCACATCTGCCATGACACGATCAGACCTTGTTGAGGAACTGGCCAACCGATTTGGTCAACTCACCCATCGCGACGCTGAGTTTGCCGTCAAGGCGATTCTGGACGCCATGAACGACGCGCTGGTGCGTGGTCATCGCATCGAGATTCGCGGTTTTGGGAGTTTTTCAGTCAACCGCCGACCACCCCGCATGGGTCGTAATCCGCGCAATGGTGAGAGTGTCGCCATCCCTGAAAAGCGGGTGCCTCATTTCAAGCCCGGCAAGGCCCTCCGAGAGTCCGTAGATGAACGCACAGCCGAGATTGAAAGCAATAAAAGCAGTTGATCTGATTTGACTCGCTAGAATCGCCTCGTCATGAGGGATAAAAATGAAACAGCTCGCGTGGTTGCTTAAGTGGTTACTTAAGGCAGCCATTTTTTTTGCCCTTTTTGCGTTTGCGCTGAATAACCAGCAGGACGCAACAGTGCACTTCTTCTTCGGTACCCAGTGGCGCACACCACTGGTGCTGGTCGTGCTGACTGCCTTTGCCGCAGGACTGGCAGTGGGCATTCTGGGTATGACGCCCCGATGGTGGAAACAACGTCGTGCATCCAAGGCTTACGCAGAGATGCCACCAGACAGCATGCAAGACTCCTCCCTGATCATGCCACCGCACCATGGTCTTTGACATCAGTTGGCTATTGCTCGGGTTGCCCGTGGCATTTGTACTGGGCTGGATGGCTTCCCGTCTGGACATACGCCAGCTGCGTCTTGAAAATCACCAAGCCCCAAAGGCTTACTTCAAAGGCCTGAACTTTTTGCTCAATGAGCAGCAGGATCAGGCTATTGACGCCTTCATAGAAGCCGTACAAAGTGACCCGGACACATCAGAGTTGCACTTTGCTTTGGGGAATCTCTTCCGGCGCCGAGGTGAATACGAACGGGCTGTTCGCGTACATGAGCACTTGCTGTCACGCGGTGATCTCAGCAAGGCCGACAGACACCGGGCACAGCATGCACTGGCCATGGACTACCTGAAAGCTGGCTTACTGGACCGTGCCGAGGAATCTCTGCTCAAACTTGAGGGAACCGCCTTCGAGGCTCAGGCGCGCCTTGCCTTGCTGGCCAACTATGAACGCTCTCGCGACTGGACGCATGCTGCCGAAATTGCACAGAAACTTGAGAACTCCGAGCATGGCAGTTTCAGTCCGCGGCTGGCGCATTACCTTTGTGAGCAGGCAGTCAGCATGGATCCAGATATTGCAAAGGCCTTGTTGCGGCAGGCGATTCAGACTGCTCCCAATGCACCTCGTCCCCGGCTTGACTTGGCGAGCGTATTGAACTCGACTGGCCAATCCGCCCAGGCTTTATCCATTCTCGAAGAAGCAGCGACTGAATCACCCACTGCGTTACCGCTCATTGCAGGGCCGTTAGCACAGTCTGCGATTGCCAATGGGCAAATCGCTCGGGTACTGCAACTACTGAAAAACCACTATGCCTCCAGCCCATCGATCGATGTTCTGGAGGGTATCGTAGCACTTGAGGCTGCAACTCAGGGTCCTTCACCAACGGCGCGTGACTGGTATGTTCGTCATCTGGAGCGGGAACCCTCACTAGTTGCGGCAGCCAAATGGATTGCTGGAGAAAAGCTGGAGCATGAGCAGTTTCACCCGCAGGTGCAACGTGCCCTGGACCATGCTGTCAAGCCGCTGACCCGCTACCGATGCGCCGCCTGCGGTTTCGAAACCAAACAGCATTTTTGGCAATGCCCAGGCTGTCAAGCGTGGGACAGTTACCCTGCCCGACGTGTGGAAGAGCTCTGAGTCGAGCGTTACCCCTTGAACTTTCCTTTCCCGCGAGTCAACGGCGGCACCTGTCCAATCGTTAAGATGCAGGCCTTTGGCCGGTATGGGTCACTGGTGTCTGTCGATTTATAACTTTTTGGAGTTTCCCCCATGTTGAAGAAAATTCTGGCCATTGTGGCCATGTTGTACGCAGCGGTCGCTTTTGCTGCCGTGGATGTCAACAAAGCCACCGCTGCCGAACTCGACGGCATCAAGGGCATTGGCCCTGGTATTTCCACCAAAATTCTTGATGAACGCAAAAAGGGCAACTTCAAAGACTGGAATGATTTCATCGAACGTGTCAAAGGCATCGGCGAAACCAATGCAGCCAAGTTTTCCGCTGAAGGCGTGACCGTTGGTGGCGCCAGCTACAAGGGTGCTCCCGCCGCACCAGCCGCCAAGGCGCCTGAGGCTGCCAAACCTGCAGCCACCGCGACTCCAGCCGCCGCTCCAGCGGCTCCTGCCGCCGCCAAAGCCGATCCAAAAGCTGACGCCAAAATGAAGGCCGACGAAGAGAAAAAAGCCAAGGCTGAAGCAAAGGCCAAGGCTGCTGAAGAAAAGAAAGCCAAGAAAGAAGCTGATGCGAAGGCCAAGGAAGAAGCCAAAGCTAAGAAAGCAGAAAAACCTGCTGCCAAAGCCGATGCTGCCAAGCCAGCCGCCAGCGCAGCCAAGAAGTAACTCAGCTTCTGACTCAACAAAAAACCCGCTCAGGCGGGTTTTTTGTT
>JAKQJK010000238.1 GCA_029561195.1 Pseudomonadota bacterium
CAGCCATGCGTGAGGCACGCACCGGCAACCTCAAGAGCTTCGACAGCGTTGGGGCGTTGATGGCGGACCTGCATGCGGAAGATTGACCCGACCGGCCAATTCAGGCGCGACTACAAACGCGAAGCCAAAGGCCAGCATCGGACAACACTCGATGCCGACTTGGTGCTGGTTCTGGAGGCTCTGGCAAGGGATCAGCCGCTAGAGCCTCGGCACCGTGACCATGCGCTTACGGGCGAGTGGAAGGATCATCGAGATTGTCACGTGAAGCCCGACCTGGTGCTGATCTATCGAAAGCCAGATGATGCGACGTTGCAACTCGTTCGGCTTGGCTCGCACAGCGAGCTTGGTCTGTAGCAACTAAGTCACTTGCCACTGGCCAGCGGAATCCGTGGCCGACTTTTGATCGTAACGTGTGGCAGGTTTCGTCGGAATTCGCAGCGGTGGCCCCGTCGCTCCAGTTAGCCCTCCCACGTTGTGCCCATGCTGGGCGCACCACAGACAGACAGGAAAGGCCGCGGCAGCGTCCGCGGTCGAATGAATTCACAAGATTCAGCGCTGCCGGTGCTTCACGCCCGGGCATCCCCCCAGCGTAGGGTGCAGGTGTCGTCACCGACATACACCGCGTCACCGCTCCGATCCACGCAATACTGCGGCGACAGGATCTTCTCGGCGAAGCGCATGCCCTCACCCACCCGGGTGTATTCAAACAGAATGCTCCTCTCCACCCGCGACCACGCCCGCAGGTGGCTGCCGTGGCCGATCCAGGCAGGGCCGATGACCGACGAACCGGGCTCGATGCGCACGTTGGCCCCGATATACACCGGCCCCACGATCTGCACGCTGTCCCAGGCAACCGAGGTATTGAGCCCCACCCACACCCCCGGCCGCACCTCGGTGCCCGGCATGTGCATCTGGGCCACCTCACCGCGCAGCACCCGCTGCAGCACGTCCCAATAGTCGGTCAACCGGCCAATGTCGATCCAGTTGAACTCGTGGCGCTGGGCATAAAAGGGCACGCCCAGCTCCACCAGCCTGGGAAACAACTGGCCGCCAATATCAAACTCCACCCCCTGGGGAATGTAGTCGAGGATCTCCGGCTCGAAAATGTAGATCCCCGTGCTCGCCAGCCGCGACTTCGCCTCCTCGGGCGTGGGCTTTTCCTGGAAGGACTGGATGCGCCCCTCCGCATCGGCCACCACCACCCCGTAGTTCTTCACCTGCTCCAGTGGCACCTCCACGGTGACCACCGTTGCCAGGGCGCCTTTGGCCTTGTGCTCGGCAATGGCTGCGGAAATGTCCAGATCGACAATGGCATCCCCGCACAGCACCAGCGTCGTCTCGTCGAAGAAACCACCAAAATCCTGGATCCGGCGCATCCCGCCCGCCGAGCCGAGGGGCTTGGGCACGATGTCGCCGTGGTCGCGCTTGCCCTCGTAGGAGTAGCCCATCTCCACGCCCCAGCGTCGGCCGTCGCCAAAGAAATTCTCGATCTTGTAATGGTTGAACGCCACATTCACCATGATCTGCCGAACATCGTGGCGGGCCAGATGCTCGATCAGATACTCCATCAGCGGCTTGCCGAGAATGGGCACCATGGGCTTGGGCACATTCTTCGTCAGCGGGCGCACCCGGGTTCCCTGGCCTGCGGCCAGGATCATTCCTTTAGCCATTACACAAGATCCTCAAATGCCGGTTGCAGCCGAAACAAAAACAAGAACGGGCACGCATTATCGCGAACCCGTTTTTGTCAATACAAAGAAGTAGCAGCCGGAAGCCCTTCAGCTTCCAGCAATTCGAATCACAAACGCCACGCCCTGGCCCCCAAAGCAGCCGGGTCGCAGAAACTCTTGACGTTAGCCTCCTCGATTGGGCCAATGGGCTTCTACTTAACCGCCAACAAATGATCGAGGTCCGCGACGATACGTTCAGCCGCCTTACCGTCCCACAAAGCAGGGCGTCGGCCTTGCTTGCCCTGACCTGCCAGCACCTTAGCAGCCTCTTCGAGAATGCGCACCGGATCAGGCCCAACCAGAACGTTACTGCCTTCGTCCGCCGTAACGGGGCGCTCGGTGTTCTCGCGGAGCGTAAGGCAGGGGATGCCCAACGCGGTGGTCTCCTCCTGCAGGCCGCCACTGTCGGTCATGATCAGCGCCGCATCCTTCCACAGGTTGAGGAACTCCATGTACGAGAGCGGCTTGGTCAGCAGAACGTTCGGGCCGAGACTCAAGCCAAACCTCTCCAAATTGCCGCGGGTACGCGGATGCACAGGAAAGATCAGCGGAAGCTTGGCTGAAATTTCCAACAATGCCGAAGCGATACCCCGAAGCGTAGCCTCGTCATCCACGTTCGACGGCCGATGCAGCGTCACAACGCCGTACTTCTCAAACTGCTGCTTGAGCGATTCGCTTTCCATCCCCGATTTGTCTGCACTATTTAGCTGATCGCGCTGGTACAGCAGGTTATCCACCATCACATGGCCAACGTGGAAGACAACGTCCTGGCTCTTGCCTTCGCGAAGCAAGTTGTCTACGCCAGACGGCTCAGTGCAAAAAAACCAGTCAGAGATGCTATCGGTCACTAGGCGGTTGATCTCTTCCGGCATCCGCATGTCACCGCTGCGCAGTCCAGCCTCCACGTGGGCCACCGGAATCAACTGCTTTTTGGCAACGATAGAGCACGCCAACGTGGAATTCACATCGCCCACTACCAGCACACAGTCGGGCCTTGCTGTCTGGCAGATTTCCTCGAAGGCCACAACGATCTTGGCTGTCTGGGTGGCATGGCTGCCTCCTCCAGCCTCAAGGTGGTAATCCGGCTTGGGAATGCCCAGTTCATCAAAAAAAACGTCACTCATCTCCCGATCGTAATGCTGCCCAGTGTGAACGATCTTGAACTCGAAGCGATCAGCACGCGCCTGCAAGGCTCGAACGATCGGAGCGATCTTCATGAAGTTGGGGCGCGCACCCGCGACGAGATAGATAAGGGAACGGGACATGCAGAAGCTCCACTCAAGACAAAACGGGCACGGATTATCTCGT
>JAKQJK010000242.1 GCA_029561195.1 Pseudomonadota bacterium
CGCTGGTGGAAGGTATTGAACTGCCCAGCGCTGACTCCCCTCTGGTGCAATGACTGATAAGGTCGCAGACGCAGACGAACTTCTGCTGCGCCTGCGGCGCTTCCGGTCCGACTATTTCCCGACGCACCAGCAGCGTTTTCAAGATCTGGTGACCGAGGGTCAGCATCCAAAAACCCTTTTTATCGGGTGTTCTGACTCCAGGGTTGTGCCCTATCTGCTCACGGGTTCTGGTCCCGGCGAACTGTTTATTGTTCGCAACGTAGGAGCCTTCATTCCGCCTTATGACGGTTCGCACGGCCTGCACGGCACCATGGCGGCTATCGAATTTGCCGTATTGACCCTGCACGTGGAGCGAATCATTATTTGTGGCCATAGTCACTGTGGCGCCATTCGTGCAGCCTATGAAGGCGCACCAGACGAAGCGGTCGCGCTGAAGGCCTGGCTCAAACTGGCCAGCGAGGCCCTGCTTCCGGTGCAATCCAGTCCGGAGGCCATGCGCAAAACAGAAAAACGCGCAGTTGTCCTGCAACTTGAACGTTTAATGGAGTACCCGATGGTCCGGCGTGACGTAGAGGCAGGAAAACTCACTTTGCACGGCTGGCATTACGTGATTGAAGACGGTGAAGTGCATGTGTTTGATGTAAAACAAGGCGATTTTGTCCCCGCTTCGTTAGCCTCCAACAGTGGCACTGGCCCCTACCAACCCTATGTGGAGCATGATGGACAAATTTTCTCTGACTGAACCGGCCCTGAAGGCTGTGATGGATACTGCGACCACGGCGACCGCCTTGAAGACACTTTCACAGCATTCCGGCTTGAAACCCTGGAAACTGTGCGGCAAGGATCTGATTCCAGTGGTGCAGGGTGGGATGGGTGTCGGTGTTTCTGCCGGAGGTCTGGCGGGCACTGTGGCGGGAATGGGTGGTTTAGGGACCATTTCTTCCGTTGATCTTCGCCGGTTGCACCCGGACCTGATGGAGAAAACTGGCCATCTCGACAAGGAGCCGGATTCAAAACAGTTGATTGATGCGGCCAATCTGGAAGCTCTGGATCGTGAAATCAAGCGGGCGCAGGCTATTTCTCAAGGGCGCGGCGTTATTGCTGTCAATATGATGCGGGCGCTCAGCGCCTACGAAGCGTATGTGCGGCAGGCACTTGCCAGTGGTGCGGACGCGCTCGTAGTGGGTGCCGGGTTGCCACTCGATCTGCCAGATCTGGCACGCGAGTTTCCCGCTACGGCGCTGATTCCCATTCTTTCCGATGCGCGTGGTGTGCAATTGCTGGTCAAAAAATGGGAGCGTAAAGGGCGTTTGCCCGATGCCATCGTTATTGAGCACCCGCGTCTCGCTGGGGGTCACCTGGGTGCTGCCAAGGTAGCCGACTTACAGGACCCCCGGTTCGACTTTGAGAACGTGATTCCCCAAGTACTGGAATTCTTCAAAAGTGCGGGCATTGAGGGCAAGATCCCACTAATTCCTGCTGGCGGAATCGGCTCGCGCGATGACATCCTGCGCCTGCAGGCTCTTGGCGCAGCTGCAGTGCAGCTCGGCACAGCCTTTGCCGTGACGCAGGAAAGCGATGCCGATCCTGCATTCAAACGCGTTTTGGCGGAGGCCAAACCTGAAGACATGGTGGAATTCGTCAGCGTTGCCGGTCTACCGGCACGCGCCGTGCGTACGCCGTGGCTTGAAAAGTACATACGGCTTGTCCCCAAGCTGCAGGCAGCTGCCCATGCGAAGGCTAAATGCAACATGTCTTTTGACTGCCTGGCCCATTGCGGCCTGCGGGATGGCGATGCAACCATGGGGCAATTCTGTATCGACCAGCAATTGGGCCACGCTTTTGAGGGCGACACCCAAAGAGGCCTGTTCTTCCGTGGGGCTGGTCGTCTGCCATTTGGTGATCAGATCCGTTCAGTGCAAGAATTGTTGCAGTGGCTGCTGGGCGGCGTCCGTCCACAGGCACTCATCATGGAGCCCGTTTAATGAAGCGCGACCGTTTTGGAAGGCCACAGGACCTGACAACCACCCAGCCCATCAGCCACGATGTGCTGAAAGAAAAATACCTCAAACCAGGCGAAGACGGGGTGGAGGATCTGTATCGACGTGTGGCACGTTCACTCGCCTCGGTTGAAGCTGAACCTGAGCGCGCAAAATACGAAGCCCTGTTCTTGGGTAATCTGCACGCGGGCGCCATTGGCGCAGGCCGCATCATGAGCGCGGCCGGCACATCCATCCAGGCCACCCTGATCAACTGTTTTGTGCAACCGGTTGGCGATTGCATACAAGGTGCGGATGAAGGGGGGTACCCTGGTATTTACGAAGCCCTGAGAGAGGCTGCTGAAACCATGCGGCGTGGCGGCGGCGTCGGATACGACTTTTCACGCATTCGCCCCCGAGGCGCAGAGGTCAAGGCCACGGCGTCCGTTGCATCCGGTCCTTGTAGCTATATCAACGTGTTTGACCAATCCTGCTCGACGGTAGAAAGTGCAGGCTCCCGGCGCGGGGCGCAGATGGGCGTTCTGCGCATTGACCATCCGGATGTTCAGGAATTCATCACGGCCAAGCGAACTCCGGGCCGATGGAACAATTTCAATGTGTCGGTGGGCGTGCCCGATGCGTTCATGCGGGCATTGGATGCCGACCAGCCTTGGGAATTGGTGCACAGTGCCAAACCGGGCGCCAAACTGACTGAAGGCGGCGCTTTCCAGCGCGCTGACGGTGTGTGGGTCTATGAAACGGTGGCCGCCCGGGACTTGTGGGACACCGTCATGCGTTCAGCGTATGACTTTGCCGAGCCTGGCATCCTTTTTCTGGACAATATCAACCGGGACAACAATCTTTCCTATTGCGAATCCATTGCGGCCACCAATCCCTGTGGCGAACAGCCGCTGCCGCCTTATGGTTGTTGCGATCTGGGCCCTATCATCCTGCCGCATTTTGTACGTCACCCGTTCGGGTTTGCCGGTGTTCCGACATTTGATTTTGAAGCCTTCAGAAAATCGGTTGCTATCCAGGTGCGTGCGCTGGACAACGTGCTGGACGTGACCTTCTGGCCATTGCCACAGCAGCATGCCGAAGCTGCAGCCAAGCGTCGCATCGGGGTGGGTTTCACGGGTCTGGGCAACGTGCTGTCAATGCTATGCCTGCGGTACGACGATCCGCTGGGCCGGGAAATGGCAGCCTGTATCGCCACGTGCATGCGCGACGCCGCCTACGCCGCCTCCATAGCGCTGGCTCAGGAAAAGGGGGCTTTTCCGAAATTTGATGCTGACGGCTATCTCGCAGCCGGAACCTTTGCAAGCCGCCTGCCTGAAGCATTGCAGCAGTCCATCCGCCAACATGGCATTCGTAACAGCCATCTGCTGTCGATTGCGCCGACAGGTACCGTCAGTCTAGCGTTTGCCGACAATGCCTCGAATGGCATCGAGCCGGCGTTCTCATGGGTGTATCGCCGCAAGAAACGCGAATCCGATGGCAGCACGAGCGAATATGCCGTGGAAGACCACGCCTGGCGGCTCTACCGGGAGTTGGGTGGCAATGTAGACAAACTACCCGACTACTTCGTTAACGCTCTCGAGATTTCGGCCGCCAACCACATCGCGATGATGGAAACCGTGCAACCTTTGGTAGACACAGCCATCTCCAAAACAGTCAACGTACCCGCCAACTACCGCTACGAAGAATTTAAGGACCTGTATCAGCAGGCCTGGCGGGCGCAGTTGAAAGGTCTGGCCACCTATCGACCTAACGCTATCCTCGGCTCCGTTCTGGATGCAGGCCCAGCCGAACCGGAAAATGCTCCTGGTTTGATAGCAACTCCCGCGGACCCCATGAGGACAGTAATTGAAAGTAGGCCCAAAGGCGCACTGTCAGCGGTCGCAGAAAAGGTGGACTACTGGACACAGGAAGGCCACAAAACGTTATACCTTCTGGTGTCGTTTCTGCCGGTACCTGCCGCCAATGGCTCGGGCACAGTGGACCGGGCCATCGAGTTTTTCATGCCGGTAGGCCAGAGTGGCGAGTCGCAGCAATGGATCACCTCCAGCATGCGCTTGCTGTCACTGGCGGCACGGGGTGGGTTCCTGGAGCGGGCCCTCAGTGATATGCGCAAGGTGGCGTGGGACCGCGGGCCAGTGCGGCTGGGAACACATCGCAAGGACGACGGAACCATGGTGCCCATGTGGCACGACTCTGAAGTGGCTGCCGTCGCCTACGCGATCCAGAAAATCCTGACCAATCGGGCGGGTAGGCTCCCCGAGCAGGGTACCCAGTACGCACCGCCCGCTTCGGAAACCCAGGCTGGCATGCCGCCTGTCATGGCAGGCAAAAAATGCACGGAATGCGGCGCTCACGCTGTTATTCGCAAGGACGGTTGCGACTACTGCACCCAATGTGGTCATCTGGGCACTTGTGGATAGGGCTTTCGCGCCTGGATACCGAACATGCCAAGACCTCTACCACTGCGAACCATGCCTCCAGATTCGCCCGCTTCGGAAGGTGAGTTCTCCGGACTGGTGGCGACCCTGATGCATTCGCGCTTGACCGTCCTGCCCAAACGCCTGGGAGCACCTGGCCCTGATACCCGGGAGCTGGAAGCCATTCTCGCCAGCGCGGGTACGGCGCCAGACCATGGCCAGTTGTTGCCCTGGCGCCTGATCCTGGTGCCGCAATCCGCCCGAGCGCGGCTTGGTGAAGTCTTCAGTACGGCTCTGGTGGAGCGTGACGCCACCGCCACATCACAGCAAGTAGCCCAGGCTCGTGAAAAAGCACACCGGGCGCCTTGCCTTTTGCTAATGACGGTGGACGAACTGTGCGGAGACCCGCAGATTGATCTGATGGAGCGAACCGTCGCGGCGGGCTGCGCTCTTCAGAACATGCTGTTGATGGCCACCGCACTGGGCTTTGGCTCTGCGTTGACCAGCGGAAAAGCCCTGAAATCCGCTCATCTCAGGTCGCTATTTGGTTTGAATGACGGGGAACACGCCGTGTGTTTTCTAAGTATTGGAACGGCAAGCGCCAGCAAGGGGCACCGGTTGCGGCCTCAACCCGCGGATTATGTACGTACCCTTCCCACTTGAAAACATGACTATTTCAAACTTTGATGATCTTTTGCAGGCTGCTCGTACCCAAGCACAGCCGCAACGCCTGCTCTTCGTATTTGTCGGCGTTGAGTTGCCAGATGACAGTACGCCTGAAGAGAGTGAACGCTTCAGGGAAGGTCAAGGCGGTGCACTGGTACCGTTGATGTGTGTTGACAAGCGCCCCGATGAGTTGACTTCATTTGAGCAACTGGTGCAGGAGTCCCGCCAGTTCGGTCAGCAGTGGGGCATTGTGTTTGCTGCAGCCCTGTCGGGGCAGTCAAACCAGGCTCCCACCAGCGAGGCGGCAGAAGCGCCCCTTCAGCGGATGGTTGAAGCGATCAAACGGGGCGATCACGGCGCCTTCATTCCGTTTGATAAGAACGGCCAGTCCGTGCAGTTTGGCTGACATGCAAATCGTTTCAACCGTGAAGCAGTCTATCGCGCTACCCGGCCACCACGCCCCGGCGGCAGGGTTTGAGGCTCCGTTCGAGATGCTGTCTGCCTGCCATGAGCGTGTAGAACGCTCCCTGGCGCTGATGACGCGTTTGCAACAGCATTTACTGTCACACGGGCTGGACGATTCCGCACGGCAGGCCGCGGGGGATGTGATGCGGTATTTCGATCTGGCCGCCCCGCTCCACCACCGGGACGAGGAACTGCACGTTTTTCCGCCGCTCCTGACTGGGAGCGATCCGCGTATTCGGGAAACCGTGCAGCGACTCATGGCCGACCATCGCCAGATGGAAACAGCCTGGTCAACCGCCCGTCTTGCACTGGCTGGCGTGGTCGAATCTTCACCACAAGCCTGGTCGCCACTCACGCCCGAGCAGACACAGGCGCTGGCAAAGTTTGCTGCTCTTTATGGCCGTCACATCGAGGACGAAGAGCACCTGGTTTACCCCGCAGCCCAGGCGGGACTGTCAACCGCAGCCCGGCAGGCAATGAGCGAGGACATGATGGCCCGCCGGGGCGTGAAAATCAAAACCTGATACCTCTGTCATGACCCCGGCGAGCTACGACCTCATCATTTCCGGAGCCGGCCCGGCCGGACTCTGCTTTGCTCGCGCACTGACCGGGCACGGGCTGCAAATTGCCCTGGTCGAGCAACTACCCCTGGTGGTGATTTCACAACCGGCCTTTGATGGTCGTGAGATTGCGCTCACCCAGCACTCTGCAACCTTGATGCGAAAGCTGGGTTTATCGGAACGCATTGAAACCTATGACCCAGCGGCCTTGTCACCACTGCGAGATGCGCGGGTGCTGAACGGCCCTTCGCCGTTTGCAATGGTGATCGGCCACGGCTTGAGCACACATAGCGAATTGGGGTGGCTGGTATCCAACCACCTGATTCGCCGTGCCGCTTTTGACGCCGTGGAGCAAGCACGCCAGGCCCACGACGACATCACTTTGCTGGCCGGTGAACAGGTAACCACTGTGCGCACCGACGCACAAGGCGCCCACGTGACCCTTGCCAGCGGCGCCAGGCTGCAGACGAAACTGCTGATCGCCGCCGACAGCCGCTTTTCGACCACCCGCCGCGCCATGGGCATTGCAGCGGACATGCATGACTTTGGCCGCAGCATGCTGGTATGCGTAATGACACACGACGAGCCACACCACCACGCCGCCTGGGAGTGGTTTGATTACGGCCAGACGCTGGCGCTGCTACCCATGAATGATGAACCCGTCACCGGTGCGCACCGCTCGTCGGTGGTGCTGACGCTGCCCAGCCAGGGCATGGAGCCGATACTGGCTGAAGACCCTACAGCGTTCGGACTCGACATGACGCGTCGTTTCGCCGGGCGCCTGGGCACCATGACGCTGGTCAGTAAACGCCATGCCTACCCGCTGGTCGCCGTCTATCCCCGCCAGATGGTGGCGCAGCGGTTTGCCTGCGTCGGAGATGCCGCGGTCGGCATGCATCCAGTCACCGCCCACGGCTTCAATTTCGGACTGCTGGGCATTGACGCGCTGGCCCGTGGCGTACTGGCGGCTCATGCCGCAGGTCAGGATATTGCCTCTGCGGCCCTGCTCGGCCACTTCGAGCGGACGCACCGCATGGCCACGCGGCCTATCTACCTGGCAACCCAGCTCATCACGCACCTTTATACCAACGAGGCACCGCACGCCCGCGGGCTTCGTCATCTGGCCTTGCGCGCAGGCGAGCGCTTTACCCCCTTCAAGCGCGCTTTGGCGGCCTCTCTCACAGGTACGCACTAAAACAATATAGCTATCACTTTTATAGCTGTTCACGCATATTGGTAGAGAGCTAAGGTCACTTTTTGCGTGTAAAAACAAGTCAATCCAGCCTCTGGGATAATCCGGGCATGACGATTACTTACAAAGACACGGAAGGCGTGCAGGGCATGCGCGTGGCCGGCAAGCTGGCTTCGGAGGTGCTGGATTTCCTGACACCCCATGTCAAGCCCGGCGTGACTACCAATGAACTGGACAAACTGGCCCATGACTTCATGATCCAGGTTCAGGGGACGATTCCCGCGCCACTGAACTACACCGGCGGCGGCAATACGCCCTACCCCAAGTCCATCTGCACTTCGGTGAATCACGTGGTCTGCCACGGTATCCCCAACGACAAGGCGCTAAAAAAAGGCGATATCGTCAACATCGACGTGACCGTCATCAAGGAAGGCTGGCATGGCGATACCAGCCGCATGTTTATCGTGGGTGACACCTCCATCGCGGCCAAACGCCTGTGCGCAATCACCTATGACGCCATGTGGCACGGTATCAAGATGGTCAAGCCCGGTATCCGGCTGGGCGACATCGGCTGGGAAATCCAGAAATTTGCCGAAAGTCAGGGTTTCAGCGTGGTGCGCGAGTTTTGCGGGCACGGCATTGGCCGCATTTTCCATGAAGAGCCGCAGGTACTGCACTACGGAAAACCTGGCACGCTTGAAGAACTGAAGGTTGGCATGACCTTCACCATCGAGCCGATGATCAACGCCGGCCGCAAGGAAATAAAGGATGGTCCTGAAAAAGACAACTGGACCATCGTGACCAAGGACCATTCCCTGTCAGCCCAGTGGGAACACACGGTGCTGGTCACGGAAACTGGTTACGAAGTGTTGACGCTGTCTGCTGGCAGTCCGGCCACACCAGCCTTTGTTGCTGCCTACAACTCTTTAGCCGCTGGGGCAGTTCCGGCCGGCGCCTGATTGCGTCTGGCCAGAGCCGGGCAAACATGTCGAATTTTCAAACTCTGCGGGATAACTACCGGGCCGCCAAGGCCGCTTTGCTGACAGCCATTGGCTCCAGCGGCGCTTCCACGCGCGGTGTGAACACGGCACTGCACAAGCTGTCTGCACTGGCTGCCGTTACTTTGCAGGAGTTGTGGCAACAAGCCGGTTTCAAGCCTCCTTTCTCTCTGCTGGCCGTAGGCGGGTTCGGGCGCGCCGAGCTGTTTCCGCACTCCGATATTGACGTGCTGGTGCTGATGCCGGACGACCAGTCTGCGGACTCCGACCCCGAGCTCAAAAAGCGGATTGAAGCCTTTATTGGCAGTTGCTGGGATACCGGTCTGGAGATTGGCTCCAGCGTTCGCACGGTTTCAGAATGCCTGGCGGAGGCGCAAAAGGATGTCACGGTGCAGACCGCCTTACTCGAATCCCGGCTGATCGTCGGTGACGCCAGGCTGATTGCCCTGTTTCGCAAGCGGTTCCGGGAGGCCATGGATCCGCACGCTTTCTTTGTAGCCAAGACGCTGGAAATGCAGCAACGGCACAACCGGTTTGAGAACACGCCCTACTCGCTGGAACCCAACTGCAAGGAGTCCCCCGGCGGGCTGCGTGATCTGCAGGTCATCCTCTGGGTAGCCAAAGCCGCAGGTCTGGCCCGGAATTGGGATGAACTGGCACGCAATGGCCTGGCGACCCCGTTTGAGGTCAAGCAGATCAAACATAACGAGGCCCTGCTGCGCCTGGTGCGTGCACGCCTGCACCTGACTGCCGGCCGCCGGGAAGACCGGCTGGTTTTTGATCTGCAAACCGCCGTGGCAGAGACCTTTGGCTACAAGTCAGACGCTGCAGGCGCAGAAGGGTTGCCCGTTCGCGCCAGCGAGGCGCTGATGCGCCGCTACTATTGGGCGGCCAAAGCGGTGACCCAGCTCAACCAGATTCTGCTGCTGAACATTGAAGAGCGGCTGAATCCCAGCACGCACGAGCCCCGGTGTATTAACGAACGTTTCAACGAAAAAGCCGGCATGATCGATGTGGCAACGGATGATCTGTACCAGCGCCATCCGCACGCGATTCTGGAAACTTTCTTGCTCTATCAGACCACGGTGGGCGCCAAAGGCCTGTCAGCGCGGACACTGCGGGCCCTATACAACGCCCGCGGGTTGATGAATGGCAAGTTTCGCAACGACCCGGTCAACCGCGAAACCTTCCGCAACATCCTGATGCAGCACGAGGGCATCACCCACGCCATGCGGTTGATGAACCAGACTTCGGTGCTTGGCCGCTACCTGTGGGTGTTTCGCAAAATCGTGGGCCAGATGCAGCACGACCTGTTTCATGTTTACACGGTGGACCAGCATATCCTGATGGTGCTGCGCAATGTACGACGCTTTTTTCTGGCCGAGCATGCCCATGAGTATCCGTTTTGCTCGCAACTGGCCGGTGGCTGGGACAAGCCCTGGATTTTGTATGCTGCCGCGCTGTTCCATGACATTGCTAAGGGCCGGGGTGGTGACCACTCCGAGCTGGGGGCCGCTGACGTGCGACGCTTTTGCAAGCAGCATCGTATCGAGAGTGAAGACGCGCGGATGATCGAGTTTCTGGTACAGGAGCACCTCACCATGAGTCGCATTGCGCAAAAGTCTGATCTGAGCGACCCCGACGTCATTGCCGCGTTCGCCAAACGGGTGGGCAACGAGCGCCGCCTCACTGCCCTGTATCTGCTGACTGTGGCCGACATTCGCGGTACGTCGCCCAAGGTATGGAACGCCTGGAAGGGTAAGCTGCTGGAAAACCTGTACCGGTTTACCCTGCGCGCTTTGGGCGGTGGAGCGCCAGACCCGGATGCGGAGGTGGAAGCCATCAAGCGCGAGGCGCTGATCCTGATTGCTAGCTACGCCATGCCATTCGAGGCACACAAACCGCTGTGGGACACACTGGATGTGGGTTACTTCATGCGCCATGATGCGGCAGAGATTGCCTGGCATACCCGTCAGCTGTCACGGCATGTGGGTACGGGCCAGTCCATCGTGCGGGCGCATCGCTCGCCGGTAGGCGAAGGCTTGCAGGTGGTTGTGTACACGCCGGACCAGCCGGACCTGTTTGCCCGCATCTGTGGCTACTTTGACCGCGGCGAGTTCAGCATTCAGGATGCCCGGGTTCACACCGCCAACAACGGGTATGCACTGGACACTTTTCAAGTCACCACCCAGTCATCGCCCGATGAATACCGGGAAGTGATCAGCATGCTGGAAGTCGGCCTGAGCCGCGCCATTCAGGAACAGGGACCCCTGTTGCCGCCGGGACGTAGCCGTGTTTCACGCCGTGTAAAGAGTTTCCCCATTGCTCCGCGCGTCACACTGCGCCCCGACGAAAAAGCCCAACGCTGGCTACTCAACATATCGGCGAGCGACCGGGTGGGTTTGTTGTACAGCGTGGCCTGTGTGCTGGCCAAGCATCAACTGAACCTGCAGTTGGCCAAAATCGCCACGCTGGGGGAACGGGTGGATGACACCTTCCTGATCGATGGCCCGCAGCTGCAAAACAACCGCATGCAGATCGAGATTGAGACTGAACTTCTGGCCGCCCTGGCGGCCTGAGATTGATCGCCCTCAGTCGTCCTGAGGCGCATCCAGACCTGGGAACAGCACCTCGGTAAAACCGAACTTCGTGAAATCACGCACCCGCATTGGGTACAGCGTTCCGATCAAATGGTCACACTCGTGCTGCACGACCCGGGCATGAAATCCCTCCGCCGTACGGTCGATGGGGTCACCATACTGGTCAAAACCGGTGTAACGGATGTGTGACCAGCGCGGCACCACGGCTCGCAGGCCGGGTACAGAGAGGCAGCCTTCCCAGTCGCTTTCCTCTTCCCCGCCAATCGGTGTGATGACCGGATTAATCAACACAGTTCGGGGCACAACCGGCGCGTCCGGGTAACGCGGGTTGCGTGCGTCGGTGCCAAAGATGACCAGTTGCAAATCGACACCAATCTGCGGAGCCGCCAATCCCGCGCCATTGGCCGCCCGCATAGTGTCCAGCATGTCGGCGATTAGCAGGTGCAACTCGTCCGTATCAAATTGTGTCACCGGTGGGGCTACTCGCAGCAAGCGAAGGTCGCCCATTTTGAGGATGTCACGTTCCGCCATCAAGCATCTCCTTCAACCCGGCTTCGTCAATCACGGCAACCCCCAGTTCGAGCGCCTTATCAAGTTTGCTACCTGCTTCGGCGCCAGCCAGCACATAGCTGGTTTTCTTGCTTACAGAACCTGCTACCTTGGCGCCAGCCGCCTCTAGCATGTCTTTGGCTTCGTCGCGGCTCAGGGTGGGCAGGGTGCCAGTGATGACGAAGGTTTTGCCGGCCAGCGATTTAGGGGTTATCGCTGCGGGCTCGCCCTCTTCCCAGGTGACGCCGCAGGCCCGTAGCTGTTCCACCACTTCGCGGTTGTGGGGCTGGTCAAAGAAGGTACGAAGGCTTTGCGCCACGATGGGCCCCACATCGGCAACCTCCAGCAATTGCTCTGGCGTGGCATCCATAATAACGTCCAGCTTGCCAAAGTGGCTCGCCAATGCCTTGGCCGTAGCTTCACCAATGTGGCGAATGCCCAGGCCGAACAGGAACCGAGGCAACGTAGTTCGCTTCGATTTCTCCAACGCATCCACGATATTTTGTGCGGACTTGTCGGCCATACGGTCGAGCGCAGCCAGCGAGGCAAACCCCAGACGATACAAGTCTGGCAGGGTCTTGATGATGTCTGCGTCAACCAGCTGATCCACCAACTTATCGCCCAAGCCTTCTACCTCCACCGCGCGACGCTGGGCAAAGTGCAGGATGGCTTGCTTGCGCTGGGCGCTGCAAAACAGCCCCCCGGTACAGCGGTAGTCAGCTTCACCTTCTTCACGCACCGCAGCACTGCCGCAGACCGGGCATTCGCGGGGCATGGTGAACACAGATGCATCGGCCACGCGCTTGTCGATGAGCACCGACACCACTTCGGGAATCACATCACCGGCACGCCGCACAATGACCGTGTCACCCACGCGCACGTCCTTGCGGCGAGCTTCGTCTTCGTTGTGCAACGTTGCGTTGGTCACCGTTACACCACCGACAAACACGGGAGCCAGCTTCGCCACCGGCGTGAGTTTGCCGGTACGCCCAACTTGTACCTCGATGCCCAGCACGGTTGTGAGCTGCTCCTGCGCCGGATATTTGTGCGCCACGGCCCAGCGCGGCTCGCGGGTGACAAAGCCCATCTGACGTTGCAACGCAGTGCTGTTGACCTTGTAGACCACGCCGTCAATATCAAACCCTAGGCTGTCACGCTGTTGGCCCACACACTGGTGATACGCTATTAATTCAGTAGCGCCTCGCGCAATATTCACGAGGGCTGAGACCGGAAACCCCCATGATTTCAGGGTGCCCAGCATCTCGAAATGGGTTTTGAAGTCAGGCCCGCCCTGCTCGGCAGGCGTGATTTCGCCCAGGCCGTAAGCGAAGAAACTCAAGGGACGCTGGGCCGCTATGGCGGGGTCCAACTGGCGCACAGCACCAGCAGCGGCGTTACGCGGGTTGACGAAGGTTTTTTCGCCTTTCATGCCCTGAGCGATTTTCTCGCGTTGGCGCTCATTTAAGGCCTCGAAGTCATCGCGACGCATATAGACCTCGCCGCGCACCTCCAGGACCGGCGGCGCATCCGAAGGCAACCTCAAGGGGATTTGTCCAACAGTGCGGATGTTTTGCGTCACATCTTCACCCGTTTCGCCATCCCCGCGCGTGGCGGCCTGCACCAGCACACCGCGCACGTAGCGCAGGTTCATGGCCAGGCCATCGAACTTGGGTTCGGCAACATACTCAACAAGCGGTGCATCTTCGCCCAGACCCAGTTCACGCCGCACACGAGCGTCGAAATTTTGTGCACCACTGGCTTCGGTGTCCGTCTCCGTGCGAATGCTCAGCATGGGCACTGCATGGCGCACACTGGCGAACGCATCCAGCGGTTTGCCGCCCACACGCTGGGTCGGGGAATCCGGCGTGATCAGTTCGGGGTGGGCGTCTTCAATCGCCTGCAGCTCACGAAACAGCCGGTCGTATTCGGCATCGGGAACCTGCGGCTCATCCAGCACGTAATACTGATGGGCATGGTGGTGCAAAGCCGCGCGAAGCTGTGCCACATGAGCCGGATCAGGCCCGGGGAGTTGAGAAGAAAACAGGTCTGGCGTGGCCATGGCGAGACCGGTCAACAGCGGCTTGATCAGGAGAACAAACGACGCGCCAGCGCGGACCCGGCCGACAACTCCCGCTCGTCCAGCGTATTGTACATGCCTTGCAGCTCTGCCGCGAATACATCCATGGCTTCACCAGCCAGGGGCACGCCGTTGCTGTCGGTCACCACACCGTCCATGGCCTTGGCCAGCGCATGGGCAGACTCGCGCATGCGGTCGTAGGCGCGCTCGCTGCGATCGACCTGAGGCACGTCCAGACCCAACGTGATCTCGCGGATGGCAGACTGGGCCGGGTCCTCCGCCAGCGCGGCCTGCGTGTCGAAATTCAGGCTCAGGACTGGTGGCAAGCCGGCCACGCTGGCCGGCAGCACCATGCGGCCGGGCATGGCACCGGCCACAAAACCCAGCAGTGCCGCATTTTGCTGGACATAGCCCGGGCTCCATGCCGACTGACGGGCACGCACAAAAAAATCCAGCTGCGCGTCATGCGCGCTGGCAAATTGGTCCAGTTCGCGGGCTCTCGCCACTTCATCCAGCATTTCGGGGAAATCGGGCGTTCCACCAACGGCGTCGGAAAACGCCTGCGTTTTGATCACGAACTCGGAATATTCAATCTCGTTAAGCGCACCAGTGCGGTTGGCCAGCTGGACACCTGTTTGAAACGCGCTGTAGCGCTGGCCCACAGCCGGTGTCTCCCAGCGGCCCGACTCTTCGTTCAGGCCTTCAATGGCAAACGGTTTGCTGCCCACACGCCGCGTAGTGGGCATGGCCGCCTGAGCTGCCTCCCCATAAACCAGACTGTCCAGCGCGATAGGTGCGATCACGTCAATCAGTGAATCCAGAACCGGGCGCTTTTCCACCACAGGCACGGGAAAATGGGCTACGTCAAACGCTGCGTCACCCAGGCCCGGTTCAATACCTTCATGCGCTTGATGCGGGTTGGTAGGCTCCTGAGGCGTGGCTTGACGGGGCTCACTGCGCCGGGACGACCAGGCACCGTGCGCAACCACTGCGGCGAGCACCAGGCCGCCCACGACCGCCAGTCCAATTTGCAGGTTACTCATGACAGGGTAGTTGTTGCATTTTTTCAGGTGAGTTCAGCCAGCGAAACAGCAGCGTCCATGTCCACCGCCACGATACGGGAGACGCCCTGCTCCTGCATGGTCACACCGATCAACTGCTCAGCCATTTCCATGGCGATCTTGTTGTGGCTGATGAATAGGAACTGGGTTTCTTTGCTCATGCTGGTCACCAGTTTGGCATAACGCTCGGTGTTAGCATCATCCAGCGGCGCGTCCACCTCGTCCAGCAGACAGAAAGGCGCCGGGTTGAGCTGGAAAATTGCGAACACCAGCGCAATCGCGGTAAGGGCTTTTTCACCACCTGACAGCAGGTGAATGGTCTGGTTTTTCTTGCCCGGCGGCTGTGCAATGACCTGCACACCCGAGTCCAGAATCTCCTCACCCGTGATCACCAGGCGCGCGTTGCCTCCGCCAAACAGCTCGGGAAACATCTTGCCGAAATGTTCGTTGACGGTATTAAACGTGCCCGACAGCAGCTCGCGCGTTTCCGCGTCAATCTTCTTGATGGCGTCCTCAAGCGTGGTCATCGCCTCGGTCAAATCGGCTGTTTGCGCGTCGAGGAACTGCTTGCGTTCGCGCGCCGTGGTCAGCTCATCCAGCGCGGCCAGGTTGACGGCACCCAATGCGGCAATCTCCCGATTCAGGCGGTCGATCTCGCCCTGCATGCCGGTCAGCCGCACGTTGCCTTCTTCGATGGATTTCGCCACCGTTTCCAGATCAGCCTGGGCATCGGTGAGCAACTGTTCATACTGCTCAAACCCGAGGCGTGCGGCCTGTTCCTTGAGCTGAAAGTCGGTGATGCGCTGGCGCAGGGGGTCCAGCTCTCGCTCTAGTTGCAGGCGGCGCTCGTCACTGCCGCGCAGTTTGGCGGTGAGGTCGTCGTATTCGCTGCGTTTGGCGCCCAGAGACTGCTCGCGCTCCAGCTTCACGGCCAGTGCATTTTGCAATCCAGCCTGAGCGGAAGCGTCTGTCAGACGTACCAGTTCTTCACTGGCTCTCAGCTCTTCAGACCTTATGGAATCTGCCTGTTGTGCTGCAGTTTCGATTGCGCGGCTCAACTCGGCCTTGCGGGCATCCAGACTGCGCAACGAGAAAGTGGCTTCCTGCGCCTGGCGCTCAAGGCTGCGCTGCTGTTCACGGCATTCGTTGAGTTTGCGCTCGGCATCGATTACGCGTTCATCGAGCTGGGCGTGGCGCTCCTGCGTGTCGGCCAGTTGCATGTCCAGCTCTTCAAAGCGGGCTTCCGCGGTGACGCGACGTTCCTGCAGATCACCCAGCTGGGCATCCACTTCGGCCATGTCACCGGCAATCTGCTCACTGCGGGCACGGGTTTGTTCAGCCAGTTGCGTCAGGCGAAGCGTCTCCACCTGCAACTCATGCGCGCGGCTCTGGGTCTCAGATGCTTCGCGTCGTACCACCACCAGTCGTTGCGATGCATCGGCATAAGCAGCCTCGGCCCGCACCAGCGCAGAGCGTGCCTCGTCGCAGATCAGCGCTTGTGCCCGAAGCTGTTTCTCCAGATTTTCGATTTCCTGGGCGCGAGCCAGCAGGCCCGCCTGCTCGGAATCAGGCGCGTAAAAACTAACACTGTGGGCGCTGACGGCATGACCGCTCTTTACATAAATCGTTTCACCGGGCTGCAGAGCGGTGCGTTTGGCCAGCGCGTCTTCAAAACTAGCTGAGGTGTAACAACCCTGCAACCAGTCAGCCATCACCGCCTTTTGTCCGGCATCGTTAATTTGCAGCAGATCGCCCAGACGCGGCAGCGTGGACGCGGGTTGCGGCGCGGCGGCCAGCGGCGGGCTGAAGAATGACAGTTTGGCCGGCGGCGCGTCCTGCCCGAAGGCACGCACCATGTCCAGCCGCGAGACCTCCAGCGCACCCAGACGTTCGCGCAGCGCGCCTTCCAGCGCATTCTCCCAGCCCTGCTCGATGTGGATGCGGCTCCATAGCCCTTGTAAACCGTCCAGCCCGTGCTTGGTCAGCCAGGGTTTGAGTTTGCCGTCTGTCTTGACCTTTTCCTGCAGCGCCTTGAGCGCCTCCATGCGGGCAGACAAGTCGGCCTGCTTCGCCGATTGGGTATTGACCACCTGCTGCTGCTCACGGCGGGCGTCGTCCAGTTGCGGCACGCTGTCCTGCAGCTCATGCAGCCGTGCATCGGCCACGCTGGCACTTTCCTGCGCTTGCGCCAGCTGGGTTTGCAGGTTCACCAGACGCGATTCTTCGGGCGCCGCCAGCGCGTTGTAGTCGGCTACCAGCCGCTCACGGCGCGTGGTGAGCTGGCGTGACTGTTCTTCAATGCCACGCTGCTCGGCGGCCAGAACCTGAATCTGCTGTTGAACCTGGCCCACGCTGGCGCGCTGTTCGTTGGCACCGGCCTGTGCCAGGCGCAAAGCATCTTCCAGATCGGGCATGGCCTGCGCCTGCTCTTCCACCTGAGCGGCGAGCAACTCGGTTTTTTCACCGCCCAACGCAGCCAGCTCGGCCAAGTTTTCAGTTTCGGTTAAAGCGTCATCCTTGCGGGTAGCCCACTGGGTGGTTTGCTCTTTCAGCGTGAGCAAACGCTGCTCCACGCGCTGACGCCCTTCCACCACGAAGCGAATCTCGGCTTCAAGCCGGCCCACTTCGCTGCTGGCTTCATAAAGCAGACCCTGCGCCTGATTGACCTGATCACCCGCGGCGTAATGGGCCTGACGAACCGTTTCCAGATCCGCCTCGATGTGGCGCAAATCGGCCACGCGGCTTTCCAGCGCGTTTACGGCGCTCTCAGCGTCCTGCTTGACCTTAGTCTGGTCAGCCAGCGCTTCGGCGCGCTTCAGAAACCACTGTTGTTGTTGCTTGAGCGTGACGTCAGCCTGCAGCGTGTTGTAACGCTGGGCCACTTCGGCCTGCTTTTCCAGCCGATCCAGATTGGTGTTGAGCTCACGCAGGATGTCTTCCACCCGCGTGAGGTTTTCGCGCGTGTCCGATAGGCGGTTTTCGGTCTCACGGCGGCGCTCTTTGTATTTGGAAACTCCGGCGGCTTCTTCGAGGAACAGGCGCAGCTCTTCGGGCTTGGATTCGATGATGCGGCTGATGGTGCCCTGGCCAATGATGGCGTAGGCGCGCGGGCCCAGGCCGGTGCCCAGAAACACGTCCTGCACGTCGCGGCGGCGCACGGGCTGGTTGTTGATGTAGTAGCTGCTGGTGCCGTCACGCGTGAGCACGCGCTTGACGGCGATTTCGGCAAACTGGCCCCACTGGCCCCCGGCGCGGTGGTCGTTGTTCTCGAATACCAGCTCCACGCTGGATCTGCTAGCGGCCTTGCGCGTGGTGGTGCCGTTAAAGATGACGTCCTGCATGGACTCGCCACGCAACTCGGAAGCTTTGGACTCGCCCAGCACCCAGCGCACGGCGTCCATGATGTTGGACTTACCGCAGCCGTTGGGGCCGACCACGCCAACCAGCTGGCCAGGCAACAGGAAGTTGGTGGGCTCGGCAAACGACTTGAACCCGGAGAGCTTGATGGAATTGAGACGCACGGAAGATTGACGCTAACTTGTTGATTTAATTGAAAAACAGATCTTCAAACCGCCCTGTAAGCAGGCTCACATGATACCTTGCCTGTGCCCGGTTTCAGGGTGCGG
>JAKQJK010000279.1 GCA_029561195.1 Pseudomonadota bacterium
GTTGCCACACATGGGGGAGCCGCCTTTGGGCACATACTGGCTCAGAAACGCGATCAATTGCTCCTGTGCGACGTCTTCATCCAGGGTTGACGCCTTGACCTTGTCAATCAGTCCGCTTTTGCCATGGGTACCCTTGTTCCAGGCATCCATCTTGTCCAGTTGCTCGTTAGACTGGTGAATGACCAGAACCGGCCCTTCCACGCGGGGCTCTAGGTTGGGGCCGGTTACGATCACGGCAATTTCGATGATGCGTTCCACGTCGGGCTCCAGCCCGGTCATTTCACAGTCGAGCCAGATCAGGTTTTGTTCAGATTTGGGGAGTTGGGGTGTTGTTTCAGCCATGGGCCACATTGTCGCCGATGACCTAAACTACCAGCCAATGACCGATTCGACAGACAATTTCTTCTCAGCAAGCAACGCACCGTCCATACTGACGCTGGTTTTTGCCATCACACTGCTTCTCGGGCTGGTGCTGAAGCTCTGGCTTGCCTCGCGGCAGATTCGCCACGTGGCGCGTCACCGTGATGTTGTTCCCGCAGCGTTTGCCCAGACCGTTCCCCTGTCCGCTCATCACAAGGCCGCAGATTACACCCTCGCAAAGGCCCGGTTCGGTTTGCTGGAACTGGCGTTTGGTACGGTCCTGTTGCTGGGTTGGACACTTTTGGGCGGGTTGTCCGTGCTCAATCAGACGTTGATGGCTTGGCTGGGCGGTGGCCTGACGCAACAACTCGCACTGTTGACGTCGTTTGCGCTTATCAGCGGCCTGCTTGACCTGCCCGCCACGCTGTACCAGACCTTCGTGATTGAGGAGCGCTTTGGGTTCAACAAGATGACATGGAAGTTGTGGCTGGTCGATTTGGTCAAGTCCAGCTTCATTGGCGCACTCATTGGTTTGCCGCTGGCCGCTCTCATTTTGTGGCTGATGGGTGCGACGGGTTCATGGTGGTGGCTGTGGGCATGGGGCGTCTGGACCGGGTTCAATCTGCTCTTGCTGCTGATCTATCCGACCTTCATCGCGCCATTGTTCAATTCCTTCAAGCCGCTGGAAGACGAGAGTCTGAAGACCCGCGTAACAGCACTGATGCAACGCTGCGGATTTGCAGCCAAAGGCTTTTTCGTAATGGACGGCAGCAAGCGCAGTGGCCATGGCAACGCTTACTTCACCGGGTTTGGCGCCTCGCGGCGCGTGGTGTTTTTTGATACCCTGCTGGCCAAGCTTTCCCCTTCCGAGGTGGATGCGGTCCTCGCACATGAACTGGGACATTTCAAACACAAGCACATTGTCAAACGCATGGTGTCGCTTTTCACACTGAGTCTGCTGGGTTTTGCGCTGCTGGGCTGGCTGGCGAATCAGGTCTGGTTTTACGCCGGCTTGGGTGTTCAACTCAATCTGGGTGCGCCGAATGATGCACTGGCATTACTGTTGTTCCTGATGGTTGTACCTGTGTTCAGCCTGTTCATCTCGCCTCTATTTGCGCAACTGTCGCGAAAGCATGAATTCGAAGCCGATGCCTATGCGGTCTCACAGACGAGTGGATCGGACTTGTCAAGTGCATTGCTGAAGCTTTATGAAGACAACGCATCCACGCTTACACCGGACCCGGTTTACGTCAAGTTCTACTATTCGCACCCGCCTGCATCCGAGCGCTTGTCGCGCATGGTGCCGCTGGTAGCCGCCCAATCTTAAGGACTAGCAATGACCGATACTTTAAAGAAAAAAGACTGGTCAGCCTTAGCGAGACGTTCGCTGACAGCTACTGAAATAGTAGCAAATCTGGCGAAAATAGAAGGATGGAAACTCACAGGTAATGGCTCGTCAGTCGCCATAGAGAAGACTTTTTCTTTCAAGAATTACTATCAAACGATGGCCTTCGTCAATGCCGTAGCGTTCATTGCCCATGTGCAGGATCATCACCCCGATTTATCCGTTCACTACGGACGCTGTGTGGTGCGTTTCAACACGCACGACGTGGGCGGCATTTCCGTGACTGACTTTGATTGCGCAACCCAGGTTGAAGCGTTGGTGACATGAAGGCACCCTGCGGCCCGGTACGAACCAGGACATTGTGTGGGAGTCCCTTTTGATTGAGCGGGCGACGCTGGACCGCGGTCTGATTGTGGCGAACTATGGCCGACATTTTCTGGTTGAAACCCCCGAAGGAAAACGCCTCATCTGCCATTCACGCGGCAAGAAAAGCCAGGCTGTGGTGGGGGACCGCGTGTTGTGGCAGGCCAGCCAGGACGAAGGGACAATTGAAAAAATAGAAGAACGCCGCAATCTGTTTTAC
>JAKQJK010000281.1 GCA_029561195.1 Pseudomonadota bacterium
GGCTCCAGAAATTCCAAGTCTGCCTTTGAATAACCATCGGGCTTGTTAGCCAGTCCGATCATGGCTACGAGTTGATTTCCATGGTGAATGGGAATACCCAAAAAAGCGTTGAGTGCCGGGTGTCCGGCAGGAATGCCACCTTTTCTGGTGTCTCTCGCAGGCTCATTCGAAATGACTGGTTCACCGCTGACCAGTGCCACGCCAAACAATGTTTTCAGGTTATGAAATTCCAGCCCCTTGGCCACGTTTTCTTCATAAAGACGCCGCGACGTTTCGTCCCAGGCAATATTAGTTAGCGCGTGCGCCTTGATGTAAGGCCGGTCCTCCATCGAATAGAGCACCTCGCCCACAAAGCCATAGCCGCTTTGAGTCAAGGCCAACAGCTCAGACAATAAACCTTCGAACACGATGCGGGTGTCCCCACCACTTAGAAACAGGCCATGGGCAGCAGAAATAGCCAGTAGCAGGCGATGTTGCTGTTCACGCGCGTGCTCGATTTGTTTGCGCTCCGTGATGTCAGAATGAGTGCCTGCCACGCGTGTGGGCAACCCCTGAGAATCCCGCTCGACAACATGACCGCGACTGTGAATCCAGATCCAATGGCCCTGCCGATGCTGGATCCGGAATTCCACTTCAAACTGCTGCAAAGAGGTTTTGGGTCCTGGTCCTAACGCACCCTTCAGTCGGTGCAAATCATCTGGGTGAACCCAGTCCATCCAGACCCCGCCCAACAACACCACTTCTTCCGGGGCGTAGCCCAACATTTCGCACCAGCGCTCGTTGACGATGTTGCGGTCTTCGCGCACCCGCCAGTCCCAAATGCCAACCTCTGCACCGGCAACTGCCAGCTCCAGCGTTTCAGACCGCTGGAGTAGTTGGCGCACCATCTGGTGCCGCTCGATGGTCATGTGCAAACGAGTGGTCAAGGACTCCAGGTACCGAAACGCAGAGTCCTTGCACAGGAAATCGGTGAAGCCCTGACGCATCAGCAAAGCAGAATCCAGCCGGGACCCCTCAGAGTGCAGCAACAGCGCAGCACATTTCCCCAGAACGGGTACCAACTCATCCGCATGACAGTCAGGCAAATTCTGGCTCACAGCCAATACATCAAAGAATTGGTCCGCCATGAAACGGCGTGCCTCCGAGAGGGAGGAAGCCACTTTCAGCCTCCATTGCAACCCTTCGCTGACAATCCTGGTGCACATGGCGTGCGCGTGGTCAGCCTCGCCCTCAATGAAAAGCACAGAAATTGCCATGAAAACCCAATGTCTCCTAGTCTTGACAGACTATACAGCCCACAGTCTGTTCCGATGCGCAAACGGCGGTTGTCAAGACACGGCTTTTTTTCTATTTCAGGTGATGACGCTTGGCGCCAGACGCCCGGTACGAACGCGAATGCCAGCCAGACTTTCGGCCAGCAAGATAAGGTCTGCCAGCGCCGCCTGAGTCTCCATCCCATGGCGTGTCGGATTGCCTTCAAAACGTTCGATATAAACACGCAGCGTCGCACCGGATGTGCCAGTTCCCGAGAGCCGGTAGACGATGCGGCAACCGTCCTCGAAGACGATACGCAGACCCTGATTCTTCGACAGGCTGCCGTCCACCGGGTCGAGGTAACTGAAGTCGTCAGCCGTTGCGACGAGTCGACCTTCGAGTTCGTGCCCGGTCAGATCCCGCATACGAAGCGCCAGCGCCTGCATCAGGTCTTTGGCAACCGAGCTGTCGATGTCTTCGTAATCGTGCCGCGTGTAGTAGTTGCGGCCAAAGTGGGCCCAGTGCTCGTGCGCGATCTGCTTTACGCTCTGCTGACGTACCGCCAGAATATTCAACCACAACAGCACGGCCCACACGCCATCTTTCTCGCGCACATGGTCCGAGCCCGTGCCGGCACTTTCTTCGCCACAAAGCGTCACCTTACCGGCGTCAAGCAGGTTGCCAAAGAACTTCCAGCCCGTTGGTGTCTCAAAGCAGGGCACGCCAAGCGCTTGAGCTACACGGTCAGCCGCACCACTGGTGGGCATCGAACGGGCGATTCCAGCGATGCCCTGTCGATAAGCCGGTGCCAGGTGCGCGTTGGCAGCCAGCATGGCCAGCGAGTCAGACGGCGATATGAAAATGCCTCGTCCGATGATCAAATTGCGATCTCCGTCACCATCGGAGGCCGCGCCAAGATCGGGAGCATCTGGTCCCATCATCCGGTCCAGTAACTCTTTCGCGTGCACCAGGTTCGGATCGGGGTGATGGCCACCGAAGTCTGGCAGCGGCACTCCATTACGCACAGTGCCGGGCGCTGCACCCAACTCAAGCTCGAAGATCGCGTGAGCGTAGGGGCCAGTAACCGCATGCATCGCGTCGAAGGAAAGCCTGAAACCAGAGGCAAAGAGGCGCGTCAGGGCCGGGAAGTCGAACAGCTTGCGCATCAGCGCTACGTAGTCAGCCACCGCATCGATGACCTCAACCCGCATCCCTTCAACCTGCTGGACGCCGATGCGGCCAAGATCAACATCGGGCGTGTCGGTCGTAAGGAATCGGTTAATTTTCTCAGTACAGGCATAGATCGCATCGGTGATCTTCTCGGCTGCCGGCCCACCGTTGGCGCCATTGAACTTGATGCCAAAGTCCCCATCCGGGCCGCCCGGGTTGTGACTGGCAGAGAGGATTAGTCCTCCAAAGGCAACATGCTGGCGGATCACGCAACTCGCCGCAGGTGTTGAGAGGATGCCGTCCTGCCCAACCAGCACCCGCGCGAAGCCATTAGCTGCAGCCATGCGAATGACGGTCTGGATAGCCTCGCGGTTGTAGTAGCGGCCGTCGCCACCAACGACGAGCGTCTGGCCGGCAAAACCAGCTTCCGGTTTCACAGCATCAAACACGGCCTGCACGAAGTTTGGCAGGTAGTGACCAGACGCGAACTCCACCACTTTTTTTCGCAACCCGCTGGTACCGGGCTTCATGCCAGCGATGGGGATGGTAGCGACGGTCTTATTCATGTTTTTCGATTTGAAAGCTTTCCACCTTTTCACCAATGATTAAAGTCTGCGTCAGAAGTCAATAGCCAGAGGCATCGGAAGCTTGTCATCAAGATAAATGCTGTATTCATCCCAGACACCCTCTCCATAATGGTTGTCGCACAGGGCTTCAATATCATCCAGTGTGATGAACATCGTGCTGAACATCACATCATAGAAGAACTGCTCAAGGGTGCCCGCCGCTTCGTCGCCTTCGTAGTGATAGCCGTGCACCCAAACCCGCCTGCCGGCATATTTTTCTTCAAAAGCCGCCCTGCGCCTGTGATACTCGGCTTCTTCGTACTCGTCGTCTGTCATTTTGCGCAGATGGTAAGCATTCCCATGCATCGGGTGCGCCGGGTCCAGCTGCAGATCAATCGTCTGCCAGTCCATGGTGATCTGGTTTGCAACACTGGCGAGCTGCTTGGGCGTGATGTCACCTTCCCAATGAACAACCTCGATACATCGAGACGTTCCCACGTCTCCTTCCCAAATGCTGGCGTTGTGCTTCATTGCTTTTGCATTCATACCTTGGTGTTCTCCAACTTTACAGTGAAACACAAGTCTAACAACGCGCCCAGGTAACCAGTCCATGCGCCCAGCTACTTGGAGCCATTGAGCCAGAAGTTAATCGGCGTTACCAGTTGCCGCTAATTCTAGTGAAACGTTGCGCCATGCAAACTCAAACGCCTTGCCAACGCGAACTCCTCGGATCGGCAAGGTGTCCAGCGTGGCCCTCACTCCCGCCTCAACACTATCAATAATCGGTACAGGGACAGAAGGTTGAATCAAGGCAGCGATACCAGCCAGACCAGCACCACCCAGAATAATGGCTTTCGCATCACATTCTTCTGCAGCTTGAATACAGGCTTGAGCTAAAAGCACCTGTGCGGCTGCAGGGTTTTGCGCCAACTGCGCACCGCTTTGCTCAACAGTGTGAATGCCGCCAAGATTCTCTTCAAGCCCAAGGCTGTGAGCCAGGCGCTCCAGAATTGGTTTCCACCGCTCACCTCCGGTTACGACGACAAAACGACCCAGCTTGGCGGCCTCAGCGAATGAAGCCTCGGCAAGACCTCTCACAGGCACTAGGCTACTTTGACGAAGTGCCATCAGACCGGGATCCCCAAAGCAGCCAATCAACACGGCATCAAACTGGTCTGCGCTGCTTGCCAGTGCTCGGGCCCATGTGTCCAGAACAGCATGGCCCGCAACCGCATAACTGGCCTCGCAAGAAATGTAAGGTGCCCCGAATCTCGCAGTGAAAGTATCTACAGACGCCTCTGATCCAACAATTCGACGTGCATGGGACTGAAGAAGTTCACTAACTTCCTCAGAAGTATTGGGGTTGATCAGCAACAATCGCCGCATCGCAAACTACTTAACCAACAAATCACCCGCCAGCTGATTGCCAGATCCAAATAGCGAAATCAGGTCGGGAACATCTGTTGTCGGTTGATTGAAATGGAGCTGAGACTCCAGTTGCTCCAAATGATCACGCATCAGCCGGGCAGCTTCCCGTGGATCGCGAAGACGAATCGCGTCCAGCAAAGCGCGGTGCTCCTGACAGCCGCAAGAAGTTGCTTCAGCACGGGCCTGCAAGTGGTTAACAGAGTAGGTCATCAGGATGAGCGAAGTGCGTGACACCAATTCCCTCAGAATGCGCCCAAGTGTCTGGTGGCCGGATGCATTTGCGATGTGCAAATGAAAGTCGCCGGAGAGCCGAATTGCCCGGCGCATGTCTCCGCTGGCACGTGCAGCCTCTTCTTCATCTATGCATCCGGTCAGAACAGCAACGTCTTCTGCCGTAGCACGAAAAATGAAGCATTCGATCAGCGTCGGTTCAATCATTCGACGCACCTGGAATACTTCTCTCGCCTCTTCCTCCGTAGGCTGGGCAACAGTAGCACCCCGGTTGGGTGTCAACGCGACAATCTGCTCGTTGGCAAGTCGCACCAGCACTGGACGAATTCGGGTGCGCGACACACCAAAAGCCGTGGCCAGACGGTCTTCAATCAGTTTGGTTCCCGGCGGCAATCGGTGGTCCAGAATGGTAGCCACCATGCGCTCATAGATCTCGTTTTCGGTCAGTGCAACAAATTCACTCATGCGTCCTGCTTCGCCCGCTGCCGACTAAGCAGCAATTTGGACAGCCCCACGGCAAGTCCCATCACCATAAACGATACCACCATCGTCACCGTGCCCAGCGCGTAGATGGACGGGGTGGTGACGGTGGTGGTCAGGCCCTGCAACTCCAGGGGCAGGGTGTTGACATCGCCAATGGCTTGCGATGTCCGGGCGATCTCATCCCAGCTCAGGGTAAACCCAAACATGCCAATGCCCACTACCGATGGCGCAATCAGCGGCAGCACTACGTGGCGAAAGCCTTGCCAGGGTGTAGCTCCTAAATCGCGCGCGGCCTCTTCATATGCGGGATTGAAGCGGTTGAATATGGCAAACATGATGAGCAAACCAAACGGCAGCGTCCACGTCAGGTGTGCGCCCAGTGCGGACGTGAACAGCCCCAGCGCGGTGCCATAGCCCTCCAGCGTGCCCGTCATGCCAAAAGCTTCCAGCGCTTTCTTGATGCCGGTGTCCAGCAGGCGAAACTCCAGCCCAATGCCCAGCGACACGATGATGGACGGCATGATCAGGCTGGCCACTACTACGAAAAACAGCACGTTGCCCCCAGCCAGCTTCTTACGAAAGGCCAGCCCCGCCAGCACCGAAAACAGCACGGTAAAGGCCATGACGGCCAGCCCCAGCCCCAGCGAGCGGCGCAGGGCAGCGCCAATGTCCACCACGCCCAGCCCCTCGGCCAGCTTGTAGAACCAGTGCAACGAGAGGCCGCGCAGCGGAAACGTCAGCCCACCTTCCGGCCCCTGAAAACTGAGCACTACGATGACCAGCATGGGGCCGTACATGAACAGCACGAACAGCGCGAAGAACGCAGCTAGGAACCAAAAGGCCGGCGTGTGCTTTTCGGTGTTCATTTTTAAAGTTCTTTGCGGATATCCACCAACCGGGTCAATGCCCAGATGATCATCAGCACGATGGCCAGCAGGATGACAGCGTTGGCCGCCGCCAGCGGAAATTGCAGGTATGAGGTTTGCACCTGGATGATCTTGCCAATGGATGCAATCTGCTGCCCACCCATCACACCGATGGTGACGAAGTCGCCCATGACGATGGTGATGACGAAGATGGAGCCGATGATGATGCCAGTGCGGCTCAAGGGCACGATCACGTTCCACAGCGTTTGCCAGGCTGTTGCGCCGCTGTCGCTGGCGGCTTCAATCAGGCTGCGGTCAATGCGCATCATCGAGTTGAAGATGGGCACGATCATGAACATGGTGTACAGGTGTACAAACGCCAGGGTGACCGAGAAGCTGGAGAACAGCAGCCACTCAATGGGCTGGTTAATGGCACCCATACCCAGCAGCGTCTGATTGACCAACCCGTTGCGCCCCAGCAGCGGCACCCACGAGATCATCCGGATCACGTTACTGGTCCAAAACGGTATGGTGCACAACACGAACAGCAGCGTCTGCGCCCCGGCGGAGCGGACATGAAACGCCAGAAAGTACGATACGGTAAAGCCGATCACCAACGTGATCAGCCACACCAGAAAGCTGAACTTGAAGGTAGACAGATAAGTCTTCAACGTGACGCACATGTCGACCGGGGATGCGCAGCCGTCAAATATCGAGATGTAGTTTTTGATGGTGAAGCCGGGCAGCATTTCATACTGGTTGAAGTCCCAGAAGCTGACCATCAGGATCAGCATCAGCGGAACCAGAAAGAACAGCACAAACACCGCCGCGAGCGGCGTGGCTTGCCACCAGGCCGCAATGCTGCGACCAGGGGCGTGGGTAGAGACCGGAAGTGAGGGGGATGGGGCTGTGCTCACGGGTTTCTCACCTCGGTCTCTTAACGGTCAGGCTGCGACGAACTCATTCCATTTCTGGACCATGTAGTTATTCTCGTCCATCACGGCGTTCCAGCAGGCAATGCCACCCATGCGTGCCTCGTAACTGCCGCCGTCCCGAATCTGACCGGCCTTCGCGAGCACGTCCCCGGTAGGACTCTTAATATCCTGTGTGGCAGGCTTGCCTTCCATCCAGTAAGCCCACTCATAGGCTTCCATCTTGGACTTGGCGGTGTCCAGCACGGCGCTGTAGTAGCCCTGGCGGTTCAGGTAGGCACCAGCCCATCCGTCCAGGAACCAGTTGATGAACTCATAGGCACCATCGAGCTTCTTGCCCGACAGCGTTGCGGGCAAGCCGAAACCGGCAGCCCAGGCGCGATAGCCTTCTTTCAGCGGCTGGAAGTTGCAAGCGATGCCCTTGGTGCGCACGGCTGTGACCGCCGGGCTCCACATGGACTGGATCACCACTTCGCCCGATGCCATCAGGTTGACGGACTCGTTGAAGTCTTTCCACAAGCTGCGGAACTGGCCGGCTTTCTTGGCTTCAATCAAGGTCTTGATGGTGAGATCAATTTCCTTCTTGGTCATGTTGCCCTTGTCTGGGTACTTGTAAATGCCCATGGCTTCCACCACCATGGCCGCATCCATGATGCCGATGGAGGGGATGTTCAGGATGGCTGCCTTACCCTTGAACTCGGGATTCAACAGCTCGGCCCAGGAGTTAATGGGGCGCTTGATCAGGTCGGGACGAATGCCCAATGTGTCGGCGTTGTACACGGTGGGAATCAGGCTCATGTACTGGGTGGGGCTCTTGGCGAACACTTTGCTCTTTTCACCTTCGAGGTAAATGACCTTTTTCGGGGCGGTGCCTTGGTCGCCCACAGCCTTGCCAGCCACCATGCCCGTGGTGAACAGGCTGGTGATCTTGTCGGCATTCTTGATGCGCTTGGTGTCAATACCCTTGAGGTTGCCGGTCGGTACGATGTTTTTCAGCGAGAAGTATTCGGTGTCGATCAAATCGAAGCTGTTGGGTGCCGTCACGGCCCGCTTGGTCACATCGTCGGTGGTGACCGCTACATACTGGATCTTGATGCCCGTGTCTTTCTCGAACTTCTCACCAATGGCCTTGTCCTGATTGACGGCGGTACCTAGGTATCGAAGCACAATTTTTTCTTGAGCATGAACCGCTGGAAACATGCCAGTGGCCAAAATGCCCGCAGTACCTTTAAGCACCGAACGGCGCTGCACGCCTGTCGTGCCAATGGTGATATCTTTCAGTGAGTCTGACATGCTATTTACTCCTTTTGGGGTGGTGAAACTTCTTTCGAAGATGTTGGGAAATTTGATGGGGGTTCAGGCACTGAGCGGGTGCGCCGACTGGGGAGTCCAAGTGACCTGCACAGCCTCTCCAACGGAAAATGGCTCCCGGGCAAACTGCCCTTCAGACAGCATCACCGACAAGTCTGCCGTTGCGTTCGCCGATCTGGTGGTTCCGGGGTGTTGCAACCCAAGGAGAACGTAATTACCCTGGTACTCCACGTCTGTGACGATTGCTGGCACCATTGGCAAGCCAGTAGACTCAGCTGAATCAGCATGCGAGACGTACGTCTTGTCTGTACGCACTCCCACTTTTCCGGTCGGCAAATCAATCACGTTGTGGCCACCCATGAAGCGGGCGACAAACTCGTTGGCAGGACGGTTGTATATGGTGTGCGGCGATCCTGTCTGCTCAATCAGTCCGTTGTTCATCACAACCATCGTGTCTGCCAGCGCCATCGCCTCCTCCTGCGAATGCGTCACATGAATAAAGGTCAGCCCGAGTTCTTTTTGCCACCGCCGAAGCTCTGCACGCATCTGAATTCTTAGAAGCGGGTCCAGCGCGGACAACGGCTCGTCCAGCAACAACGCCTTCGGTTGCGTTATCAATGCCCGTGCCAACGCGACCCGCTGCTGCTGACCCCCGGAAAGTTCAGCTGGTTTGCGCTGGGCGAGATGTCCCATGGCGACACGCTCCAGCAGATCAAGCCCTTTTTTGTGCCTTTCGTCTCTGGAAACACCTTTCATCTTGAGACTGAAGGCAACGTTATCCAACGCACTCAAGTGTGGAAACAATGCGAAGCTCTGAAACATCATTGCCGTCCCACGCTCCGCAGCAGGCAGGTTGGTAATGTTCCGGTTTTCCAGCAGGACATCGCCACTGGTCACGGATTCATGACCCGCAATCATTCGCAGAGTGGTGCTCTTGCCACAACCCGAGGGACCCAACAGGCAGCAGTAGCTTCCGCTGGCTATTCGCAGATTGATACTGTCAACAGCGGGCTTGCCGACACCATAAAGTTTGGTCAACCCAACAACTTCAATCGCAGCGGCCTGGGCCTGGGGAATGTCATCGACATGCATGACTTTGACTTACGCAAAGCCTGTGCCATATTTTGTACGCAATATTTATCATGTATGTATTCAATTTGCACTTGAGTTGTGCACTAACGGGAGACACATCCCGATTTCCTGACATGAATTGGTGCGGCACGGCACCGAAAACGGGAACCCACCAGGCAAACAAGGGGCCCTGATATCTTCTAGAATCACCATATGCTGCAACGCAACATTTGAATGGAAAAAGCGGGTTTTGTTGTATTGCCAACTGTTGGTTGGCCAAGCGTACCCAGACTGACACAAGGAGGAATGAATGAACCTTCAAGATACAGTGGCTCGCATGTTTCCAGCCGGTGTTGTCACGGCAGGTGATCCCGAATCATGCGGATTTGTCGAGGTTCACGGGTTGCCATGCGATACGGTGCCCCGACACTGCTCGGTGCTTGCCAGTGGCCAGTTCCAGTATGTTGCGGCGGAGCATTGCCAGGAAAGCTATCTGGTCAAAGCGGAAGATCTTGTACTCTTCGTCCGCATTTGTCCGTCTCGATCCGGCGTGGGTTATGCACATGTTGCCGTCAAAAGCAGCTAGCTACCCACCCGGTTGGGGTCACGCCAGGCTCGTTCAAAGGGCAGCCGCCACGCATGTGGGGCGATGAGTTGATGAATGGACTTTGGGCCCCACGAGCCCGGCGGATACAAACGAACCGGCGGTGGCGACTCCAACAATTGCGTTGATACCTGCCATAGCCGCTCAATACCGTCGGCCGTATTGAACAGCGTGTGGTCGCCGCGCATGGCGTCCAAAATCAAGCGCTCATAGGCTTCCAGTACCTCCCCAATCAAACCGGTGTCATGCATGGCGAATTGCAGGCTCAGCTTGTCCAGCCGCATGCC
>JAKQJK010000245.1 GCA_029561195.1 Pseudomonadota bacterium
TTGACCGTTTCACGCAGCTTTCGGAAGTACTCGGCAGATGTCCGCACCACCTCGCCCCAGCGGTTCCGATGCATGTCGATACGAAATGGACTGAGCTTGAAAGCCTTGAAACCCCATTGCTCATTCAGCGCGTCCATTTCATCCCGCGCCAGCGCTGCGTCGGGGGCGGTGTACATGCCTGCGTACACCTGTACCCGGTCGCGCACATGGCCACCCAGCAGCATGAACACCGGCACACCGAGTGCTTTGGCGGAGATGTCCCACAGGCAATGATCAATGGCGGCAATAGCGGCAAGGCCCATGGCACCTGGCGGGAAGCGGGTTTGCTGCATCAGGTAATGAATCAGGAACTCAATGCGGCGCGGGTCCTGACCCTTGAGGAATGTGACCAGGTAATCGAACAGCGGAAAGAGTGCTTTGTCGGGTCCGTGGTTGTAGCACTCACCCCAGCCGGTGATGCCTTCATCGGTATCCATCGCCAGAATGACTCGAGGCCGGTTTTTGTCGCGCGACATGAACACGCGCAGTCTGTCAATTTTCATGGGTAGTCTCCGTGATGCAAAAAAAAGGGCACTTCACTTGATAGCCTTGCCAGGTGCCATGACGGGCAGTCTATTTTCCTGACAGGTATCGCGCGCGTGGTAAGCGGGTCTGGACATAAACATGTTCGCCGTAGGTTCCCTCCACGTACGCTCCGGACGCTTCCGAAACCGGGACCGATACATTTCCCATGCTCGGGAAACGTGCCACAAAGTCTTCGTCGATATCCACGCCCAAGCCAGGAGTGTCGGGTACCTTGAGGTAGCCCCGCTCCGACTGTGGATGCGGTATCACTGTCTGTGCGCGACCTTCCCAGTCGTCCTCGATGCGCTCCAGAAACAGGGCGTTGGGAATGGCAGCCAGCAGGTGCAGGGCTGCATACTCGGCCACAGGCCCCAGCGAACCGGAATGGGGCGCCACCATGATGTGATGCGCCTCGGCCATGGCCGCAATCTTTTTCATTTGGGTGATACCACCCGCCCGGCCCGTGTCAGGCTGGATCACATCGACCAGATCGCGTTCAATTAGTTCACGTGAACCGAACAAGGTCACCATGCGCTCCCCTGCAGCGAGAGGTACATTAGCGGTGTCGCGAATTCTGCGGTATCCGTCGAGATTCTCCGGGGGAATCGGATCTTCAATGAACAGCAGGTTGAACGGCTCCAGTTCCCGTGCGACGGACGCGGCATCTGCAGGCGTCAGCCACGGGGGTCCGTGCAGGTCAATCATGATGTCCATGTCGTCCCCCACGGCTTCGCGTAACCGCTCCACGGTGCCTACCGGATCACGCAAACCACTGCATTTGACGGCGGTGATGCCACGTGATTTCAGATCCAGCGCCACGTCGGGCGTGCTGGCATGTGCATAAATGCGAATTCGTTCCCGTACCTTTCCGCCCAGCAGGTTCCACACCGGCACACCCAACACCTTGCCCTTGATATCCCACAGGGCCATGTCAATGCCCGTCATGGCACCCGCACCTACTGTGCCCGTCATACCGTGGCCCATGATGGCAAGCTGCATCTTTTGCCATAGGCGTTCGATGTGAGTTGGGTCTTCGCCGATCAACAGTTGCTGCAGATCTTGCACCGCCGTTTGAATCACACGTGGCCAACCCGAACACTCACCAATACCTACTACCCCGACATCGGTGTAGACCTTGATAAACAGCCAGTTGCGTGTGCCTGTTAGGTTGCCGGAATAGCCGGCAACAGGTTGACCGCGCCCGACGTGGGGCGCTCCCACGTGCATCAGGAAGGTTTTTACCGCGGTAATCTTCATGCGCAATCAGACGGCGCTTGCTCCGGTGTAGCGGAACCGCTTGTGCATACCGCGTGCCCTTGGGTCGGGCTGCGGTATGGCGGATAGCAATGCCTGCGTGTAAGGGTGTGTGGGGGCATCACAAACCTGATCAGTTGGCCCAGTTTCTACGACTTTGCCACGGTACATCACTGCCACACGGTCGCAAAAATACCGGATCACTGCAATGTCATGGCTGATGAAGATGAATGACAGCCCTAACTTGTCTTGCAGGTTCAGCAGCAGATCCAGCATCTGCGAACGCAAAGACACGTCCAGTGCTGCTGTAGCCTCGTCCGCAACAATGATTCGAGGGTTGAGTGCAATGGCACGGGCGATACCGATGCGCTGGCGTTGGCCGCCAGAGAACGCGTGCGGGTAACGCTCGCGCCAGGCAGGCTCCAGGCCCACGCTTTGCAACAGGTCGGCAACGCGGTCATCCAGTTCCTTGCCAGATGCCAGCCCGTTGACCAGGAGTGGCTCGCCCACAATCTGGGCTACCGTCATGCGCGGGTTCAGGGAGCCTACCGGGTCCTGAAAGATCATCCGCATTTCACGCCGGCATTGCTTAAGTGTGTGCTTGTTGGCCGTGACCAGGTCGATCACCGTCCCGTCAGGCTGGCGGTAATTGATGGCGCCAGCGGTGGGGTCATAGACGCGCAAAAGGCAACGGCCCATTGTGGTCTTTCCGGAGCCGGACTCACCAACAATGCCCAGGGATTCGCCTGGCATGAGGGTCAGCGAAACGCCGTCCACCGCTCTGGTGGATGATTTGGGTCCGCCGAAATGCATCGCCAGATCGCGCACTTCCAGAATCGGCTCCTGCTTTTGGGTAGGCGCTATGCGTTGAACACGGATGTCTGCCTTGCGCCCCAGTTTCAACACCGAACCAATCAGCATCTTGGTGTACTCATGCTGGGCTGCATAAAAGATCTGGTCGACCGGCCCGGTCTCGACGATCTTCCCGTTTCGCATGACGATGACCTGATCAGCAATCTCGGCGACTACGCCCATGTCGTGTGTGATGAACATCACAGCCATGCCATGGCTCTGTTGCAGACGTTTGATCAGGTCCAGAATCTCGGCCTGCGTGGTCACGTCCAGCGCGGTAGTGGGCTCGTCAGCAATCAACAATGACGGGTTGCAAGCCAGCGCCATGGCAATCATCACCCGCTGGCGCATACCGCCCGAGAACTCGAAGGTGTAGCGATCTACGGCCTTGTCGGGATTCGGAATCTCTACCTGAGTCAAGAGCTCAATGCAGCGTGCCCTTGCCTCTGCCTTGGACATTTTGATATGAAGTTGCAAGACTTCTATGATTTGGTTGCCTACCGTGTGAACAGGCGACAGCGAGGACATTGGCTCCTGGAAGATCATTGCGATTTCCGCGCCACGTACAGCACGAATTTCCTTGCCTCGAGACGGTAGCTTGGCCAGGTCAACGCTTGAGCCGTCAGCCCGGTTCAAGACCATCGATCCACTGATGATGCGTCCGGGCTCATCAACGATCTGAAGAATGGACCGAGCAGTCACACTCTTGCCGCTGCCGCTTTCGCCTACGACACACAGCGTGCGCCCGCGCTCGACGTCAAACGAAACGCCATCGACCGCCTTGATTGTGCCGTTGCGAACAGGAAAATGGGTGCTCAGATTGCGTACTTGCAATAGAGGGGCCGCCGCAGGCGCAGTGACGGTGTTGGGATTGCCTTGGGTCATGGTCATTTGTTGTACGGGTCGGATGCATCACGCAAGCCATCACCTAAAAAGTTCAGGGCAATCACGGCCAGTACTACCGCTGCCCCTGGTGCAAACAACCAGGGTGCAGTGGCAATGGAGCGAATGTTCTGTGCCTCACGCAGTAGCACCCCCCAGGAAATAGTGGGTGGTTGTAACCCCAGACCCAGAAAGCTGAGGGACGTTTCCGCCAGAATCATGGCGGGGATGGCCAGACTGACCGATGCAATGATGTGGCTCGAAAAGCTCGGCAGCATATGGCGGAAAATGATGCGCCCTTCAGATGCACCATCGAGTCGGGCTGC
>JAKQJK010000310.1 GCA_029561195.1 Pseudomonadota bacterium
AGCTGCCCGCACCGCGGTTGGCAAATTCGGCGGAACCCTCGCCAAAACCCCTGCGACCGAGCTGGGCGCGGCCATCATCGCCGAAGTGCTCAAGCGCAGCGGACTGGCTGCCGAGCAGGTGGGCGAGGTCATCATGGGCCAAGTGCTGGCTGCCGGTGCGGGTCAAAACCCGGCTCGGCAATCCGTTATCAAGAGCGGCCTGAACCAGGGCACGCCGGGTCTGACCATCAACGCCGTGTGTGGCTCTGGCCTCAAGGCCGTGATGCTGGCCGCGCAAGCTGTGGCCTATGGCGACAGCGAAATCGTGATTGCCGGTGGCCAGGAAAACATGAGCGCCTCACCCCACGTGCTGCTGGGCAGCCGTGACGGCCAGCGCATGGGCGACTGGAAGATGATCGACTCGATGATTGTGGATGGCCTGTGGGACGTGTACAACCAGTATCACATGGGCATCACGGCCGAAAATGTGGCCAAGAAGTACGGTATCAGCCGCGAAATGCAGGACGCGTTGGCGCTGGCCAGCCAGCAAAAGGCTGCTGCGGCACAGGAAGCTGGCAAGTTTAAAGACGAGATCATGCCGTTCAGCATCGCCCAGAAAAAGGGCGACCCCATCGTTTTTTCGGCTGACGAATTCATCAACAAGAAAACCAATGCCGAAGCGCTGGCAGGCCTGCGCCCCGCGTTTGACAAGGCCGGTGGCGTGACCGCTGGCAACGCATCGGGCATCAACGACGGCGCCGCCGCCGTGATGGTGATGACCGCAAAGAAAGCTGCTGCGCTGGGCCTCAAGCCCTTGGGCCGCATTGCCAGCTTTGCCACCAGTGGCCTGGACCCTGCCTTCATGGGCATGGGCCCCGTGCCCGCGTCAACCAAGGCACTGGCCCGTGCAGGCTGGAAAGCGGCCGACCTGGACCTGCTGGAAATCAACGAAGCCTTTGCAGCCCAAGCGTGCGCCGTCAACAAAGAGATGGGCTGGGACACCAGCAAGGTCAACGTCAACGGTGGTGCGATAGCGATCGGCCACCCGATTGGTGCGTCCGGCTGCCGTATTCTGGTGACGCTGCTGCACGAGATGCAAAAGCGCGATGCCAAAAAAGGCATTGCGTCGCTGTGCATCGGCGGCGGCATGGGCGTGGCGCTCACCATCGAACGTTGATCACGGGCGGGGAAATTACCGAAAAATTAAGAGTGTTTTTGGCCTCCAGGCATCGTAAAAATTGAGCTGGTAGCTATAGATTTAGTAGCAAGTAAAACCAAAGAGGAACATATCATGAGTCAAAAAGTAGCTTACGTCACCGGTGGCATGGGTGGCATCGGGACCGCCATCTGCCAGCGCCTTCACAAAGAGGGATTCAGGGTTATCGCCGGTTGCGGCCCGACGCGCGACCATGCGAAGTGGATCGCTGAACAGGCCGCACTGGGCTATACGTTCTATGCGTCCGTGGGCAACGTGGGCAGCTGGGAGTCCACGGTGGAAGCCTTCACCAAGTCCAAGGCCGAACACGGCAGCATTGACGTACTGGTGAACAATGCCGGTATCACCAAAGACCGCATGTTCCTGAAAATGTCGCGGGAAGACTGGGACGCCGTGATCGAAACCAACTTGAACAGCATGTTCAATGTAACCAAGCAAGTGGTTGGTGACATGGTTGAAAAAGGCTGGGGCCGCATCATCAACATTTCATCTGTCAACGGTGAAAAAGGCCAGGCCGGCCAGACCAACTATTCGGCAGCCAAGGCGGGCATGCACGGTTTTTCTATGGCGCTGGCGCAGGAAATGGCCACCAAGGGCGTGACGGTCAACACCGTGAGCCCCGGCTACATCGGTACCGACATGGTCAACGCCATCCGCGAAGATGTGCTGGCCAAGATCGTGGCGACCATTCCGGTCAAACGCTTGGGCAAGCCCAGCGAGATCGCCTCCATCATTGCCTGGCTGGCGTCGGAAGACGGCGGCTACACCACCGGGGCCGATTTCTCGGTCAATGGCGGCCTGCACATGGGCTAATGGTGGGCTATGTCCTCCTGGAAACCCGCTTCGGCGGGTTTTTTTGTGCCTGCAAGGCGTAGGGACAGTGATCAACCGCACAGGTTTTACCGGCATTAAGGCCAAAAGACCCGGGTGATCTCACGATTGACGTGGCGGCTGACCATAATGTTTTCGCGTCGGTTGACGATATGGGGTGTATGGGAATCAGTGTTTTATCCGCCATGAGATCAATTCAGACCGAGTTTGTGGATATCAGTCGCCTGCAGGTCGGCATGTATGTCGAGCTGGAGCTGGGCTGGATGGATCATCCCTTTCCCAAGGGAAGTTTCAAGATTTCATCGCCCAGACAGATCGAGACATTGGGTGCGCTGGGATTGTCTCGCGTGAAATATGTACCAGTGAAAAGCGATGTTGGCCCCATCACGGATGCCGAAGTGGCTGCAACGTCTGAGGCTGCTGCGGTTGTTGGGTCGACGCCTCAGGCAATTGCAGCTAGCAGCAAGGAATCAGAAGTTGAGGTTGAGGCGGTTGTATTAGAAGGCGAACGTCTGCGGCAGGAGCGCGCTCAGTTGATCAGCATGCAGCAGCAAAGCCTGATTGTTTGTGAACGACGGTTTGGTGACGCCACGCGCCAGTACGCCGAAGTGGTTGAACAGATCAGCCAGAAGCCTCGTGAGGCGGGAGCGCAGTGCCACGCGCTGGTGGGCGGGTTTGTTGGTGATATGGCCAGTGAGGGCGAATTTGCCCTGCGCCTGCTGTCGGAGTCCGCTGGCGACAAGGCTTCCATGCATTCGGTTCATGTGACCGTGTTGTCGCTGTTGTTGGGAAAATCAGTAGGGCTCAACCCGGATGACATGATGGATGTGGGCATGGCCGCGTTTTTGCACGACGTGGGAAAAAGCCGGTTGCCAGAGCGCGTTCGCATGCTGGACGAGAGTTTTTCGCCAACCGAGTACAAGCTGTATCAGGAGCATGTCGCTCAAGGTTTGTTCATGGGCAAACGTATGGAGCTGACTCCAGGCGCCCTGAAGGCGATTGGACAACATCACGAAATGATTGACGGGAGCGGATTTCCGGGCAAATTGAAGGGGGAAAACCTGTCAATGCCTGGCAAGATCCTGGCGCTGGTGAATCGCTACGAAAACCTGTGCAACCCGACGAAGGCTGTTTCAGCATTGACACCGCATGAAGCGCTGTCGATGATCTTTTCGCAACTCAAGACTCGTTTTGACAGCGTCGCGCTAAGTGCATTCATCAGAATGATGGGCGTGTATCCACCTGGTAGTGTTGTACAGTTGGTCGATGATCGATTTGCCATTGTGGTGTCAGTGAATTCTTCCCGTCCTTTAAAACCACGTGTCATCGTTCACGAGCCCAGCGTTTCTAAGCATGAAGCGCTGATCCTCGATCTGGAACATGCACCCACGGTTGGTATTCGTCGCAGCTTGAAACCATCCGCCCTGCCGCGCGAAGCGGCCGAATACCTGTCGCCCAGGCAGCGGATCAGTTATTTTTTCGAGAAGTCTCCGCAAACCGGTCCTGGAGTATCTGTCACGTGACTCCCCCAACCTGGGCTTCGATTCTGGAGGGGTTGCCGGAAGCGGTCTGGCTGGTTGATCCCTCTACTTTGCAGGTGGTTGCAGTCAATCGGGCGGGCGCAGACCTAATGGGCGCGGCGCCGGATGAGTTGGTCGGTCGGCTTGTGCTGGAGTTCATGCCTACGCCTGAAGATCATTTCTTCTGGACAGATGCAGTCAGCGGCGCTGGCGATTCCATTGATTCGGAAACTCAGGTTAAACGCCTGGATGGCGTCGCAATTCCCGTGTTGCGGCATGTTCGCAGCGTGTTTATTCACAGCGATGAAAGTTTCTTCCTGGTGAGCATGCACGATCTCACCACTGAGCGGCGTATAGCACAGGAACTGGAGCGGTCGGTGGCGGATCTGCAGGCCACACTCGAATCCACTGCGGACGGTATTTTGGTTTGTGACCTGAACGGGCGCATCCGCAACTACAACCGCCTTTTTGCCGAGTTATGGGGCGTGCCACAAGCACTACTATCAGAGCACAGCGATGCGGCGGTTTATGAACACCTTCAGAAAAGCGTGCTGGACGGTGATCACTACGCACGGCGCATGAGCGAATTGTTCAAGGCGCCGTTGCAGTCATCGGTAGATGGCCTGATTCTTCGTTCTGGTCGTATTCTGGAACGTGTGACCCAACCGGAAATGAGTGGTGGCATAGCCATCGGCCGGGTATTCTCTTACCGCGATATCTCTCTGCGCATTGGTGCCGAATCCCAGTTGCGCCTAGCCTCGAAAGTGTTTGAGTCTAGCCTGGAAGCCATTTTCATTACGGGGCCGGACATGTCGGTGATTGCCTGCAATCCCGCTTGCGAGAAGTTGACCTGTATGCCGAAGAATCAGCTCATTGGCATAAATGCTAAAGGATTCTTTTTCGATCCAGACGATAAGGAATTTTTCGAAACGATATCGAATCGCCTGGCCACTGAGGGGTCATGGCATGGACGCTTGTGGCTGGGTCGTCCAGGACAGTCCAGCTGTGCGGTTGAGGTATCCTGGGTGTCACTGCGCAGCGAGCAGGGCGCCGACCTTCAGACCATCGCTTACTTCAAGGACCTGACTGAAGAGCTTGCAGCACAGCAGCGTATTGAACAACTGGCCTACAGCGACGTGCTCACGGGTCTGCCCAACCGGCTGTTGCTGGCGCAGCGGGTGGACTTTGCTCTGCACATAGCAGAGCGCAACAATGGCCAGTTTGGCATCTTCTTTCTTGACCTTGACCGGTTCAAGAATATCAATGATTCCATGGGCCATGCCTTCGGCGACCGCGTCTTGATTGAGGTGGGGCAACGCATCAAGCAGCGTCTGCGCGATGTTGATACGCTATGCCGTCTGGGTGGCGATGAGTTTGCCCTTTTTCTGGATGGCGTGGACGAGCGGGGTGCCGAGATCGCAGCCCGTCGTATTCTGGATGCGCTGGCGCAACCCTTCAAGGTCGATGACATGAGTTTCTCGGTAGGCGCCAGCATTGGGGTGGCGCTTTTCCCGCAGGATGGCCGTTCACTGGACACGCTGATCAAGTGTGCCGATACGGCGATGTACCAGGTCAAGGAAGAGGGTAGAGGACATTTCCGCTTTTATCAGCCTCAGATGAATTCCGACATTCTGTCGCGAATGAAGATGGAGCATGCCTTGCGCCAGGCGCTGCAATTGGGGCGATTCCGGTTGCATTACCAACCCCAGATCTGTTTGATGACGGGTGAACTGCGCAGTGCCGAAGCACTGATTCGCTGGACCGATGACGAACTGGGTGAGGTTTCCCCCGGGGTGTTCATTCCGCTGGCTGAAGAGTCCGGTCTGATCGTCCAGATCGGCGATTGGGTGCTGGACGAAGCGGTTCGTCAGGCGGCGCACTGGCAGCGCATGGGTCATCCGGTCACGGTGTCCATCAATGTGTCGGCCATGCAATTCCAGCAATCTAATTTTGTCCACCGAATAGCGGCTGCGCTGCGCAGTGCGGCTTTGGCGCCACATCTGCTTGAGCTTGAAATGACCGAGTCCATCTTGGTGAAAGACGCCAATGATGCACTTGACCGACTGCATGAACTGGCTGCCCTGGGCGTGGGCTTGTCCATTGACGACTTTGGAACGGGCTACTCCAGCCTGGCGTACTTGAAGAAATTCCCGATTTCCAAGCTGAAGATTGACCGTTCGTTTGTGATGGGCCTGCCATTTGACGAAAGCGACCGTGCAATTGTCAGTGCAACCATTGGCATGGCACAGGCCCTGAAGTTGACGGTTGTTGCCGAAGGCGTGGAAACCTGCGCACAGCGAGACTATCTGGCAGACCTGAAATGTGAATCGTTTCAGGGATTCCTGTGTTCTCCAGGCTTGGGTGCAGCCGAATTCGAGAAACTTGCAGCCAGCCTGCCTTGCCACGTGCAGGTTGCGGCCTAGATTAAATAAAAGGTGTCTGCCGTGCCACCGGACCGGCATCCTGAACCGGGGTTCAGGTGGGCTAGGTTAACTGGACATTGGGTTCATCTGACGCGAGATGATCACGCTTGACCAGTGATGTTCCAGGCCCGGGCTCTAAGAGCATTGGTTCAAGGAAATATAAAGCCCGGCGAGCACTGCAGACAGGACAGATTGTAGGCCCTCTGATGAGCCCGTGCACCAGTTACAGAAGCTGGCCGTCTTCACCCAGAGCATTGTCCAGCCGGTTCAGGAGCGCCCCCAGAACGGGATCGTCCTCGCCGTGAGCACGTGTTGAAGGGGATGTATTTGAATGGTTGTTGGGTGCCGGAGTGCTGAAGACGGCTTGCGCAGCAGCGTTACTGCGATCGCCCAGATCAAAAGCCAGATTCAGGGCGGCCAGAACCGCTATTCGGTCCCGAGCACGGACCTTGCCCCCATCGCGAATTTTGCACATTGCCGTGTCAACGCGCTCAACGGCCTCCAGTAGTCGTGCGTCTCCGCCTTCAGGACAGCTCAGCAGATAGCTTTGCCCCATGATCTGTACTTCAAGTTGCTTCATGTCGAGGTTTTGTGCGCGCCAGCCGCAGAGGTTTCCGGCAAACGCTCAATTAAAGCGTCAACCCTCGCCCGCGCCGCGCCCAGACGGGACTTCAGTGAGTCGCGCTCCTGAATCAGCGTATCCACCTGCGCTTCAAGCAGTGCGTTGGTTCGCTGCAGCTCGGCATGGCGAACGAGCAGTCGCTCCACACGCTCTGCAATTTGGTCGATTTGGGTAGGGTTCGCCATACACCCAATATTGTAGGGTTGGTGCTGATTTCCAAGCGTAAAATAGTCACGTTGGTGCTCGCAGTGTGGTTCACATGCTGCAGTTCAACGGGAAGCAGGAGGGAGCGCTGGTAACAGCAAACCTAACCTGCGCTGCCCCCGCAACGGTAAGTGGACGAATCTTCTGATTCCGCTTCCATCACGGCCACTGAGCGTTTTGAACACACGCTTGGGAAGGCGATGGAGGTTGTTCCACCAGCCCGGATACCGGCCGACAAGGTGGTTGTACGTCCGCGTGCAATCTTAATGCCCAAGTGCTGTCGGGGACGACGGTCAGGGTTATTTGATGATGATTCCTCACTCATGAAAACGTTTGTCTCCTGTGCACGTCTTGCTGCACTGCCCGTGGCGCTGGCCGCAGCATTTCCTTCTTTTGCCCAGACACAACTCAGGGACGTTGTGGTAACCGCCAACCGTTCCGAACAACTGTTGACGGAAGCCATTCCTCACACGACAGTAATTGGCCGCGATGTCATTGGGCGTTCCCAGGCCATCGATCTGCCGTCGCTTCTGTCGAGTGAGGCGGGCTTTCAGTTCACGCAGAACGGTGGAAGAGGCACGTCTGCCAACCTGTTTTTGCGGGGCAGTGCCTCGATACAAGTGCTGGTGCTGATCGACGGTGTACCGCTGACCCGACAGGACACGACTGGCACCGTATCTCTGGAGCACATGATGCTCGACCAAGTCGAGCGTGTGGAGATCGTTCGGGGCAACGTATCGGCTATCTACGGGAGCGGCGCCATTGGCGGCGTGATTCAGGTGTTCACTCGCCAGGGTCAAGGAACACCAAAAGGATTCGCCCAGCTCGAAGCAGGTTCCTATGGCAGCGTTCGAGCGTCAGCCGGACTCAGTGGGCAAATGGGTGACACCCGATTCTCATTGGGCGTAGGGAGGCACAGGACGGACGGCTTCTCGTCGATGGATGTTACCCAATACCCTGCCGAGAACCCCGATGCCGACGGTTACCGCAATACCAATTACAACTTCGCCGTGTCGCATGAATTGGCGAAGGGGAACACGCTGGGCCTGCGGGCTCAAGGGAGCGATGGGCACTTTGCGTTTGACGGTGGCGGTTTTGGTACGGTCACCGATGTCTACGCCGGTAGCAACAAGCAGGACACCTGGTCGATTTTCAGTCACAACCAGATTACGCGGGACTGGCGCAGTGAGCTGACCTTCAGCCACGGCAGCGAGCGCTCGATCTACGACGCTACCCTCACCGCCTCTCCGTACGATAGCGAGGCGGTAACGCGTAGCCGCACATTGAACTGGACGAATAACGTGGTTTTTGGCTCGTGGCTGGTGACAGCCGGCGCTGAGCACCAGCATCAGGTTATCGATGCAACAGACAGTTCCGCGACACAGCTCAACCGCGAGCGGGGCGTGCGGGCGTTGTTCGCGGGTCTGTCCGGTTCGGTGGGCGCGCACTCTGTTCAGTTCAATGTGCGTCGCGATGCGGCTGAGGGCTTGGCTCCAAAGGCGACTGGCTATGCAGGCTACGGCTTTCAGCTCACCCCGGACTGGAAATTGATTGGCAGTGCATCGTCTGCGTTCAACCTGCCACCTCTGGGCTATCTGTACGACCCGTACTCAGGCAACGCGGCACTGCAGCATGAAACGGCCCGCTCGGCCGAACTGGGCGTGCAGTGGACGCAAGGCGGACAGGTGGTGCGCGCTACGGTGTTCAAGACCCATATTTCAAATCTGCTGCAATACGACTTCTCAACCTCCACATTCAACAACGTCACGAATGCCTCTAACAAGGGTTTGGAGGTGAGTTACAGCGGAAAAGTAGCTGGAGCGGACGTGCGTAGCAGCCTGACATTGCAGGACCCGGTTGACGAAGGTACTGGCCAGCGGCTGATCCGCCGGGCGCGCACCATGGCATCACTAGGCGTATCGTTGCCGCTGGGGCAGTGGATTCTGGGTGGTGACTTGCGATACACCGGGGCCCGTCCAGACACACCAACCCATCCAGCGCTGTCTGCCTATACGCTGGCAAACCTAACGGCGCGCTATACGCTTACTCCCGCGATTGCCGTTACGGCGCGTCTGGAAAACCTGTTCGACCGCCACTACCAGACCGCCTACGGATACAACCAAGCCGGCCGTTCGGCCTATGTGGGCATCGTCTGGAATCAGAAATAGGTTGATGCGACATGACGATGCGTTCTGCGATCCCTCCTGAAGCCTGTGCACTCATGGCCCCGGTCTCCTGGGGGCCTCAGCGCATCGTCTGCCTGACAGAGGAAACGACTGAGTGGCTCTACCTGCTGGGTGAGGAGCACCGCATCGTCGGCATTTCAGGCTACACCGTGCGGCCACGCCGGGCGCGGGATGAGAAACCACGGGTGAGTGCTTTTACCAGCGCCAAAATGGACAAAATTTTGGCACTGCAACCCGACTGCGTATTCGGCTTCTCTGATATGCAGGCGGACATCGCCGCCGGGCTGATTCGTCAGGGAGTGCAAGTTACCGTTTTTAACCAGCGCAGCGTGGCAGAAATATTCTCCATGATGTACCAGGTAGCTGCCATGGTGGGGCAGGGACATAAAGGCCTGGCACTGATTGAAAGCATGCAGCGGCAACTGGCGGTCATTGAGTCTGCCGCAGCAACCCTGACGCGACGCCCCAGAATCTTCTTTGAAGAATGGGACGAGCCGCACATCAGCGCTATCCGATGGGTGTCCGAGTTGATGGGCATTGCGGGTGGTGATGATTGTTTCCCCGAACTGGCTGCGCAGTCACTGGGCAAAAACCGCATCATTGCAGACGGTGCCGAGATTGTGCGGCGCAACCCAGACATCATCATTGGCTCATGGTGTGGCAAGAAATTCCGGCCCGAAAAAGTTGCGTCGCGTGCCGGGTGGGAGAAAGTGAATGCGGTCAAATGCCAGCAATTGTTCGAGATCAAATCAGCGGACATTCTGCAGCCCGGACCG
>JAKQJK010000326.1 GCA_029561195.1 Pseudomonadota bacterium
TGGTGTAAATCTTCACGGTGGGGTGGCGGCCACCGTGGGTCTCCGTAAACTGGAGGTTACGACACCTTCACCAATCACGGAGAGACACCACGATGACCGAGGACAGGATGGCATTGATTGAGCTGGCTGAAAAGCATGCGGACGGTGATTTACTGAGGGAGCTGGGCGAACTGGTCCTGCAGCGACTGATGGATGCAGAGGCGGAGCAGCGTTGCGGCGCCGGCCGACATGAACGCAGTGAGGGCCGGGTCAACCAGCGCAACGGCTATCGCGAGCGCACACTGGAGACACGATTGGGAACGATGGACCTGCGAATTCCGAAGCTGCGCACGGGCAGTTACCTGCCGAGCTTCCTGGAGCCCCGGAAGGCCTCGGAGCAGGCGTTGGTGGCTGTTGTGCAGGAGGCGTATGTGAAGGGGATATCGACCCGCAAGGTCGATGATCTGGTGCAGGCGATGGGTATGAGCGGCATCTCCAAGAGCCAGGTATCGCGACTGTGCGAGGAACTGGACGAGCGCGTCGAGGCTTTCCTGAATCGCCCGCTGGAGGGCCCATGGGCCTACGTCTGGCTGGATGCGACCTATCTAAAATCGCGCGAGCGTGGCGCTGTCAGCAGCCAAGCGGTGGTTGTTGCCGTTGGCGTCAGCAGCGAAGGTCGCCGGGAAACCTTGGGCATGGCTGTGGGTCCGGCCGAGACTGAAGCCTTCTGGACCGAGTTCCTACGCAGCCTGGTGCGCCGTGGCCTGTCAGGCGTGCGACTGGTGGTCTCGGATGCCCACGAGGGCCTGAAGCAGGCGATTGCCAAGGTCATAGGAGCTACCTGGCAACGCTGCCGGGTGCACTTCATGCGCAATGCGCTGGCCCATGTCCCGCGCAAGCAGCACTCCATGGTGGCCGCCGTGATCCGCACGGCCTTCGTGCAGGAGAACCAGCAGGAGGCACGCCAGCAGTGGCGAGAAACCGCTGACAAGCTGCGAGAGCGCTTCGCCAAGGTAGCGGAGCTCATGGACAGCGCCGAGGACGACGTGCTTGCCTTCATGAGCTTCCCGAAAGAGCACTGGCCTCAGCTGGCATCGACGAATTCCCTGGAGCGATTGAACAAGGAAATCAAACGCCGCTCGCGGGTGGTGGGTATCTTCCCGAACAACGCTGCCATCATGCGGCTCGTGGGAACGCTACTCGCTGAGCAAACAGATGAATGGCAGGTGACACGCCGCTACATGAGCCAAGAGACGTTGGCGCGCGTGCTGAGCAAGGAAGACCAGGCCAACCTACTGCCACAGTCTGAGGCCGCCTGAAGCAATGAAACTGGAGACCGGAATTACACCACTTGACGGGACACTACCACTCCTTGTACTCTCCATAGTATGTGCTTCGTTTAAGACGGGGCGACATGTAAAGCAACCGTAGCTTCAAAAACAATATTAAACTTTTGAGTCAAGCGCTGAGACGCGAGGTGAAATATGAATGCAATTACTAATGTCGTTGGTCAGTCACTGGAAGATGGTGCTCGAGTCGCTCGCCTGAAGAAAGCTGTCGACGAGGCTACCTACGGTGGCTGCATCGAGCGCGCAGTGCTTTGGTCAGAGTATTACATGGATGAGGCCAACGATGGGAAATCTACGGCCGTTCAGATAGCTGAAGCGACACGCCACGTCCTGGCCAACAAAACGGTGAAAATCTATCCTGACGAGCTGATTGTTGGCAACTTCACCGCCAAACGGGTCGCCGGCATCTGTTATCCGGAGTTGGGCGGTCTGGGCATAATGATTGGTGTCGACAAACTACCCACCCGCAAGGTCAATCCTCTCGAGATCAGCGAAGACGAGCAGGCAAAACTCCAGTCATATATTCCGTTCTGGATGGACAAGAATATGGTTTATCTTGCCTTTGACGGGCAGGAAGAGCAGATGCGCTTTGTTAAGGAGCAGATTGAAGCACTGCAGTACCAATTGTATGAGGCTGGTGGTATTGCTCACCTGGCACCCGGCTACGAGAAAGTGATCAAACTGGGTGCCGAGGGCATCATCGCCGAGGTGGAGGCCTTCGAGGCACAAACCAACGATCCCTCCAAGCTGGACTTCTACCAGTCTGTGAAAATCTCAATGAATGCGCTGGCAGAGTTTGGTGACCGCTATGCGACCGAGGCGCGTAGGCTGGCAGAGGCTGAAGCGGACCCTCAGCGGAAACTTGATCTAGAGCGGATTGCGGAGGTCTGCGCTCGCGTACCACGTTATGGCGCAACCAGTTTCTATGAAGCGGTCCAATCAATGACCCTCACCCACATCGCCATTTTCCAGGAGACAATAGGTGAAACCACCTGTCCGGGCCGCGTGGACCAATTCCTGAATTCCTACTATGAAGAGGATTTGGCGGCTGGACGTATTTCAAGACAAGAGGCGAAAGATATTCTGGGAGCTTTCTGCGTAAAGCTATGCGAAACCATCCCCATGTACTCCGACGAGCTGACCAGCATGCTCGGTGGATTGACCAGCTGGGAGGTAGTGACCATCGGTGGTCAGGACTCCGAGGGCAACGATGCGACCAATGAACTGAGTTTCATTTTGTTGGAGCTCGCCGATGAGTTGCGCATGCGCCAGCCCAACTTCCACGTCCGTCTCCACGAGAACACACCCAAGGCATTCTACGATGAGGTCATCCGGGTGAACTTCGGCCCGGGTTCGGCGCCCGCCATGTATAACGACGAGACCATCATCGAGTCCATGATGAATGTCGGTTATTCCCTGGAGGATGCCAGGGAC
>JAKQJK010000364.1 GCA_029561195.1 Pseudomonadota bacterium
ATTCCGTGAACGGCTGGAAGCCTGCCGTGCCGCTGCGGCGTCGGTCTATACCCACCTGAATGAGCACGGAATTTCAGTCAGTCTGGTGTTTCGAATCCGCCAATTGCGGGAGCGCATCCTGCGCATTCGCGCCCTGCTGGACTGCCTGACGTCCGCCAACACTTCCGCCAGTACGACCCGCCTGCTGGCGCATCTGGTCGTCGTGGGGCAAGAGCGGCGCAGCCTGCGCTCACTGGTATCTTCCAACTCCTCCATGCTGGCTGCCAAAGTCACCGAACGCAGCTCCGAAGTGGGGGAACACTACATCACCCGCAATGTGGGTGAATACACCAGCATGCTGCGCAAGGCGGCGGGCGGCGGAGCGCTGACAGCCATCACCACGCTGCTGAAATTTGCCATCATGGGGCTGGCGCTGTCGGCGTTCTGGAATGGTTTCTGGTCCGGCATCGTGTATGCAGGCAGTTTTGTCGTGATCCAGTTGATGCGCTACACACTGGCCACCAAGCAGCCGGCCATGACGGCGCCCGCCATGGCTGCCAAACTCAAAGACCTGACCGACCCCACGGCGCTGGACGCCTTTGTTGATGAAGTAACCCATCTGGTTCGCTCGCAGGTGGCTGCGGTGTTCGGCAACGTAGGCGTAGTGTTTCCCGTCGTGCTGTTGATATCGGGCGCTATGCTGCTGGCCACTGGCAACCCGATGATCGACGCCAAAGAGGCGACCTACGTGTTGCATTCGCTGACGTTGCTGGGACCCACCCTGCTGTTTGCCTCCTTTACCGGCGTGCTTCTGTTTGTGTCCAGCCTGATAGCCGGCTGGGCAGAGAACTGGTTTGTGCTGCACCGGCTGGATTCGGCCATGCGCTACAACCCGCGGTTCACACAGGTGCTGGGTGCAGCGCGCTCCACACGCTGGGCTCAATTCATGCGCAACAACATTTCGGGCTTTGCATCCAATATTTCGCTGGGTTTCATGCTTGGCCTGATACCGGCATTTGCTGCGTTCTTTGGGCTCGGCATGGAAGTTCGTCACGTTACCCTGTCAGCCGGTCAACTGGCAGCGGCATGTGCCACCCTGGGCTGGGACGTGGTGCGCGAGCCCGCGTTGTGGTGGTGCGTAGCCGCACTGCCACTCATTGGTGCACTCAACCTGGGCGTGAGTTTTTACCTGGCATTCCGGCTGGCCCTGCGCGCGCACAATGTGGGCGAAATGGATCGCGGCCGAATTCGCCAGGCCATCTGGCGCCGTATGGTTGAACAGCCAATGGGTTTCCTTTGGCCCACCCGAAGTGCCATTGCCACAACCCCTCCTGCGAAGGAAGAATGAGCAACATGGCCGACCACATGGGTGAGTTTGACCTGATTGCGCGTTACTTCAAACGCCCCGCCATTCACTCAGTGCTGGGCGTCGGTGACGACTGTGCGCTGCTGCAGCCTGCCCCCGGCACGCAAATGGCGATCTCGAGCGACATGCTGGTGCAAGGTCGTCATTTTTTCCCGGACGTCGATCCGCAGACACTTGGCCACAAGGCGTTGGCCGTGAACCTGAGCGACCTGGCAGCATGTGGCGCCAAACCTCTTGCCTTCACGCTGGCGCTGGCGCTGCCGAGCGTGGATGAAGCATGGCTGGCAGCCTTTTCGAAGGGCCTTTTCGCGCTGGCGGACGCCCACGACTGCGAGTTGATAGGCGGAGACACCACGCAGGGGCCGCTAAATATCTGCATTACTGTGTTTGGCGAGGTGCCGGTGGTGAGTGGCCGCAGCCAAGCGCTGCTGCGTTCGGGTGCGCAAGCGGGCGATGACATTTATGTGAGCGGCACGCTGGGTGACGCCCGGCTAGCGCTGGACGTGTTGTACGGCAAACTGCTGTCAGTGCCTCCAGAAGTCTTCGGCCCGGCACGTGCACGACTGGAAACACCCTCCCCGCGGGTAGCGCTGGGCATCGCCTTGCGCGGTATCGCCTCGGCAGCGATTGATGTGAGCGACGGGCTGCTGGGTGATCTCGGGCACATCCTCAAGGCATCACAGGTTGGTGCAGTGATCAACACCTCGATAGCTATTAAATTAGTAGCTAGTCACGAATATTGGATGAGGTCTTCGGGCATATTTGGCATCAAAAATGACCAGAAAACAGGTCTGCAGACCAGTTTGGCACATGTTCTGGCAGGTGGCGACGACTACGAGCTGCTATTCACTGCTCCACCGACCCATCGCGATGCCGTTCTGGCGGCAGCACACACCAGTGGCACGCCCGTCACGCGCGTGGGACAAATTCAGTCAGCGCCGGGTTTGCGCCTGATCGATGAGCACGGTGCGGAGGTAGCCAACACATTTCGGTCGTTTGACCACTTTTCCAGACCTTGAACAAGTGCTGACTTGATAGCGCGAGCGATACGCGTGCACTTATCGCAACGAAGCATCAAACAGTTCAATCGCTGCCGGCTTGCCGAAGAGGTAGCCCTGGTAATGAATACAACCTTTGTTCTGCAGCAACTGCCTCTGGTCCTCGGTCTCCACACCCTCGGCGATCACATCCAGCCCCAGGCTCTGCGCCATGGTGATGATGGTGCGCACAATTGTGCGGTCGCTCTGGTCTACTGTGAGGTCATGCACGAAGGATTTGTCGATCTTCAGCTGATCCAGTGGCAGCCGCTTGAGGTACTGCAGGGATGAATAACCGGTGCCGAAATCATCCAGCGAGAACTGGACACCAATTTTCTTGATGGCCGCCATGATCTGGATGGTGTGCTCCACATTGTCCACCAACATACTCTCGGTAATTTCAAGCTTGAGTAATCTGGGATTGATGCCGTAACGAATCACCAGAGATCGCACCTGCTCCACGAAAGCGGCTTGCCGCAGCTGTTTGGAGCTGACATTCACGGCCAGTGTCAGTTCCCGGGTCAATTGGTGCTGCCCCCAGGTCCTGATCTGGGCACAGGCCGTCTCCAGAACCCAGCTACCAATAGGCAGTATCAAGCCCGTCTCTTCAGCCATCGGTATGAACTCGGCTGGTGAAACCGTGCCGCGCTCCGGATGAATCCAGCGAATCAATGCTTCCGCTCCAATAGGATGACGCCAGATGTTCACCTGCATCTGGTAATGAAGCTGGAACTGTTGCAGTGCAAGCGCCTTGTGCAAGGCCGACTCAAGGGTGGCACGCTGATTGACGGACTGTTGCATCGCGGGATCAAAAAAGCTGAGCGTGTCCCGACCGTCCTTCTTGGACTGGTACATGGCAATGTCCGCCTGCTTGATCAATTCATCCATTCGCTGAATGCTGCCCTCAAACAGCGTGGCGCCGATACTGGGAGTACAGCGGTATTCATGCGCTCCCAAATGATAGGGCTGGTCAAGCGCTGCGATAATTTTTTTCCCAACGACCTCGGTATGAGCCGCCGCATCCGGAAGTTCAGTGCTCAGGTGCTCAAGCATCACCATGAACTCATCCCCGCCCAGACGTGCAACCGTGTCGCCCTCCCGAACGCAAGCCATCAGGCGGCCCGCGACCTGCTCCAGCAGCATGTCACCCATGTCATGCCCCAAGGTATCGTTCAATGTCTTGAAATCATCCATGTCTATGTAGAGCAGCGCTCCCGCCTGCCCGCTGCGGTCACTGGCCGACATCGCTTGGCGCAGTCGATCCAGAAACAACCGGCGATTGGGCAGTTTGGTCAGCTGATCATGAAATGCCAGATGAACCAGCTGGCGCTCCGTTGCACGAATAGCTGTCAAGTCCGAAATGGTGTGGACATAATTTCCCGCTTTACCGGATTCGTCCCTCACCACACAGATTTGATGCAGTGCGTTGAAAATCCTGCCGTCTTTGCCCTTGCACACGGCTTCGCTGGACCAGAAGCCTTCTTCTGTATTGGCGTTGTCAATATTGGTAGACGGACCATCGCGCTGAACCAGCAGGAATTCGTTGGGAAAGAGTCCCCGAACCTCCGTCTCCTGGTAACCTGTCAGCCTCGTGAATGCGGGATTCACAGAGATGATTCTGCCACCTTCATCCAGAATCATGATGCCTTCAGCAATGGTGGTGAACACCACACTGGCTTGGCGCAGACGCTCTTCCATCTCCTTGCGTGGCGTGATGTCCCGGATGGCACCCACCACCACCAGGTTGTTGGCACCCTTTGTGCGGAGATTGCCATACATTTCCAGCCAGGCATATTCACCAGATTCCCGCAATGCACGGAAAACGCAGTTGAAAAAGCCGAGTGTCGTCAAGTGCGATGCAACCCGAGCCCGGTCTTGCGGGTGAATGCGCCCAAGCATGGCGTGCAGTCCCGCTAGAAATGGGCGAAGTGTGTTGCCCCAAATCCTGCCAAATCGCACGTCTCCGTTGATCTGGTCTACTTGTGACTCCCACTCCCAGGTGCCTAGCTCTGCAGCCTCGATAGCCAGGGACAGCCGCTCCTCGGACCTGAATAGTGACATTTCCGTGTCGTGCCGAAAACGTGCGACTTGCAGGACAGCGTAAAGCTCTTTTGGCAAATAGGGCTTCATCAGATAACCAAAGGGCTTGCAGGATGCCGCCCGGTTCACCGTTCTTTCATCCGCGTATGCCGTCAGAAAAATCACGGGGAGTTGCCAGCGCTCATAAATCAGCTTGCAGGCATCTATGCCATCCCCTGCACCCTGCAAATGAATGTCCATCAACACAAGGCTTGGGCTGTGGTGTTCAACTGCTTCCATGGCAGCCTGAAAACTGGTCTGGATGGAGCAGACCTCATGACCCATTTTTTCAAGCGTCTGCTGCAGATCAAGGGCAACAACCGGCTCATCTTCAACAACGAGTATTTTTTCAGCTTGCATCTTGAACCTTTTGTTTAGCCGGTACCAACTCTATCGTGATACTCGCACCATGACTCGACGACGCCGTGGTCATTGTGCCCTGCAACTGGTTGACGAACATCGGGATCAGCTGGGTTCCCAGGCCGCTCTTCCCACCCCATGTAAAGCTCTCTGGCAGGCCACACCCGTTGTCACGGACCGTCAGATGTAGAAAGCCGGATGACACCAGACGCAGCTCTACGTTAATTCGACCCTGACGTCCGCCAGGAAAGGCGTGCTTGAAGGCGTTCAATACCAGCTCATGCACCACCAGTCCACAGGGAATGGTGCGCTGAATGTCCAGCGCCAATTTTTCCTGCACGCCAGAGAACACCAGTTCAACGCCGGATGCAGGCCCCTCGTAGGTCTCTTTGGTCAACATGATCAACCGACTGATGTAGACAGACAAATCCACTTCCACCATGTTTTCTGACTCGTAAAGCAGCTGGTGCACCAGGCCCATGGCCCTGATCCGCCCCTGGCATTCGGCCAAAGCCAGCACTACATCGGGCGAAGCTTTGCGTGCCTGCAGATTCAGCAGGCTGGAGACAATCTGCAGATTGTTCTTCACTCGGTGGTGTACTTCGTGCAGCAACGCCGTTTTCTCTTCGAGGGCATGGTCAATGGCATCGCGTTGCCGCTTCTGAACCGTGATGTCCCGGGCCAGTTTGCACGCGCCAATTACCCGGCCGCTGCGATCGCGCAATGGTGAAACCGTCACCGCTACATCAATCAGGTAGCCACTTTTGTGGATCCGGACTGTTTCAAACGACGGGACCCGCTGGCCCTGAGATATGGCCCGCATCACACCTTCCTCTTCAGCCAGCTTATCCAGCGGGAAGATCAGGGTGACTGGCCTTCCAATTGCCTCCTGCGCCGAGTAGCCCAGCATGCGTGTGGCGGCAGTATTCCACTCGGTGATGATGCCGTCGAGTGACTTGGTGATGATGGCATCGTCCGACGACTCGATGATAGATTGGGCTCGTTCCTCCGCTTGCTGCAGAGCCACGGCATTGGCATGGCGCTCGGTGATGTCCGACGCCGAGGGTATCAGGTGCGTGATATTGCCATCCCTGTCCCGCATGGGTGCCAGCATGAAGTCAATCCACATGCGGGTGTCGTTGATCATGCGTACTTCAAGGTCATAGCGAATCACTTCACCGTTGCGACACCGGTCAACAGCATCCCGCAACTTGTTTTGTGCCTCGACATCGTGAGACCACCAGTAGGTATCCCAAAACTTCTTACCGCGAACGTCATCCAGGCACAAACCAGCAGCCTCCAGTGGCGCTTTATTGGCATCGGTGAGTGTCCCATCCACCTCCATTACGCCCACGAAGGTAAAAAGGTTGTCGAGCACATCCAGCAGCCTTTGCTGAGAATCTTCCTGCAATTGCCGGGTGAATGAGTCAACCGTGGCGTCCTGGACAACTGCCAGAACCCCCTTAATCTCCCCATTGCCAGCACGCCATGGGAAATACGAAGCGAGGCGGTGCAAGGTGTAACCAGCCCCTGAAGCCTGACCAGAAATAATTTCCTGCTTCAAAAGTGGAGTTCCCGTATCGAGAACAAACTGGATTTTTGAGCCCGCAACTGAGAAAAGCCGCGGCAGAACATCGGATATTTTTCTGCCGATATGCTCTGAAACAGGAATGTTGTTGAGCTTTGCCTGTCTTTCATTGATGTATTGCAGCCGCATTTCGCGGTCAATCACCGCCACACCGATGGGCACACTGTCGATCAGCAGTGAAAACAGCCGTCTCAAGTCGTCAAGATCGTGGTCTTGCATGCGGAGGGCCCATGAGTTGAATACCCGGAAACCCGAGATTCATCAGGTCATAGTACGAGGATTCTCCAAGCCTTGCAATTTTCTGTTGAGAAGCTAACGCCTGCGAAGGAACTGCCCCGCCACAAAGATGTCTTTCTCCACAGCCCGGCGCACACCGGTGCTGTCGCGCCGCTCCAGCGCGCGCATGACGTCACGGTGCGCATCGTTCAGCACGAGGGACGCTTGCGGTGTATCAAACAGATGGTTGGAAACAGGCCCGGCCCTGAGCCACAGCGTATCAATCAGGTTGAAGAGGATGGGCGAGCCGGCCGCGCGGTACAGCAGAACATGAAAGTCTTCGTTCGCCGCCAGGTAGTCTGCCGGTCGTTTGTCGGCCAGCGCCTGATCCATGCGTTCGCACAGGGACTTCATCGTTGCCAGTTGCGTAGTGTCGAGCAGCATGCTGCCCCGCTCGGCTGCCTCGCCTTCGAGCAGCATTCGCATTTGCAGCAGGTCATCAAATTCGGGCGCGGACAGCTGCGGCACTGCCACGCCGGCATTGGGGCTGTTCACCAAAGCTCCCTCAGCCGCGAGGCGCTGCAACGCCGCACGTACCGGCATGTGACCCACACCCATGGCGGCAGCCACATTGCGAATCTTCAGGCGCTCGCCCGGCAAAAACCGCCCCACGGTGATCCACTGGCGCAGCGTGGCGTAGATGCTGTCTTGCTGCGTGGAAGATGCTTCGGTCATGGTGCGGTGGCACCCGTCAGGGCTGTGAGCACTGCATCAAACGCAGCCAGCAGACGCTGCACATCCGCCCGCGACGTATCAGGGCACACCAGCATCATGTTGTGAAACGGTGTGATCAGCACATCACGGTTGAGCAGATAGAGGTGAATGGCATGCTCCAGTTCGGGATTCATC
>JAKQJK010000258.1 GCA_029561195.1 Pseudomonadota bacterium
TCTTTGGCCCAAAGCCAGATCAGCATGACCAATGTGATGCATCTCGGCTATCAGCAGACCGGCATCACGGAGCTGCGCAGCAGCTACTTGCTTCCCTCTTGGAACGTTGGCCACTATCAGTTCGATCTGGCCTACGATCCCGCCAAGCTTGAATTCGCAGGCAGCGATGCCGCGGGAACGCTCAGCGAAGGCCTGGAGCCCAGCGTGGTCCAGAACTCACCCGGCAGCCTGTCGATCAGCTGCGATGCGGATCCCCGCTTCACCGGGTCCGGAACCCTGCTGAAGCTGGCTTTCACCGCTGTTGGCAATACCACCGCCATCTCCGTCACCAACGTTGTGCCCTCCAACTTCTATTTCAACGCCACCCTGGTCAACTCCGTCGGTTCGGCCAATTTCATCCTCTCACCCGCCACCGCGGCTCAGGACGATCTGGCCGTGCCGGTGCCGGTGTTGTCGGTCCACCCCAATCCCGCGGTGAACCAGGCCCGGCTCACCCTCTCCGGCAAAGCCGGACAGGAAGCCGAACTCAAGATTTTCAACCTGAAAGGCCAACTGCTCGACAGCATCCAGGTGAGATCCGGAACGGAATACAGCTGGGACCTCAAAGACGGCTCGGGGAAACGCCTCGCGGCGGGCATCTATCTGCTTGCCTGGGTCCAGGGCCAGAACACGGGAAGCGAGAAAATATTGCTTTTGCCATAGCATGGCAAAACGTCAACCGGATCCCGGCTGGCGCTTGGCCCATCATTCAATGCAAGGGCGGAACTTGGCTTCCGCCTTTGCTTTTTTTCTCTTGATGGCCTCGGGCTGGAAATTTTTCCTTGACAGATATCAAACAGCCAGATCCACTACCCTCAGGATTATCAAGGAGAACCGCCATGCGTAAGATGTTGCTTCTACTCTCGGTTTTTATCTGCATGGGCATGGTTCTGTCGGCTGCTGCAAGGATGCAAAAGGACGGCGAACAACCGGCTTTTGCCAATGACCGCATCAAGGTCAAACTCACCACTCAAGCCAAAAACCTGGCTGACCTGCCCCAGGACCTGAACACCGAAAAAACCAGCTTTGGCATCAGGAGCCTGGACGAGAAAATGGCCCGCAACGGCGGGAACAAACTCAAACGGGCCCACCGCCGGGTGAATGACACCGCCTGGGAACAAACCACCGGCTTCGACCGCTGGTTCATCATCATGCTGGACGGCAGCACGGATGTGCAGACAACCTTGGCGGATTTCCTGACCGATCCCGAGGTTGAGGACGCCAGCCTGGAATACTACGCCTACACTCAGGCCGTGCCCAACGATACCTATTACGATGACAACTGGGGCCACAACAACACCGGCCAGTTCCCTTCCTGGCAAGTAAGCACCTACGATTATACCGGTCCCGCGGTGGGAACCCCAGGCTGGGACACCCACGCTGAGGAAGCTTGGAATTATGGATACGGCAATTCCAGTATCGTGATCGCCATCATCGACTCCGGAGTGGACACCAGCCATCCGGATCTCACTCTGGTGGCGGGTTACGACTACGGCGTGGGCGACAACAACCCCATGGACGATGCGCCGGATGCCGGCCATGGCACCCAGGCAGCCGGAATCGCGGCTGCCAAGGCCAACAACAACCTCGGTGTGGTCGGCAGCGCCGGAGGTTGCAGCATCATGCCCCTCAAGGTGGCCAGCGCCACCGGCGGCATGACCTTTACAGCAATCGCCAATGCCATAACCCACGCGGCGGACAACGGAGCCCACGTGATCAGCATGAGCCTGGGCGCCCAGGGTATCTCATCCGACCCCACAGTCGATCCGACCCTCACCTACGCGAACAACGCTGGAGTGGTGATTCTCGCTTCATCAGGCAACTATTATGATCCTGCCTATATGGGTACAGGAGTCAATGAAACTCAGAACGCCATAGGTTATCCCTCCAACAACCAGTATGTGATCAGCGTGGGTGCCGCCGCGCCGGAAGGCGAAAGAAAGAGCTTCACCTCCTCGGACGGAGTGCTAAATTACGGCTCCTGCTACGGTTCCGCCACCCAGGACGACCGGCTAGCTGTGGACATCATGGCCCCAACTGAACTTCCCTCCACGGATATTCAAGGCACTGCAGGATGGGCGAATGGCGATTACAACTGGTATTTTGGCGGCACTTCCTGTGCCTGCCCCTATGCCGCCGGCGCCGTGGCGTTACTGCTTTCCCAGGATCCCACCCTCACTCCGGCCGAGATCAGGACCATCATCACCAGCACTGCCACCGACATGACCATCGGCGCTTCCGTGGGTTGGGACATGTACACCGGCTACGGATTGATCAATCTTGAAGCCGCTTTGAACAGTCTGAATCTTGTATCGGTCGAAGACCCCATCACTTTCACGGCCACAGCCGCCAGCACTACCCAGATAGATCTGGCTTGGACCCAAAACGCCGCCAATAATAACGTTATGGTTGCCTGGAGCGCCACCGGCACTTTCGGAGCGCCTATCGCGGGGACCACTTATTCGGCCGGCAACAGCATCACCGGCGGCGGCACCGTTCTCTACAACGGCAGTAACACCAGCTACAGCCATACCGGACGCTCACCCTTTACCACCTACTATTACAAAGCCTGGTCCGTGGGCGACGACAGCGCCAAAGCCGTGGCCTATTCCCCAGGAGTGACAGCTCAGGCCACCACCTTGGCCGACGGCACTGAACGGATCACTTTCTTCGCGGAAAACTGGGACGGCGACCTCAATGACTGGTACGCGGCCCAGGCAAATCAAACTAATTTCTGGACCATCGCCAACGCCACCTATAGAAGCTCGCCCTACTGCGCCTACATCACTAACAGCAGCAGCACGTTGGTAAATGCCTACACCCGCACCGCCACTTCTGTTTCCCATCTCTACGCTCCCGTTTATTTCCCTCCCGGAAACAGCTACCAGCTTAATTTCGCCTGGAAATCCAATGGGCAGGCTACTTACGATGTGCTGGAAGTATTTCTGGTGAATCTGGACCTGAACATTCTTCCCACGGCAGGCACCGCTTTCAGCACCACCTACCGGATCGGGGGGCCATACAACGGACAGGGTACGACCTGGCAGACCCCAGCCATCACCTTGAACAACAATGTCTCCGACACGGTCCAGTTGTTGATATTCTCTTGGAAAAATAACAACTCAACCGCGAACCAACCCCCCGCGGCGGTGGACGACATCAGCATTTCCGGCATCCTGCCTAATCCTCTGATGGGGTTCTCCGATACTGAATTCGATTACGGCTTGGCGCTTAAGGGCAGCAGTGTTTGCACTCCGCACCTTTTCGAGGTGGGAAACATGGCGGGTTCGACCCTGACGATCAATTCTGGTGCTGTTTCTTTGACCGGCATCGATCCTGGCCAGTTTACTCTCGTCGACGACAACACTTATCCCATCAACCTGATCCACGGCCAAACCGCCTCCTGGACAGTAAAATTCGAACCTCAGGCCTCCTCGGCCTACGGTGAAAAAACAGCCAATCTGCAGATCGTGGACAACACCGCCAAGGGGAGTGTGATTATCCCCCAAGTCGATTTCACCAACACCCTGACCGGTGCTACCCGGATCGGAAGGTCTCACGCCGAAGGACACAAACACGCGGACTGTTTTGTGCGAGACCTGAAACCCCGCGCGCAAGACAAGGCGACTTACGCGATCCCCTTGCGTGGATTTGCTGTGGAAGAAGTTCACGAGGATTATTATGACACTTACACAAATTTCGCGCTGACCTTTGCTCCTTGGACTCTATATGACGGAGACGGATACGCCACCTACGGCATCGACGGCGTTACCTTCACCAACTCCGGATACACAGGATCCTACATCATCTTCAATCCGGCCAGTACCACTCCCGCGTTGACTGGAGACTACGAACCCTATTCGGGAACCAAATACGCGGCTTGCTTTGCCGCCACCACCCCTCCCAACAACGACTGGTTGATCTCGCCCGCCCTCAGCTTCGGAGATTCGCCCCGTATCAGCTTCTTTGCCAAGTCCATCACGGATCAGTACGGCTTGGAGCGCTTCAAAGTGCTTTATTCGACCACCGGCAACGCCTACACCAGTTTCACCAACTATCTTGCCGGTAGCGCTACCACCTACGTGGAAGCTCCCACCGAGTGGACCCTCTACGAATACGCGCTGCCCCCGTCCTGCGCGAACACGACAGCCTACATCGCCATTCAGTGTGTTTCCAATGATGCCTTTGCTTTCATGGTGGATGACTTTGTGGCCGGGGATTACTACGAACCAGTTAATCCCATCGAGCTTTCCTCCTTCACCGCCGCCATCTCCGCGGACAACTATGTGAACCTCACCTGGGTAACCCAGACCGAGACTGGTGTGCAGGGCTTTTACGTGCTGCGCAACAGCAATGAGGAATTGGCCACTGCCACCACGGTCAGCGAACTGATCCAGGCCACCAACACCTCGCAGCAGCAGACCTACATCTTCACGGACGCAGAGATCCAAGAGGACGGAACCTATTACTACTGGCTGCAAAACTCCGATCTGGACGGAACCGTGGACTACCACGGCCCCATTTCCATCGCTTACGCGGCTGTGGGTTCCGGCACACCCTCCATTCCTCTGGTCACGTCGCTCGCTCCAGCCTACCCCAATCCCTTCAATCCCAGCACCACGCTGTCTTACAGCCTGGCGGAACCCGCGCCGGTGGTGATCGACATCTACAACCAGCGCGGCCAGATCGTGCGGTCT
>JAKQJK010000373.1 GCA_029561195.1 Pseudomonadota bacterium
CATCCGGTTGCATGATCTGGCGAAACTCGACAAGGTAGAAGCATCGCTGGCAGAGCGGCTGGAGAAGCTGACCAACAAGGATGGCAAGCCTGTGCTGGAGTTGCACAGCTGGAAAGCGTTATCGCCATTCGCGAATATCGCCGGGATGATCGATCTGATGACGCTGTTTATCCGCATCATGCTGGTTGCCATCGTGCTAGTCAGCGTGATGAACGTGATGCTCATGGCCGTGTATGAGCGCATACGCGAGATTGGCACGCTGGCAGCCATTGGCACGCCACCGCGCCGCATTCTGGGTTTGTATGTGGGCGAAGGCTTGTTGCTGGGGCTGATTGGTGCTGCAGTTGGCGTCGCGGTCAGTCTAGCTGTTGTTGCGTTGCTCAATATGTATCCACTGCAGTTTCCGTTTGGGCGTCAGATCATCACGCTAGCGCCCACGCTCTCGGTGGCCGAGGTGGTCACGGTCGCGGTGCTGGTGGTGGGAATGGCTGTGTTGGCCAGCTTGCAACCGGCCTGGCGCGCCTCGCGGATGGACCCGATTCAGGCTTTGCGCCACGTTTGAAGGAGCACACGGTGAAATCATTTCGACATCTGCTGCTGTTGTTCACGCTGGCTCCGGTTCTCGCTTTGGCGCTGGACGGCAAGGCCATCCTGGAGAAGGTAGACCGTAATCTGGAGCCCGAGTCCTATGAGATGACGCGCAAGCTCATCAATGAGGAGCCCGATGGCAAGCGCAAGGAGTACATCCTGTACTCGGTGAAGAAGGGACGCGACAAGGTCGCTGCGCTTTTTCTTGCTCCGGCCAGCGACAAGGGACGCAGCACCTTGCGCCAGGGTGACAACATGTGGCTTTATATCCCCAATGTGGGCAAGCCGGTTCGCATCACCAGCCTGCAATCGGTGACGGGCGGTGTGTTCAACAATTCAGATATTCTGCGGGTGGACTACACCGAAGAATACGACGTTAGCGCAGCTACCGAGCAGGGCGACAACTACCTGCTGGACCTTAAGGCCAAAACCGGATCGGTGGCGTATGACCGGCTGAAGCTGACGGTGGATCGCAAGACCGTACTGCCCACCCATATTGAAGCGTACGCGGCAAGCGGCATGCTGGTCAAAACACTGCATTTCAAGGACATTAAGGACTTTGGCGGTGGCGTTCGGCGTCCCGCCACGGTTGAAACCGATAGCCCACTCTACAAAGGCTACAAATCCGTCATGTTGTATGCCGCCGTGAAAAAACGTGAAGTACCTGACGAAGTGTTCACGCTGAATTTCATGTCCCGTCTAGAAGAGCTGAGAAAGTGACACGAACCGCGTTCGCGGTTTTGGTTTTAGGCACTGCGTTCGCCAGCGCACAGCCCGCTGACTACAGCTTTGATCTCTCCGAAGTTGCGCCCAAACCCTACGAACTCACCGGGTTTGTTGAAGCCAAAGCCGAGCATTTCGCTTTGCGCCCTGCGGCGGTGCTATACCCCATAACTTTCTCTGGCCTGTTGCCCAGTGAAACCCTGGACAGGGCCACAACCAGCTTCGAGCTCGCCGGCAAGTTCAAGTACGACACCTTGACCGCCTACGCCCGTGTCAGCGGCAACGCGTCACATGACGCGTTCAGCACCAACAGCACAGGCACCGTTCTCGAAGGCGGTCTGCGCGTCAGTCCGTCGGAGGGACTCTTCATCGACATCGGCAAGCAGGTACAGCGCTGGGGCAAAGGCTACGCCTGGAACCCGGTAGCCTTTTTCGAGCGGCCCAAAGACCCTAACGATCCGGTAGCCTCGCGCGAGGGTTTTGTGATGGCCAGTGCTGATTGGGTCAAAAGCCTGTCGGGGACGGTAGCAGCAGTCGGTTTGACTCCTGTCCTGCTTCCCGTGTCATCGGACATGAACAGTGATTTCGGCACCGCGGGCAAAGACAATGTGGGCGCCCGCCTGTACATGCTGGTTGCGGATACCGACATTGACCTGCTGTGGGCCGCCGAAGGCAGCCGGCCACAGCGCGTGGGCATCGATTTTTCGCGTAATCTGGGTGCCAATCTGGAAATACATGGCGAGTGGGCACGCGCTATTGGCGCAAACCGCCGCGTGCTCGGCACCGATGGCATCATGCGCACCAGCCAGATCAACGCGGATAGCTGGCTGATCGGCGCACGCTACATCACGGAGCGCGAGGTCACCTGGATTGCCGAGCTCTACCGCAACGGTGCGGGCTATGACGATGTGCAGCTGGCAACCTACTACAGTTTCCTTAACACAGCCTACTCACCTGCCGGGTCGGCAATGGCTCGATCACAGGCGCTGGCGCTGGCGCAATCCGGCTACGGTCGCGGCAATCCCGGGCGTAACTATGCTTACCTGCGCGTCAGCGCGAAAGACCCGTTCAACTGGCTTTACGTCACGCCTGCATTCACGGCCATCGTGAACCTTGATGACCACAGCTGGCAAATTGCGCCGGAGATTGTTTATACCGGCTGGCAAAACATGGAGCTGCGCGCCCGTGCCCTGCTGTTGCACGGCAGCAAGCTCAGCGAATTTGGGGAGAAGGCCACTGCC
>JAKQJK010000260.1 GCA_029561195.1 Pseudomonadota bacterium
CACTTTCACTGACTCGTTCCAGTTGTCGTTCACACCACGGGTATTGGTGTTCAGGCGCATCACAGCCTTCACCTCATCGGCCCGGTCACGCAGTACTAACGGGTCCAGCCCCACGACGCGGAACTGCACTGGGTAGGGCACGGGTGGTCCATTGGGCAACAGCTTCACCCGGCCACGAACTTCCGGAAACTCGGTCGCCAGCAAGGCAGGCAGCTTCACCCGCAGCGATTCGCGCACCTTCAAATCCTTGGGCAACACGATGAGCTGCGACACGTTGGTTTGCGGGAATACCTGATCTAGCGGCAAATAAAAGCGTGGCACGCCCGAGCCCAGCCAGGTGCTGACCGAAGCAACACCCTCCTCCTGCATCAGCCGCTGCTCTACCCGCTTTGCAGTGAGTTCGTTGGCTGCGAAAGAAGTACCTTCGGGGAACCAGATATCGACCATGATCTCGGGGCGGCTGGAGTCCGGGAAGAACTGTTGCTGCACCTTGCCCATGCCCACAATGCCCAGCGCGAAGGTGAGGATCGTCGCGCCAATCGTGATCCATCGATGCTTGACGCACCAGTTCACACATTTGCGAAACGTGTTGTAAAACGGTGAGTCGAACATTTCATGAGGCCCGCCATTGCCCTGGCCATCAGCCCCGGCCACAGGCGTATGGGGCTTGGCTTTCAGAATCAATGTGCCCAGATACGGTACAAAGTAGACCGACACCAGCCAGCTCAACACCAGCGCAATCACTGTCACGGCAAAGATCGCAAACGTGTATTCACCGGTGACCGATTTGGCCAGACCAATAGGCAGGAAACCGGCAGCGGTAATGAGCGTACCCGTCAGCATCGGCATGGCGGTAATCTCGTAGGCGAAGGTCGCGGCACGCACCTTGTCGTAGCCCTCCTCCATTTTGCGAACCATCATCTCCACGGCAATGATGGCATCGTCCACCAGCAGACCCAGCGCGATGATCAGCGAGCCCAGCGAAATTTTGTGCAGGCCAATGCCCCAATAGTCCATCGCCAGAAACGTCACGGCCAGCACCAGCGGAATGGTGATGCCCACTACCAGCCCGGGGCGCATGTCGATGTACCAGCGTTTCCATAGCGGGTTATTGCCGGGGCGCCGATGAAAGCCCAGCGCAATGAAGCTCACAGCCAGCACGATCGCCACGGCTTCAATCAGTGTTTTGACAAACTCGTTGACTGATGAGGACACGTTTTTCGGCTGGTCCTGTATCTGCACCAGCTTGACGCCCGCAGGCAAACTCTGGTCAATACGTGAGGACACCACGGCCAGCGATTTGCCCAGCGCAATGATGTCGCCACCCTTGGCCATGGACACACCCACCGCCACCACCTCTTTGCCCTGGTGATGCACTTTCACAGTCGGCGGGTCCACATATCCGCGCTTGATGTCGGCAATGTCACCGAGCTTGAGCTGGCTGCCCGAGCTGCCCCGTATGGGCATGGCCTTCAACTGCTCCACGGCCTCAAACTGCCCGGCCACGCGCACCTGCACCACGTCCAGAGGCGTCTGAATGGCGCCGGCCGATTCCACCGCGTTTTGCTGGCCCAGCTGTGCCAGCACCGCGTTCAGGTCTAGCCCCAGCTGGGCCAACCGTTTTTGCGAGATCTCGACGAACAGCTTTTCGTCCTGCACGCCAAACAGCTCCACCTTGGCCACGTCAGGCACGCGCAGTAACTGCTGGCGCACGTCGTCGGCAAAGGTCTTGAGCTCGGCATAGTTGAACCCATCGGACTCCAGCGCGTAAATCACACCGTACACATCGCCGAAATCGTCGTTGAAAAACGGACCCTGGATTCCCGGCGGCAGCGTGAAGCGCATGTCCCCCACCTTCTTGCGCACGCTGTACCAGACATTGGCCACGTCAGCCGCTTTTGAAGAATCCTTGATCTGGAAAATGATCTGCGACTCACCGGGCTTGGAATAACTGCGAATCTTGTCCGCGTAAGGCGCTTCCTGCAGCGTGCGCTCGATCTTGTCAGTCACCTGCTCGGCCACCTGCTGTGCCGTGGCACCGGGCCAGTAGGTGCGAACCACCATGGCACGGAAGGTGAATGGCGGGTCTTCATCCTGCCCGAGCTGGAAGTAGGCGGCAAAGCCCAGCAACATCAGCACCACCATCAGGTAGCGGGTGAGCGCCGGATGGTCCAGCGCCCATTTGGAGAGATTGAAGCTTTCTTTGGGCTTTGCCAGAGAGGCAGGAGGTGTCGGGGTCATGCGGCGCTCACTTGGACGAAGAAGACGCTGCCTGAACCGCCTCGGGCGTTGCACTGGAATCTGCTACACCTTTAGTGGCTGCTTGCGCACTGCTGACGAGGGCTGGAGCCCCTTTTTCTGCATATAAAGTGACTTTTTGACCCGGCGACAGCACGTGCACCCCGGCAGCAACCACCTGCATGCCCGGCTCCAGTCCTGCTGAAATCACAGCGTCGTTGCCATCAGCCGTGGCCACTGTGATCAGCTGCGATTTCACCGTCATGGTCGGCACATCCAGCACCCAAACGGCAGACGACTTGCCATCCTGTTTGAGCGCGCTAGTAGGGATTTTGATGATCTTCACGCCAGCATGGCCCAGCGCACTGGGCTGGGCATACACCGTCGTGCCCAATGCCGGGGGCTCACCGCCAGTCAGTGCCACCTTTACTGCAAAGGTGCGGGTGACGGGGTCCGTGCTGGCAGCGATTTCGCGCACAGCGCCAGCCCACTGGCTGGTCTGAGCCCAGGCCCGCACAGCCACCGCAGAGCCGACCTTGAGCGCCGCAACCTTGTCTTCCGGCACGGAGAACACCACGTCGCGCGGCCCATCGGCAGCAATGCGTACGATGGGCGTGCCAGCGGACACCACCTGCCCCTGCTCGGCTTCCACGGCGGTCACAACGCCAGACACATCGGCCACCAGACTGGTGTAACCCGCCTGATTACCCTGCGATGACAGCTGGGCCTGTGCTTGCTGAAACTGCGCCTGGGCAGCCTTGAGCGCGGTTTCGCGGCGCTCAAGCTCGGCACCGCTGATGTAGTTTTGCTCTTTCAAGTCCTTGAAACGCTTGAAATCTGCCGCGGCCAGATCGCGGTTAGTGGCAGCGGCTGCCAGCTGGGCACGGGCGGCGTCGGCTGCCAACTTGTAGTCCTGCGCGTCCAGTTGGGCAAGCACCTGGCCGGCTTTCACTCGCTGGCCCAGCTCCACTTGGCGTTTGACCATCTTGCCTGCGACCCGGAAACCCAGCCGGGACTCGACCCGGGCCCGCACCTCACCCGCGAATTCGCTGGTGGCATCAAAATCGCTAACGCCCACGGTGAACACTTTCACCGAACGGATAGGCTCCTCCTGAACAGCGGGTTTCGAACAGGCGGCCAGGAAAAGGGACAATCCCACGGCAACGGCCGTGAGGGATACAGTCCGCGTGGAAGAATATGACAGGTACGACATGGCAGATGGATAGATAGACTGAGGAACAACCCCGAAACCCCTGAAACCGGGGCGCGATATTTAATTAATGACCAACGGGTTAGTAAGATGGGGTATTTACCGATACCTGTCAACCCACCCCGATTCAAAACCCGCTTCCCCACACGCCTTTGTCCAGTACACCAACACCGCCCTCCCCGCAGAGTCACTACGAGAATTTCCCCGTGGCGTCATGGTTGTGCCCGCCCCGGCTGCGACCACCCATTGCAGCGATCTACTGGTTTGCGCGCTCGGCAGACGACCTCGCTGATGAAGGCGACGCGCCGCCTGAACAGCGGCTGGCAGACCTGGCCGCCTACCGGGATGACCTTTTCGCTGTGGCTGAGGGCCGGGTGCCGTCGGGCCGTTGGCCCCATGTTTTCAGCCCGCTGGCCCGCGCAGTGGCCGAATTCGCCTTGCCCACCCAACTACTGGCGGACCTGCTGGACGCTTTTGTGCAGGACGTGCACTTCACCGCCTCCGGACGGCGCTATGCGGATGACACCGAGTTGCAAGACTACTGCCGTCGCTCGGCGAACCCGGTGGGTCGCCTGCTGTTGCACCTGTATGGGATCCAGGACGACGCTTCGCTGGCGCAGAGCGACCAGATCTGCACTGCGCTGCAACTCATCAATTTCTGGCAGGACGTACGGGTGGACGCATCACGCAACCGCTGGTATGTCAG
>JAKQJK010000004.1 GCA_029561195.1 Pseudomonadota bacterium
CGCAGCCGGAGCTAATCCGATTGCGTACTTGGTGACGGTGACCAATACGGGTGGAGCGGGCAGCTACGGCTTGACCGACACGCCATTGTTTGGCACGGGCTTGACGCCAGGCGTACCGGTGTGTGCGAACACCACGGTACCAGCGGCTGGCGGCGCGCCGGTGTGCACCACGGGCACGGGCACCAACACCTTGGCGGCCACGGGCACATCGATTGCGGGTGGCGCGAGCCACACCTACACGGTGACCATTGGTTACACCTTGACGGCAAGCGTCACGGCGACTGTGGGCTCAGCACTATGCGCAACTACAGCTCAAACCACCACACCTGGTGGCTTGAATAACGCAACGACAGTGACGCCAAACGTAGGCAATGTTTCTACGGTCAACGCCTGTACGAACGCTCCTGGCCGCTTGACGCATACCAAGGTGCTTGGCGCTGGTCCTACGCCGACCGCGACGGTTAATCAGTACACGCAGGTCTACACGATCACCGTGAACAACTCCGGTGGTACGGCGTTGGCTTACGGCCTGACTGATACGCCGTTCTTCGGCGTCGGTACGGCGGTTGACGGTGCCGTGTGTAGTGCATCGGGTGCCGGTGCCGCAGCGTGCGCCACGAGCGTTACGGGCAATGCGCCTTGGACAGTGGCCGCGACGGGAACCAGTATTGATGCGGGTGGTACGCACACCTACACCATGACTGTCACCTTCACGGTTACGCCTGGGTTGGTTACGGCTGCTGGCAGCGATTGTTCGCTAACGACGGGCAGCACGACCAACACGGGGCTGCTGAATCGTGCAACCTTGACGCCGGCCGGCCAAACCGCCGTCGATCAGGAGGTGTGTACGCCAATGCCACCGAACATTCGTGTGACAAAATCGATCACGAGTGTTGCGACAGCAAGTCCTGCTGTGTATTTGGTTACCGTCACTAACACCGGTGGACCTGGCACGTACGGCCTGACCGACACGCCACTCTTTGGCAGTGGCCTCACGCCGACCGGCATCACCTGTGTGAACACGACTGCACCAGCCGCTGGTGGCACGCCAAGCTGCACAACGGCGACGGGTAGCAACACCCTCGCCGCGCTGGGCACCGCGATTGCGAACGGCGCTGCACACACGTATACGGTCACCATACCGTTTACTGTGAGCAATGCCGTAACGAACACGGCTGGCTCTGGGCTGTGCGCCTTGACAAACGTGACGACTAGTTCTGGCGGTTTGAATAACGCCGCTACCGTGACGCCGAGCGCCGGACTGAGTTCGACCGCGACGGTGAACGCCTGTAGGGATGTTCCTTCCAACCCACCAGCCATCACTGTCACAAAAACCATTGTGAGTGGCAATCGTGCGAATCCAGTGGCGTACCTGATCACGGTGACAAACACCGGTGGCGCAGGGTCATATGGTTTGACCGATGCGCCAATGTTCGGTACCGGTATTACCATCGACTCGGTGAGCTGCGTGAACACTACGTCACCAGTGGCGGGCGGCGCACCACTCTGCTCGGGAACGGCACCGCACACGCTTGCGGCAGTGGGAACTCCGATTGCGGGTGGCGCAAGCCACACCTATATGGTCACGATTGGATACACCATTACGGAAGCAGTGACCAACCGCGTTGGATCTGCGCTTTGTGCGTCTGGCAACCCACCGGGCTCAGGCGGGCTGAACAACGTAGCAACTGTGACGCCGAGCTCTGCGGCTGCGATCAACGCGTACGCATGCGAGTCCGTGACGCCACCAGTGAACATTCCGACGACCAATCGATTTGTTCTCTTGATGCTGGCGCTCGCTCTGGCTGCGTTCGGATGGCAATCGGCACGTCGCTTCAGATAGTCTGAACCGCACGTAAATTAGGCCGGGTTCGCCCGGCCTTTTTTTTGCCCACTGCTTGCGCCCTAAAATAGAGAAAAATCAGGAGCTACTCGTGCAGGAATTACTCAGCGAACTTAAATCAGCG
>JAKQJK010000045.1 GCA_029561195.1 Pseudomonadota bacterium
TTGTTTTCCGCCCGACAAAGGTCTGCATTCATCCTGTTTGATGGGGTTAAAACCAATGCCCAGGTGCTGGCTGCGACGGCTGGCCTTGGAATTACCCTAGACGATATTGACTATCTCGTTAAGCAGGGATTCCTGGAGGCCTCGCCTAAAAATTTGCCTTCCCCTCTCACCGCGACAAGCATTGAAGCTGTTTCGGTGGACGAGGCTTCCAACGATTCTGCATCTTCTCGCTCACCACAAGAGCGATACAGGGATGCAATGCCCTTGGCAACCAAGGTAACGGCCAGCCTCGGATTGCGGGGCTTTCGACTGAATTTGGCAGTGGAAGCTGCAAGCGGTTATGACGATTTGCTTGCATTGCTGCCCAAGATTCAGGCGTTAGCTGGGGAAAAGGCCTGCATTGAACTTGAGCGAGCGATCAAAGGCTGATCGACTTTAGTTGCGGGAAGTCACATACGTTGTTGTGATGACCCTCTGGCGCCGCTGAAAGAGCGAACTGCCTAGAATGTCTGTCCATCTTTGGAAAGACACCTACTCATGCCTCAAGGTTTTATCCGCATTCGCGGTGCGCGTCAGCACAACCTTAAAAACCTGGACCTGGACATTCGCACTGGCGAGCTAACGGTGGTTACCGGCCCCAGTGGGTCAGGAAAGTCCAGCTTGGTGTTTGACACGCTGTTTGCTGAAGGACAGCGGCGTTACGTAGAAACCTTCTCCGCCTACGCCCGCCAGTTTCTGGATCGCATGGACAAGCCAGCGGTGGACAAGGTCGAGGGTGTGCCCCCTGCAATTGCGATTGACCAGACCAATCCGGTGCGGTCTTCACGCTCGACCGTGGGAACGATGACCGAGCTCAACGATCATCTGAAACTTCTGCTCGCACGATCCGGGCACCTCTTCGATCGCGAAACCGGTCAGGCTGTCAGTCACGACACGCCGGAGACCATCTATGCTCAGTTGCAGAAACGTGCTGGAGCGAAGGACCCTCGTCTGGTCGTAACCTTTCCAGTGGAGCTGCCCGCCGATACGAGCCAAGAGCAGATCGAACAATGGTTGTCCGTGAGCGGCTACACCAAAGTACAAGCTGAGCGAGAGATTGATGTGCGCGTGGCCGAGGATGCCACAAAGAGCGCAGCCGCTGTCAAAAAGAAGGCCGGCACCAAACATGCAACGGTTGAAGTGACTAAGAGAAAGGTGCTGGACGTCGTCGCCGACCGTTTTCGACTCAGCAACACGGAGCCAGCGCGAGTAGTTGAGGCCATTGAAATGGCTTTGAAGCGAGGTGGTGGGCGTGTGAATGTTTATTGCCTGCAAGATGAGCAGCCTGCCGAAATCTGGAGGTTCTCGACGGGACTGCATTGCCCTGAAAGTGACTTGCGATACACCGACCCCATACCTTCAATGTTCTCGTTCAATTCAGCGGTGGGCGCCTGCGATACCTGCCGGGGCTTCGGGCGGGTGATTGGCGTGGACTATGGTTTGGTGATCCCGAATGACAAACTGACGCTGCGTGCCGGTGCCGTCAAGCCCATGCAAACGCCGGCCTGGCAGGAATGCCAGGATGATCTGATGCGTCACGCCGAGACGGCGGGCATTCCAAGGGACACACCGTATTACAAGCTCACGCCTGAACAACAGCACTGGGTTATCCATGGGTCGCCCAACTGGAATGGCAAATGGAACCAGCACTGGTTTGGCGTCAATCGGTTCTTCGAGTATCTGGAGACCAAATCCTACAAAATGCATATCCGGGTTCTGCTTTCCAAATACCGCAGCTACACACCTTGCGGCGTTTGTAGCGGTGCGCGATTGAAGACCGAGAGCCTGCTTTGGCGAGTTGGCAGCAAGGCAGACGCTGATTTAGTGCTGGATCCGTCCCGGCGTTTTATGCCTCAGGGCGTGAAATGGTCTCGTGAACAGCTTGAGGCATTGCCCGGACTGTGCCTGCATGACTTGATGCTTTTGCCAATTGACAGACTTCGCCGGTTTTTCGATTCGATGCAAGACATCAATTCTGGCTCGCTCCCCTTTCTGAACGCGACGAACAAAGGCGGCGATGCGCAGGCCCTCAAACTTCTTTTTGAAGAAATTACAACCCGCCTCAAGTACCTTTGTGACGTGGGAATTGGTTATCTCACCCTTGATCGTCAAAGTCGCACGCTGTCCGGCGGAGAGGTGCAACGCATCAATCTGACAACAGCGCTAGGTACATCGCTGGTCAATACCCTGTTTGTTCTGGATGAGCCCAGTATCGGGCTGCATCCACGCGATATGCACCGCATCATCGAGGCCATGCAACGACTGCGGGATGCGGGCAACACTCTGGTTGTTGTTGAACACGACCCAGCAGTCATGCTGGCCGCAGACAGAATGATCGATATGGGTCCAGGGCCCGGAGAAAAAGGTGGACAAATCGTGTTTGACGGTTCCACGCAGGACCTGCGACGAGCTGACACGCTCACGGGTGCTTATCTGGGTGGTCGCAAACAAGTGGGAATGGGATTCAAGCGGCTTGTCGCAGAAAATACCCCCCGATTGATTCTCGAAGGTGTCACCGAGCACAATCTCAAGCAAATCCATGTAGAGATTCCCTTGCAGCGTTTGGTCTGCGTGACAGGTGTCAGCGGCTCTGGCAAGTCGACCTTGATTCAGGATGTGCTCGCTCCCGCCTTGATGCGCCATTTCGGGAAGTCCACCGAAACACCGGGGAAACATGCTCGCCTACTGGGTGCCGAGCAGCTTAGCGATGTAGTTTTTGTGGACCAATCACCCATCGGGAAGACTGCCCGCTCCAACCCTGTGAGTTATGTCGGAGCATGGGATGCGATCAGGGAGATCTTTGCTAATGCTCCCATGTCCAGGCAGCGAAGCTACACAGCCAGTAAATTCAGCACAAACAGTGGTGATGGTCGCTGCGCAACTTGCGGTGGGTCAGGCTTCGAGCACGTTGAGATGCAATTCCTGAGCGACGTTTATCTTCGCTGTCCGGATTGCGACGGTAGGCGCTACCGTCCTGAAATTCTGGAAGTGACCATCGAACGTCGTACACCTGTCGCCCTTGCTCCCGGCGAGACTTTTCCTGGAAGCCTGACCGGCCCGGTCAGGACAGTCAGTCTGAGTGTTGCTGATGTTCTGCAACTCACGGTTAGCGAGGCTGTAGCCATTTTTGCGACTGATCGCGACGTTATACGGGCCCTTCAACCCATCGTTGATGTCGGGCTGGAGTATGTGAAGCTGGGACAACCCGTGCCAACCTTGAGTGGTGGAGAGGCACAGCGGCTGAAATTGGCAGGTTTTCTTGCGGAAGCAGCTAAAAGCACCAGCGCGAGCCGACAGGCTGTCGCGAGGCGTGGGACGCTCTTCATGTTCGACGAGCCCACCACGGGCCTGCATTTTGATGATATTGCCAAATTGATGCGTGCCATGCGCAAGCTGCTGGATGCCGGGCATTCCTTGCTGGTCATCGAGCACAACCTGGATGTGATCCGGGCCAGTGACTGGCTGATTGATCTTGGCCCCGAAGGCGGTGATGCAGGTGGAGAAGTGGTGGCTATTGGTACGCCTGAAGAAGTTCGCCTGCATCGGACTTCGCATACCGGGAAGGCATTGCGTGAGTACGAGAGTGCACTTGGATTGAGCTCCCACTCAGCACAGGAGATCAGTCTGTCTCACCACCCCACAACCAGACGAAAACAAACTGCTGAAGATGACTGCATTCAGATCGTCAACGCCAAAGAGCACAACCTCAAGTCACTGAGTGTCAACATTCCACGCGGGAAATTCAACGTAATCACGGGTGTTTCAGGGTCTGGAAAGTCCACGCTGGCATTCGACATCCTGTTCAATGAAGGGCAGCGTCGCTACCTGGAGTCGCTCAACGCCTATGCGCGCAGCATCGTTCAACCAGCGGGGCGCCCCGAGGTAGACGCCGTTTACGGCATCCCCCCCACAGTAGCAATTGAACAGCGCCTGTCCCGGGGCGGGCGCAAGAGCACGGTCGGCACCACGACCGAGGTCTGGCATTTCCTGCGCTTGCTGTATGTCAAGCTGGGTGTCCAGCACTGCATTCATGATGGTGCTGCTGTCCAGCCGCAAACGCCAGACAGCATTGCCCAGCAGCTACTGAAAAGCTTTCGAGGCCAACACATCGGTCTATTGGCTCCGCTGGTAATGAACCGAAAGGGCGTTTATACAGAGCTGGCCGATTGGGCGCGTCCGCGTGGCTACACCCACCTTCGCGTAGATGGAAACTTCCTGCCAACTTCTCCATTTCCGCGAATCGATCGGTTTAAAGAGCACACGATCGAGCTGCCGGTAGCGAGCCTGGATGTAACGCCTGAAAACGAAGGCTTGCTGCGAGAAGTGCTTGCCACGGCGCTGGTGCATGGCAAGGGGGTAGTTCATGTGCTTGGCCAGTTGACAGGTCTGCGCGCTGCCATGCTGGCCGGAACACCAACTGAATCGATTGGTCAGCTGCAGGTTTTTTCCACCAAACGCGCCTGCCCGGTTTGCAGTACCAGCTACGCCGAATTGGATCCTCGTCTGTTTAGTTACAACAGCAAACACGGCTGGTGCCCCGAATGCGTTGGTACTGGCGTGCGCCTGACCAAGGAGCAGCGCAAAGTGTTTGACGACTCGGTGCGTGATGATGACAACAAGGGGCGTGAACAGACCTTCGCCGAGCCCGAGATTGAAGATCTGGTGGATGCCGCTTGCCCCGCCTGCCAGGGTACCCGGCTCAACGCGACGGCTCGCGCAGTCAAATTCGGATTTCAGCTTGGTCGTGAATCGGGTGATGGCTTGGGGGCAAAGGATGCAATAGCTGGTGTTTCCATTACAGAGCTGGCCCGCATGAGTGTGACGGACATCAGAAAATGGGTCCAGACGCTGGAAGTAAATGGACGCATGTCACAGCGTGAAAGTGATATTGCGAGGGACTTGATTCCCGAAATCAGAAGTCGTCTGGAGTTTCTCGAAGAAGTGGGTCTGGGCTACCTCACACTGGACCGTGGCGCCCCCACGCTCAGTGGTGGTGAAGCCCAGCGCATCCGCCTGGCTGCACAGCTCGGGAGTAACCTGCAAGGGGTGTGTTATGTCCTTGACGAGCCCACAATTGGTTTGCACGCGCGGGACAACAAGATTCTCTTAGGCGCGCTGCAAAATCTAAGTGACAAAGGTAACACCCTTGTGGTGGTGGAACACGACGAAGACACGATTCGGCATGCTGATCACATCATTGACATTGGCCCGAGTGCTGGCAAACGTGGCGGTCGTCTCGTGGCTGAAGGGGGAATAGCAGACATCCAGAAGGCCAGTGACTCACAAACCGGCCGCTACCTGCTTCACGCGATGAAGCATCCCGTGCAGGCCAGGCGAACAGTCACTGAAAGCAAATCTGGATCCCATTCCAGTTCCAATACGAAGTCCGAAGGCGCAGATTTGTCCCAACACTGGCTAGGGGTTGTTGGTGCGAGCCTACACAATCTGCAATTGGTTGACGCGAACATTCCGCTGCAACGACTGGTAGCGGTGACTGGTGTATCGGGGTCGGGCAAGTCCACCCTGGCGCGTGACGTTTTGCTGGCTAACGTGCAAACTGTCGTTACCAAACGAAGCACCAAAGCCGGTCGCGATGCCATGGCTGCGGGTGAAAAAATGGACTGGACGGGTTGTAAGTCTGTTAGTGGTTACGAAGTGGTTGATCGCGTATTGGAAGTGGATCAGACCCCTATCGGCAAGACACCGCGAAGCTGCCCAGCAACCTACATCGGTTTTTGGGACGTCATCAGGAAGTTGTTTGCCGAAACGCTGGAGGCGCGTGCGCGAGGCTATGCATCTAACCGGTTCAGTTTCAACACGGGCGAAGGACGTTGCCCCGCCTGCGAAGGGCAGGGGATCCGAACCATCGGCATGAGTTTTCTTCC
>JAKQJK010000074.1 GCA_029561195.1 Pseudomonadota bacterium
GATAGCGCCGGATTCACGCAGGTCACTCATCATCGGGCGCTTGTCGGGGCGGGTTTCCACGCTGCGGTTGAGCTGGGACAACGCAATCACCGGGCACTGCAACTCGCGCGCCAGCATCTTGAGGCCCCGGGAGATCTCGCCAAGCTCGGTCGCCCGGTTTTCACCATCGCTGGATGATGAGCCGCTCATCAACTGCAAGTAGTCCACCACGATCAGACCCAGCTTGCCGCACTGACGCGCCAGACGGCGCGCGTTGGCACGCAGCTCGCTGGAGGTCAGGCCTGCGCTCTCGTCAATGTGCAGCGAAATGTTGCGCAGCTTTTCAATGGCTTCGGTCAGGCGGGGCCATTCTTCGTCGGTCAACTTGCCGGTGCGCAGGTGGCCCTGGTCAATGCGGCCAATTGAGCCGACGATACGCACGGCCAGCTGGGCCGCACCCATTTCCATGGAAAAAACCGCTACCGGCAGGCCTTCGTTGAGTGCCACGTGTTCGGCGATGTTGATGGCCAGCGCAGTTTTGCCCATGGAGGGGCGTGCCGCCAGCACGATCAGGTCACCGGCCTGAAAACCAGCCGTCATGCGGTCCAGGTCATAAAAACCTGTGGGCACACCCGTCACATCGTTTGGGTTGTCGGCCATTTCCTGAACGCGGTCAAGCAGCTGAACCACCAGCGTGTCCATGGCCTGGAAGCCCTGCTTGTTACGCGAGCCTTGCTCTCCGATGTTGAAGATTTTCTGCTCAGCCTCATCCACAATGGTTGAAACCGGGCGGCCTTGCGGGTTGAAAGCGTTGGTGGCAATTTCGTCGCTGGCCGCGACCAGCTTGCGCAGCACCGAACGCTCGCGCACAATCTCGGCATACCGGCGGATGTTGCCCGCGCTGGGCACATACTGGGCCAACGAGTTCAGGTAGGCCAGGCCACCCACCTCTTCCGCCTTGCCCATGTTTTGCAGGTGCTCAAACACGGTGATCACGTCAGCCGGTTTGGAGGCATTGATCAGGCTGCCGACTGCTGAAAAAACCAGTTTGTGTTCGTAACGGTAGAAATCACTCTCGGCCAGCAAATCACCCACACGGTCCCAGGCGGCATTGTCCAGCAACAGGCCGCCCAGCACGCTGGATTCCGATTCGATGGAGTGTGGCGGGATGCGCAGCTGGGCGACTTGACGGTCTTCAGGAAGTGATTCACCACCGAATTCGTTTTGATTGAATTTCAAGACGGCCTCCCTTTCGAAATCGGGATGCTTAAAAAAGACCCGCTTGCTGGATGCGTTCAACCTGAGGCAATGGATCCTCGGAAGCCATCCATTCAGTACCTCTGGTTTGCTTCCAATAGTGCCGAATTAGCTCACCCATTACCAACGCTGACTGCCACTTGCCATCTTCCAAGCGTTGCATTACCGACTGGGACATGCCTCTCAGTTTGAGCTGGACTTTTAAGTCAGACAACAAAGCATGCAACGATTGTTCGTCCAAAGCCTCAATTTCTGCTCTAACAGTTTTTACCCGTTCACTCTCGCGTTCCCTTATGCGCTGATCTCGTTGCTCTACCGCATTGATGGAAACAGCAGCAGTATCGATTCGAACATCATCACCCTGCCCCCCAACCCTAGATGAATTAGCTGTAGGGGTATCTATGGCTTTGCCGGACAGCAGTGACTTCAAATAAGCATGTCGTGAAACTACCGGTGTACCTGGCAGATTCAGGCGGGCCTCTAGCCGCTCTACGGCCTTGGCAAAGGCAATCACTCCATAACGAATGAACAAGTCTTCAGCAATCTCAGGGTCAATTCCCAGCTGCAATGCTCGCGCTACATCTCGCAAGTCAATTGGGTGAGATTCGGTAGCAACCGTCTCCGGTTTCTTTCGTACTTCAAACTGAATGAATTCAACTGACCGGCCTACTTTGAACTCAAGTGCAGTGACGATCAGCTCGCTAACTTCATTCACCTCTTCCACTGCGGGTTTGATCGTGTCTCGATTGAAAAATCGAAACTCGGTTTTGATTTCATCCGGCAAAGGCTTGCCAGTTAGTACAGGTAGCCACCACTGCCAACGTTGTTTGCTGGTTACGTGGGAAGGGTTGTCCTTGTACCGGGCACAGATCTCGTATAGAGCCAATCCAGCATGCGAGCGGAATTTGGCAATTGTTGATCTTCTAATCTGGGCGTAGCGCAACGGAGAGAGCATTTCTTCCCGCAGGGACGGCGGGTAAGCCCAAGACAGCCAGCTCTCGCCGTTCTTCATGAAGAGGCGAACCTCAGACAACAAGGCGCAAGCACCCCACTCATTAATTTCGCCTGGGGATGGTGACTGCCATTCCACAACGTGGGTCACCATGGATCGCAAGAGCCGTTTCAATTCGCCACTGGTACCACGCGTTCCGTCAAATCCACTGATAACCGTGTTTAGCGGCGCGGTAAACATCCCCGAATCCTCTTGCTCAACCCCCTGCTCTCTCGCAATTAGCATCATCACGGTATAAGCCTGACGCCCAACTCGAGTGATAGCTCCGGTTTTAGGCACCATCGCAAGAGCCGAGACTGGCTTAACGATTTTGTCGGGACCTAAGCTATGTTCTAACTTCATGCCCCATTATCTGTGAGATGGGCTATTTCACGCAACTGGATTCGCGCTGAGACTCTCCTCTTCCGAAATGCCCTATGGTTTTTCTCACATTAGATCAACGAAGCAGGGATTCAGGCCATGGTTTTTCTCACATTTAGACGTCTGGTGATCCCATTCTTCAAGATTTTTGGCGCAAACACGTGTGTTCCAGGGAGCTTCCGACAGGATATACAGGTGAAAAAGCACATCTGTGTTTGATCTCACCTCTCGATTGATTTCACTCACTTCTCAACTGATTCCTCTCACAGTTCAGTAACTAATGCTCACTGAAACTCTGCAAGTTGTTGATTCGATTAGGGAATTGTCAAGCAAAGGTATTAAAGCCTCTAAAGACTTATAAAAAGAGAAGGCGTGAATCTGTGCATAAGTCATTCTTCAGAAAACGACTCCTTCCAAATTCCCTGTAAAAGACGCACAATTCAGGGTAACCGCGCAAATCTGCGTCTAGCAGGAAAAATCACATGTCAACCAGAAAAAAGCAGGACTCACGTATCAGTCTCGAAGATCTAATCACAACGTCGAATAGAGTTAGTGATGTGATTGAGAGTGTTCGTGGAACGATGCTTGCCCCAGATGCAAGAAAAAGGGCACCAACATTCACAACGAACCAGGTTGCTTCGATCTGCGCTCTCGAGAAAGCGCAGATGGATTATCGGATAAAGAAGGGAGATCTTCCACTGGGTTACATGGAGCCAGGCCACCGGCGAAAACTGACTCTTAGTGACACCCGGATTTGGGCAAAAAGTGAGCGAAGTAAGAGTTTGCGGCCGAAAAATGCTGAGGCCATCACGATCACCGTCGCGAATTTCAAGGGTGGCGTCACGAAGACAACAACGGCCGTCACCCTCGCTCAAGGTCTCAGTCTCAGAGGTCACAACGTACTTGTCATTGACACAGATCCTCAAGGCTCAATGACCACGTTGTTTGGGATGCTCCCTGATGTAGATGTCTCAGACGAGCAAACAATCCTAGGCCTCTGCTATGGTTCGGAGCTGTCGATCGACTACGCGATTTCACCAACATACTGGGATGGCATTGATATCGTGCCGGCAAACTTGGCGCTATATGCAGCGGAATTCGCCCTCCCCTCGCGGCAAAAGCAAGAGAGCAATTTTGAGTTTTGGAACGTGCTGAATAACGCGATTGATACTGCACGAACCAAGTACGACGTCATCATTTTGGACACTTCTCCGTCCTTGTCGTATTTAACGATTAACGCTCTACTTGCTGCAGACGGGCTAATCATGCCCCTTCCCCCGAGCACGTTGGACTTCACTTCTAGTGGCCAGTTCTGGAATCTATTCAATGACCTGACTGGGAATCTTGTGACCAAGCGCGGCAAGACAAAGACCTTCGATTTCGTCGATGTTTTGTTGGCGCGCGTTGATGCCAATGATGCCTCTTCAAGCGTTGTTCGGGAATGGATAACTGCAGCCTACGCGAACATGGTCCTTCCGGTTGAAATCCCCAAAACGTCCCTGACTGCCAGTGCCAGTGCAGAGTTCGGGACGGTTTACGACACCGATCCTTCGACGATCAATTCAAGGACGTATAGAAGGGCGTTCGATGCATATGAGCGTGTCGTGGAATTAGTTGAAGAACAGATCCAAACCGCGTGGAAGCGGCAAATAGAAGAGCAAATGCTGTCCGCCCGGAAACGTCAAATAGGAGAGACAAATGTCGCTTAAAGATAAAGCTGCGATGGTCGACTTAAGCAAAATCGGCACTTCGATTGGCAACAGGGGGCAGGGGTCCAAGACGGCAATTGGACTTCATGCAGATGCCTTGTTCCGAGATGAGAAGGTCACCACTGAAAACATCGAATTGAAACGTCAATTGGAAGAATTTGCGGGCGCAAGCGCAACCCGACAAATCGATCCAAACAAGATAATTCCCAGTAAATGGGCTAATCGGCACGAACAGTCTTTTAGCAATGACGAGTTCCAACAATTGAAGGAGGAAATCGCATCCTCAAATGGCAATATTCAGCCGATCAAGGTTCGGCCGCTTGCAGGCCGCGTCGGCCAGTATGAATTGGTGTTTGGTCATCGTCGGCATCGTGCTTGTAAAGAGCTTGACATCCCTGTACTTGCAGTTATTGAGGAGATGGGCGACGCAGACTTGTTCTGTCAGATGGATCGTGAAAACCGTGAACGTTCACCGTTGCGACCGTATGAGGCGGGGATGACCTATGCAAAGGCACTCGATGAAGGGCTGTTTCCATCCGCGAGGAAGTTGGCTGAATCTGCCTCCATTGACCTGAGCTTATTGGGAAAGGCGCTGACATTGGCGCGCCTACCTTCGGATGTAATCAAGGCTTTCCCAAGTCCGCTTGATCTTCAATACCGCTGGGCATCTGAAATTACTCTTGCCATGCAGAAGGACCCGGACCTAGTTTTGTCGAGGGCAAAAGATATCCTGAACCAATCGCCTCGGCCATCAGCTTCCCAGGTTTTAGCACTGCTCACAAACGGGGGTGGAACCGTTCCACCTCCTGCCACAAAGAAGCTGGTGATCAAGGGGAAGGGCGGGCAAAGCGGAACAATTGCGTTTGATTCTGGCAAGCGGACGGCGGTAATCAGCCTAGCCAAAATGGATCCTAGCAAGTTTGACGAGATAGAGAAAACGATCAAAGCTCTTATTTCTTGACAAAAACCTGGCGATGGCGGAAGGGGGGTGGAACCGTTCCACCCCCCTTCTTTATTTCAAAGCACTCGATTGAAGTCGGGTCTGAATGCGCCGAGGTGAGCCTAATTGGGTAACCCTTTGAAAAGGCTCACAGAATGCAGACAAAGTCATAAAAACCGCATATGGGCGACATTTTGCCCAATAGCCTTATGCCTGGAGGAGGGGGAGTAGAACGGTTCCACCCCTCCCAAACATAGCACTGTCCGGTCTGAGTCTAGAGCCTTTTGTTCTCAGGTGAGTCTATTTGGGTAGGGGGTGGAACCGTTCCACCCCCTACTGGTCAGTCATGTTTATTGGAGGTTTAAACGACTGTGTGCACACGCGCAAAGAAGGTGGTTGGCCGAAGAGAAGCACCTTTCTAAGGTGAGGCGCTATCGGTACATTGCCTGAGTAGGTATGCTGGAGCGGGAAAGGGGAGCCTATTTGAGCAGCCTATCCGAAGGCTTTGCCCAGCTCATCCACCCGCCGCTTAATGGGTGCCCGACCATACAGGTCCATCGTCGTTTGGATGGTTGCATGCCCTAGTTGTGCCTGGATCACGTCCACTGGCACCTCCCGTGCGACGGCCCGGGTACCAAAAGTGTGTCGTAGCCAATGCGTCGAAGCGCCGGCCAGCTTGAGTCGTTCGTTGGAGGGCAGGGCGGAGGCGGTCACCGCCTTGTTTAGCCAGCCCTTCACATGTTCGTACAGGGCTTGGTACCCAATCGGCTCCATGGGATCCCGTGTGCTGGCCAACAAGGGCGCTTGGGGTGGGGCGGTCTCAATACCCCCCAAGCCACGAACCTCCAAATAGTCTTGCAGCGCCTCAAACGCCTGACCGGGGATCGTCACCAGCCGGTTGCGGGCGCCTTTGCCAAACACCTGCATTACCCAGCCTTCAGGCTCCAGGGTGAAGTCCCCCAGTTTGGCGCCCAGCAGTTCGGCTGAACGCAAACCTACGGCCTCCAGGAACATCACGATGAAGCGGAACCGGGCCCGAGCCGGGGCGGGCGGTTGTTTCTCCACGAACGCCAGCACCTGGCCCATGGCCGACTCACTTAAAGCCTTGGAGTCCAGCAGACTGCGGTTGCGGTCGTCGCCCGTTTTCTGATTAATGAGGGGCCAGGGATTGGCGTTCAGGTACTGGGCGTTTTGCAGGAAGGTGAACAGCGCAGCGACGATGATCACCGCCTGTTTGTGGCTGGTGTGGCTCAGGGGGCCCCTGAACGGTGCCCAGCCGGGCGTGCCGGGTTTGGCCCGGGTGCGGGAGATCCATATAGCAGGCAGGTTTTGCAGGAAAGCCATGAAGTCCCCGCAATCCCCGACGTCCATCTGGGCCAGGGTCTTGCCGGATCGTTCGTACTGCAACCACAGCAGCAGCCGGGTGGCCTCGCGCCGGTAGGCGGTGGCGGTAAAAGTGGAGCCAGCCCGGGCCTTGATCCAGGCTTCCACGGCCTCGGCATCATTGCGGGCCGCCAGTAGGCGAGGGGGCAGGGCAGGGGAGTAAGAACCGGACAGTTGCTCGGACAGGGTGGTCAACAAGCCCGCAGGCAGGGCGGGCATGCCCCCCAGGGGATTGACGGTTCCGGTCGGCGCGGGTGACGGGCTGGCGCCAAACAGCGACGGGGTGGTGACCAGCGCAAACACCGGTTTCTCGACCCGGGTTTCCCGCGGGAGCAGGGTGGCCAGGTGGGCGGCGATGCGTTGCGCCTTGGCCTTGCCAATGGCGGGCAGGGCGCTGAACCAGCGGCCGCCTCTGGCGATTTTGCGGTTCAGATCGCCCAGGGTCAGCATGCCGGCCGAGATCAGCTTCTTGGACGTGACGTCGTCAAACCAGCCCGACACCATGTCGGTAGCCAGCGGCTGCTCGGCAGCCAGGTTCTGGATGGTCCGGATCAGTGCCAGCTGGCGTTCACGCAGGTGCTGGCGTCGCTGGGACCGGGAATCCGTCGGGTACGCCTCGGCGTACATCTCGGCCACGTCAGACTTGCTCCAGCCGTCCAGATCCCGCTCCGCGATGAAGTCTTCCAGCGTCGGTTGGCTGGCGTCCAGCCGCAAGGCAATGGTCAGCCCGATCAGGCGCCAGGCGCTCTCCCCGCGCCGCCGCGCAATCGCCCGAACCGACTCCACCGTTTGCAGATGTGCGCTGCGCGCCTCGTGGCCGTGGCCGATGCCCAGGTAGCGCCGGGCGCTGTCGGCGATGTCCAGACCCTCGGCCACGGCGCGCAGGTGGGCAAAGTGGTGTGCACCGAGCCGACTCACGTAGCGTGTAGGCGCGTCGTAAATGCTTGACGGGCTTGGGGTTTCAGGCACGGCCGTAGAAATCAGGTGTTTTGATCAGCAGATTTTAACCTTAGATAATGAGAATTATCTTAGGTATATGTTCAAAATCCGACTTGCGTCTCCCGTCCATTGGCTTAAAAGACTACCTATCTTTAGCCTAAAAAACTACCTGGATGTACGAAGGGGGGTCGATTTGTTTTCGCTGCAATTTGTCCCGGTTTGGATTCGAGCACTGGCGTAGGGGTAGCCATAGAAGATCGTTGATTCCATTGGCTTTTCAGGCTACTCTTCAATCTGGGTTATGTGGCGTCAAACCGTGATCGGTTTCAGCCAACCGCTGCATTTATCGATGGTGCCAGCGAAGGCATCAAATCCGCCGCATATCGCTCCACCGGAAACCGGAACACACCCCGTAAATTGATCCCACTCAGGCGGGTGGGCGCGATCTTGGCCATGATGTCGGCCTCGATGACCTGGCGCCGATTGGCCCAGCGATTCACAACGGCCTGCATTTGCATCGTGTTCCATGCCATGACCGTATTGGCCAGCAAGCTCAAGCCGTCCGCTACCGCCTGCATTTCGTCTGGCCGTTTGGCCTGGGCCGGACTGATACGTCCGGTATAGATAGCCCGCTTCAGTGAGTTGACGGCCTCGCCCCGATTGAGCACCCGGCGCAGTTCCTGGCGGAAAGGCGCCTTCACGAAGTAGTCGGCCAGAAAGGCTGTTCGCAGCAAGCGGCCCAGCTGAACGCCGGCCTCGTATACCGGTTCGCCTTTGGCTGCAGACCCGAATCGGGCCAATGCAGCCACAGCACTGGCGTTGCCACTCATGACCGAGGCAGCCAAATGCACAAGGGTGTCCCAGTGCTTCTCGATCAGATCGGTGTTGACATTGGCCTCGCACACGGCGGCAATCTCCGGTGGAATCGCCATCCCCCGTGGCAAAAACAGATGACGCTGCTTCAACTCTTTGAGGCGCGGGCACAGATCAAAGCCCAGCAAGCGGGAGTGCGACATCGCAAAGTCCGTGTAGCCGTGGGTATCGACCGCCAACTGACTGGTCTCCATGCGCTCCTGGCGCAAAACCCCCTCGATGGCCACGCCAGCCTGGCGCTCATTGAGAACAAAGGGCTGCGCGTAGGAGATGCCCCAGCGGTCACGCACATGGGAATAGATGCCAATGGACGGCGTGTTGCGTCGTGGATCCAGGCGTGCCTGCCACACCCGCTTGGTGGTCTCCATACTCATCATGTCGGAGGACGCCAGGTCGGACCTTCCCCACGTGGCGGCAATCGGTTGGCGCTGCATGAATTCCAGCACCGCATTGCATGCTTGACTCAACCGCCTCTCGTCACTTGCCCACCGCATGGCCTGGCGGATGCTGACGGCCGACAACTGCGGGATCATGCGCGCACATTCCGCCGAGGTCAAACTGGTGCCGTGCGCCAGAATGCCAGCGTAGACCATCAACAACTCGTCCGTGGATCGTGGCTCACGCCCCAGCATGATCCAGCTGAACCGGACCTGGGCATCCACTTGCAGAATGACTTCCGGCAGTTGCACTTCGCCCAACCTCTGGTCAAGCTGGGCGCGCAACTGGATGACTTTGGGATCTTCATCTTCGGCCGGCATCGCCGTCAAATGCAGTTCATCATCGACACGCAGTACACCCTCACGGGCGGCCTTGGCGACTGCCGCCACGCCTGCGCGCACACGGGTGAGCAGTGGCGCCAAAAACGCACTGGCCTTGGCAGGCAAATCCAGCCGAGCGTAATGCCGCTTGGATTCTGCGGCCCAGCGTTCGGGCGCAAAGAACAAACGCACACGGCCTCGAAACACTAGGCTGTGGTCCACCCAAACCGAGCCATTGCGCACTGCACGACGCAGAGAAAATAGCGTGGCCACCTCCAGCGCCCGCATGGCTTTGTCTCGATCTTCCCCCGTGATTGCCGCCGACCACACGCCACCCAGGCGAGGGGCGCTGATCTCGATTGGCAGTTCGCGTGCCTTATCGGCATACAGCTTGAGCAGTTGGTTGATTGCGATGAGAACTGGGTTGTCCGCTTGCGCCTGCCAAGGCAACTTGCCAATCTCGGCCAGCAAGGAACGTACGGGACGGATGCCCTCAAACAGACGTTCTCGTACAAGAGACGCCCGGCTGGGTGGCTTGGCCTGCTGACTGGCAGCCAACAGTTCCACGACACGGTTACGCAACTCGCCTTCAGCGAGTTTATCCTCTGCCGCCAGCACCGCCAAGTCAGCCAGCAACTTCTTGTACAAGTCAGCCCAATTGACCGTGTCGGGCACTTGCTCTCGGGCCATACGCCACAGGTCCGTCACCCGGCGTTGAATCATCAGGATGGCCTGGTCGGTGTTGGTGAACAGGCAGTACCGCAGAAAGCATGCGACTTCTACGGTGCGCCGTGGCTCTTTG
>JAKQJK010000075.1 GCA_029561195.1 Pseudomonadota bacterium
CGAACTGATGACCCTGCTGGACATGCCGCTGGGCGCCGTGCGCGAGATGATTCCACGGCTGGAAGCTGGTGGACTGATCAAGACCGTGCCACAGCGCGGCCTTCAGATTGCGCACGTGGACCTCAAACTAATTCGCAACGCCTTTCAGGTACGGGCGATGATCGAACATGAGGCGGTGCTGCATTTTGTCCATGCAGCCAGCGACGAAGAACTCAACGCCATTGAAGCTGGCCACCGCGATGTGCTCAAGCGCGCTCAGGCCACCAAGACAGACGCGCGCCTGCTGGATGATGCACAGGCCATCGACTGGGGGCTGCATGACCGCATGGTGGATGCACTGGGCAACGAAATCATCTCCGATATTTACCGCGTCAATAGCTTGCGTGTGCGCCTGATCAAACTGGAGCACAGCGTCATCACGCCCGCCCGGCTGATTCCAGCCATGCAAGAACACTTGAGTTTCATCGCGGCATTGCAACAGCGCGACGTCACCAAGGCTGCTCAACTGCTGGGCGATCACATCAACAGCGCACGCAGCCGGGTTCTATCTGCACCGCTGGAGCAGGTACGCGCCGAATGGACTGAATCTGCACCTTCCATCCCGAAACGGGGTACCACACCATCCAAAAGGAGAGTTATTTGAATTCCGATATCCACGGTCTGTGGCCTGCGCTACTGATACCCGTCAAGGACAACAGCGCGCTGGACACCCCCCGGGCCATTGCCCATGCCAAACGCATGCTGGCCGCTGGCTGCGACGGCGTCACGCTGTTTGGCACTACGGGCGAAGGCCCCGCATTCACGGTGGCCGAGCGCAAAGGCCTGCTGGAATCCCTGCTGGCAAGTGGCGTGCGCGCCGACCAGACTCTGGTCACCACGAGCGCCTGTGCCATTCCGGACGCTATTGAGTTGGGCCGCCACGCGTCCAGCCAGGGCTGCCATCGCCAGATGTTCATGCCCCCGTTTTATTTCCGCCAGCCCAACGACGCCGGCATTGTGGAATCTGTCTCGCAGGTGGTGCGTGGCATCGACGACAGCCAGCTCAAACTGCTGCTGTATCACATCCCCTTCCTCAGCAGCGTGGCCTTTAGCCATGCCAGTATCGATACGCTGGTGCAGCGCCACCCTGGCCAGGTCATTGGCGTCAAAGACAGCAGTGGCGATTTGCAACATTCACTGGCACTGGCCAAGGCGTTCCCCACACTGTCCATCCTGGTGGGTTCCGAGCCTCATGTGGCTCCCACGATGCGGGTGGGCGGTTCTGGTTCCGTGAATGGGTTGGCCAACATTGCACCGGGCCTGATGCGCCGAGTCATTGCGTCACCCTCGCTGGTGTCTGCCGATGATGAAAAGCTGATGCTGGCGCTGCTCGCCCTGCTGAGCGTGCTGCCCAACATGTCTTTTGTCAGCGTATACAAGACCATGCTGGCCGAACAGACGGGTGATAACGCATGGCTCAACGTGCGGGCGCCACTCACCCATCTGGAAAATACCGAGGCGCAAACCGTTCGTTCAGGTTACCGTGCTATCGGCTCACTTCTCAACAACATTTAAATCAACTCAGGAGACAACATCATGAAACACACCCTAAACCGCCTGATCAATCGTCGCGTCATTCTGGGCGTAGCAATTGCCGCCGCCACAACGATGGCGCCCGGCGCATTTGCCCAGACCAAACAGGTGCTGCGCATCTCTACCCCTGCTGTGCCCGACGACTGGCACGCCAAAATGTGGACAGTGATGAAGGACGAGCTGGACAAGACAGCGCCTGGCCAGTTTGATACCCAGATCAACCTGAACGCGTCATTGTTCAAGCAGGGCACGGAACCGGCAGCCATGGCCCGTGGCAATCTGGAAATGTCGTCCATCTCCGCATTTGACATTGCCAAGATCGTTCCCGAGTTTTCGATCTTCACGGCGGGCTATGTCATTCGTGACCCTGACCACCTGATGAAGGTGTTCAACGGTCCGATTGGAGACGAACTATTCAAGCTGGTCAGTGAAAAGATGGACATCACCATCCTGTCGCCTATCTACCTGGGCACGCGCCAACTTAATCTGCGTGAGTTGAAAAACGTCAAAACCCCGGCCGATCTGAAAGGTGTGAAATTGCGCATGCCCGGCAGCAAGGAATGGCTGTTCCTGGGTGAAGCACTGGGCGCAACACCGACACCACTCGCCTTTGGCGAGGTGTACCTGGGACTGAAAACCGGCACCATTGACGGGCAAGACAACCCGCTTCCCACGGTTCGCAGCGCCAAGTTCTACGAAGTCACCAAACAGCTCACCCTGACCAGCCACCTGGTGGACGGCATTTTCATCAGTGTCTCCAACAAGCTGTGGAGCAGTCTGAGTGCGGACCAGAAAGCCAAGCTCAAAGCTGCCGCCCAGTCTGCCGCCAAATACAACAATGACAACCGCATTACAGATGAGAAACAGATGGTGGACTACTTCAAATCCCAGGGGTTGACGGTTACCACGCCGGATCTAGACGCGTTCCGCAAGTCTGTGCAAACCACATATCTGAATTCCGAGTACGCCAAAGTCTGGCCCAAAGGCATGCTGGACCGCATCAACGCGACCAAGTAAACGCACAGGAAATACATGACCCGCTGGCTCCAGTCCGCCGCCAATGCCCTTGGCGGTGGCATGTTCCTGACGCTGTTCATTGTCTTCATCGTCCAGATCACGGCGCGATTCGGTTTCAACAAGCCACTGCCCTGGACCGATGAAGCCGCCGTGATCCTTTATGTCTGGGTCATTCTGTGGGCAGCGGCCACGGTGGTTCCTGAGCGCGAGCATGTAGTCTTCGATTTGCTATGGAACAGCGTTAGCTGGCGCACCCGTCAAGTCATGAAAATTGCGGGCAACTTGCTCATTGGAGGACTTGCTCTAGTTGGACTGCCTGCGAGCTGGGACTATGTTCATTTCATGGCTCGTGAGGGTTCCCCGGTGCTGAACATCTCGTTCATGTGGGTATATCTGCCTTTTGTTTTGTTGATGGCAGCCCTGGTCGTGCGCAGTGTGTGGGGTATCTGGTCTGCCGTGCGCGGCGTCGGACTTGAGGCCGAATTTCAAAGCTAGCCCTGACGGCCTTTCACGGCCCCCTTTCAGCCCAAAGGCTTGTTCCATGACTGTCGGAATTATTGTTCTTCTCTGCGTACTGGTAGCTGGCATGTTGCTTCGCATGCCCATCGGTTTTTCGATGCTGGCCTCCGGCATTGCCTACCTGCTGGTCAAACGTCAAGACCTCGGTCTGGTGGCAGAACAAGTGAGCAACGGGCTGTACAACAGCTATGTCTTGCTGGCTGTACCTCTGTTTGTTTTTGCCGCCAACATCATGAATGCCGGCACGGTGAGTGAACGCATTTTTGACTTTTGTCGCATCCTGGTGGGGCGCATGCGCGGCGGCCTGGCGCAGGTGGATATTCTTGTCAGTGTAGTTTTCTCGGGCATGAGCGGAAGCGCAATCGCCGACGCAGCGGGACCAGGTCTCGTCACCATACGCCAAATGCTCAAAAAACCAGAGTACCCGAGAGGTTTCGCAGGGGCCGTGGTTGTAGCAAGCGCGACCATTGGTCCAATCATCCCGCCCTCAATCCCCATGATCATCTACGCACTGGTGTCAGGAGCTTCGGTGGGCGCGCTGTTTCTGGGCGGGCTGATTCCTGGCCTGCTAATGGCCTTGGTGATGATGGTGGTGGTGCATTTCATCGCAGTCAAACGCAATATGCCAAGGGAAGCACCTATTCCGTTACGTGAGTGGCCGACTATCCTGTTTCGTGGCGCATTGCCACTGTCCATGCCCATCGTATTGCTCGGAGGCATTTACTCTGGCGCGTTCACGCCGACTGAAGCTGCAGCCGTTGCCGCCCTGCACGCCCTCATTCTGGCTGCGGTTGTGTATCGGGGTCTGACCTGGCGCAGTTTTTGGGGCGTAGTGATGGAATCCACTCGCGGCAGTGCGGTGATCACGATGATCCTGGCCGGCTCATTCGTCTTGAACTATGCGTTCACGGCAGAAGGCGTGCCGCAGGCAATGGCGGTGTGGGTAGAAGGCATGCATCTGTCATCGATCATGTTCTTGCTGATGGTCAACCTGATGTTTCTGGTGTTGGGATGCTTCTTGGACGTGTCCGTACTGTTGCTGGTGTTTGTGCCAATGCTGCTGCCTGCCGCGAGGCTGCTGGGTATCGATCTGGTTCACTTCGGCGTCGTTGTGGTACTGAACATGATGATTGGCCTAATCACCCCACCGTTTGGCATGCTCCTGTTCGTTACAAAAGCGCTGACCGGTATCCCGATTGGCGAGATAGTCAGGGAAGGTTGGTTATTCCTTGTCATGCTATTGGTTCTACTGCTTGCCCTGACGTTGTTTCCCCAGATCGTGCTGTGGCTGCCGCAAACGATGGGTTATAAAACCATCTGATTTCTAATTTCTTCCTCGATAAGGTATTTCTGATGCGCCTAGATGCAAAAAACTCTCTACCCGCTGACGGCACCATTGGCGCACTGGCGGCGCGCGTCTGGCGGCCGGACGTAGATGGACCTTCCATCGTGGCCCTGCGCGGCCAGGACGTGATCGACATCTCGCGGGCGTTCCCAACCATGCGCGACCTGTGCGAAACACCTGACCCGGCCAGGGCACTGCAACTCGCACCCGGTGAGCGTCTGGGCTCTATCACCGAGCTGTTTGACAACACTCCGCCCGATACCCGCAACACGGCACGCCCCTGGCTGCTAGCCCCGATTGACCTGCAAGTTATCAAGGCCGCCGGGGTGACGTTTGCTATCTCCATGCTGGAGCGTGTGATTGAAGAACGGGCACGTGGCAACCCGGCGGCCGCTGCGGCCATTCGCGAGGAAATCGTGGCCCTCGTGGGAGACGATCTCTCCAAACTGAAGCCCGGATCACCGCAAGCAATGGCCCTCAAGGAGGTGCTGATCGCCCAAGGCGCCTGGAGCCAATATCTGGAGGTGGGTATCGGGCCGGACGCAGAAATCTTCACGAAAACGGCGCCCATGGCAGCCGTGGGAACCGGTGCCGATGCGGGCCTGCACCCTGCTTCATCCTGGAACAACCCCGAACCGGAAGTGGTGCTGGCAGTGAATTCGCGCGGTCAGATCATCGGCGCCACGTTGGGCAACGACGTCAACCTGCGCGACTTCGAGGGGCGCTCGGCGCTGCTGCTGGGCAAGTCAAAAGACAACAATGCCTCCACCGCCATCGGCCCCGTTCTGCGGTTTTTTGATGCCTCGTTCTCGCTGGATGATGTGCGCCAGGCGTCCATCTCGCTGACGGTCACCGGAAACGATGGCTTCACGCTGGAAGGCGTGTCGCACCTGTCGCAAATCAGCCGCGACCCGCTGGACCTGGTCGCCCAGATGATGGGTTCACACCATCAATACCCGGACGGCGCTGTCCTTTTTCTGGGCACCATGTTCGCCCCCGTCAAAGACCGCGACACGGTAGGCGGCGGCTTCACCCACAAGGACGCCGACATCGTGACCATCTCCACACCCAAGCTTGGCGCACTGGTAAACCGGATGAAAAATTCCGATGTGTGCCCGCCGTGGACGTTTGGCAGCTCACACCTGATGCGCAACCTGGCCAAGCGCGGCCTGCTGTGACGGTTGCGGTCGCCTGGCAATCAGGCCACCACCACAGGCACCCGCTGCGCCAGTGCACACATCAACTCATAACCCACAGTGCCCGCGGTACGGGCCACCTCGTCAATTGGTAACACCACGCCGCTGGCCGCACGGCCCCACAACGTGACGTCGCTGCCCATGCCGGCCTGCGGTGCGGGCGTGAGGTCCACGGTGATCATATCCATGCTGACCCGCCCCACGGTTCGTGTACGCACACCGTCCACCAACACAGGTGTTCCCGTCGGACACAGGCGCGGGTAGCCATCTGCATACCCGCAGGCCACCACACCAATGCGCATGGCCTGATCGGCCACGAAACTGGAGCCATATCCGACACTAGCTCCCGTCGATATTGCCTGAACCGCTATGATTTTTGCAGAGAGCGTCATCGCCGGCTGCAAATCCCAATGCGAAATGCTGTTCTCGGGAAAGTCTGGCGCACTACCGTACACCGCAATCCCGGGGCGTACCCAATCCGACGCGAGCGTAGGCGAGTCGCTGGCACTGCCACCCATGTGCCGCAAAGTGGCAGCGCTGTTGCAAACCGTTCGTTCACCAGGCAGGTCCTGCGTCGCCGCCTGGAAAACCTGCATTTGCGCCGCCACACCTGCCGGGCCATCCGCGTCGCTGAAATGCGTCATCAGGGACATTTCGTCCACTTGCGGCAAAACATTCAGGCGCGTCCACGCCGAGCGATACCGCTCTGGCGTGAAGCCCAGCCGGTTCATGCCCGAATTCATTTTCAGAAACACACGGTGCGGCACGTTTGTTTTGTGCGAGGCCAGCATGTCGATTTGCTCATCGCAATGCACGGTGTGCCACAGATCCAGTCGGGAGCACAGTTCCAGGTCACGAAGCTCAAACACGCCTTCCAGCAGAAGAATCGGTCCACGCCAGCCTAAAGCCCGCACGCGCTCTGCCTCCTGCAAATCCAGCAGTGCAAAGCCATCGGCGCCACGCAAACCTTCGAACACCCGCTCGATCCCGTGACCGTATGCATTGGCTTTGACCACGGCCCACACCCGGGCATCTGGAGCGGCAGCCCGGGCCCGCGCCATGTTGTGGCGCAGGGCATCAGTGTGAATGGTGGCTTGGATTGGACGGGGCATGGTGGATTTGTCAAGGCGGTAAACAGGCAGACTGTAAACAGAATTTTGCACCCCCGTCCGTGATATAACCAGCCGACGTTGGAGCCCAGATCAAATACCCACGGCGTTGACCCTGTCAACGACCCCACTACTACTGAATGAAACGCGGCTTTTACACGATCATGTCGGCGCAGTTTTTCAGCTCGCTGGCAGACAACGC
>JAKQJK010000086.1 GCA_029561195.1 Pseudomonadota bacterium
GAAAAGCCGCTGGTGGGTTCCCTGCGAGACGCCGACGCCATCGCAGTGGCGCAGAAGTCTGCCAAGGGTACGTTGTTTCCGATTTTTCAGTACCGTTTCGGTAATGGCCTGCAACGGCTCAAGCACCTGCAAGCTAAGGGCTTCGCCAGCAAGGCACTTGTCACCACCATGGAAACCCACTGGCGACGTGATGCCGACTACTACGCTATCCAGTGGCGTGGCAAATGGGCTACTGAAATGGGCGGCTGTTGTCTCACCCATGCTTCACATTCGCATGACATCCTTTCCTACGTACTGGGTCCTGTAAAGAACGTCTATGCCCGGCTGGCAACGCGTGTGAACGACGTCGAAGTGGAAGACTGCGCCGCCATCACAGTGGAGATGGAAAACGGTTCAGTGGCCACACTTTCCGTAACGCTGGGTGCAGCCGAGGAAATGTCCCGCCTGCGTTTTGTGTTTTCGGACATGACAGTTGAAAGTGCCAGTCCCGAACCCTATCGGCCTGGTAAGGAGCCGTGGCACTTCAAGGGGAAAACCCCGGAAATTCACGCCGCCATGGAAAGCGCAATGGCGGATTTTGAACCCACCCTGGAGTCATTCGAGGGTCAGTTCATTCGTCTGCACGCTACCATCACCAGCGGCGCACCTATCCCCGTCACGTTGGCTGATGCCCGCGCCTCACTGGAGCTCATCACCGCGATTTACCACTCGGGAGAAACCGGTGTAGCCGTGGCGCTTCCGATTCCCAAAGACCATCCCAAATACAACAGCTGGGTGCCTGCAAAAGGCGGCTTTCCAAAGGCTATCCATCATGGCTGAACTGACCCTACGCAACATCATCAAGCGTTACGGCACCACTGAAGTGGTCCATGGCATTGATCTGGACATCAAAAACGGCGAGTTTGTGGTTTTCGTCGGCCCTTCCGGCTGTGGCAAATCAACGCTGTTGCGGATGATTGCTGGCCTGGAAGAAATCTCAGATGGAGAGCTCTGCATTGACGGCGTGCGCATGAACGAAATGGCACCGGCCAAGCGCGAAATTGCTATGGTGTTTCAGTCCTACGCCCTGTACCCCCACATGAGCGTTTACGACAACCTCGCATTCGGATTGCAGACAGCTGGTGAAAAAAAAGACGTCATCGACCAGCGTGTACAGCATGCAGCAAAGATGCTGAAGATTGACACCTACTTGCAACGCAAACCCAAGGCCCTGTCTGGTGGACAGCGCCAGCGTGTCGCTATTGGTCGCGCGATTGTTCGCGAGCCCAAACTTTTCCTGTTTGACGAACCGTTGTCCAACCTTGACGCTGAACTGCGTGTTCAGATGCGGGTGGAGTTGTCTAAGCTGCACGCTGATCTGGGCACCACCATGATCTATGTGACGCATGATCAGGTGGAAGCCATGACCATGGCTGACCGCATCGTGGTGCTGCGCGATGGGGTGATTGAGCAGGCTGGTTCCCCACTTGACTTGTACAACCGTCCGGCTAACCGTTTTGTTGCAGGCTTCATCGGTAGCCCAAAAATGAACTTTTTGGACGGTGTGGCGGTGGGACAGGCTTCCACAGGTCTACAAGTCAAACTCAACGGTGGCGAAGCTGTCACCGTACCTGTCGCGGCATCAGAAGTATTCAATACTGCACCTGTTTGCGTTGGCATCCGGCCTGAGCATGTAGAGCTGGCGGATGGTGGGGTACCTATGCAGGTCGCTCTGACGGAGCAGTTGGGCGGCAATACTGTGCTCTACGGCTCTCTGAGCGCACAGCAGTCCCTCGTTGTACAGGTTGTGGGGCAGAGCCACATCAAGCGCGGCGACACCGTTCATGTGCATTTGCCGGCAGCCTGCTGCCATGCCTTTGCTGCGGATGGAAGAACACTTTCAAAGTAATTTTTTTAACAAGGAGACACTGAGATGACATCGAATTTCCCCGTACGAAAATTATTGGCTGCAGGTTGCCTCATGGTTCTGGCTGGTAGCGCGTTGGCGCAATGGAAACCTACTCGCCCGATTACATTGATCGTGCCTTGGGCGCCCGGCGGCTCTACTGATCAGGTTTCCAGAGTCACCGCCGCTGAATTGGAAAAATACCTGGGTCAAAAAATCGTGATCCTTAACCAGCCAGGTGCCTCTGGCTCCGTAGGTACCAAGAATGCAATGGAAGCGCCAAAGGATGGCTATACCTGGGCCGCAGGTGGAGCCAAGGATCTCGGTACCTACAAAGTGCTGGGTATGCTGGACACATCTGCCAAAGACTGGAATCTGTATCTCAACGTCGCACACATCGCCGTGGTGGGTGTAAATGCCGATACGCCCTATAAAACCATGAAAGACCTGCTGGACGCCATGAAGGCCAAACCAGGCAGTATCTCGGTGGCCACTGCCGGTGTCAATTCCAGCGGCCACTCCGCCATTGAAACGATTGCACGCGTTGCCGGAGTTACCTACAAACACGTCACTTACGATGGCGGGGCACCTGCCGCGGTCGCTGCCGCCTCAGGGGAGACACAGGTCACTACCCAGTTGGCAGCAGAGCAAACCGACATGATCCGGGCCAAGAAGATACGGCCATTGGCCGTGGTTGGCGACAAGTCCATAGAGATCGAAGGTTACGGCGTCATTCCGCCTTTGTCCCAATTCATTCCTGGCTTTACTGACCCTATCAACTATTTTGGCATTTTTGTTCCCAAAGGCGCACCACCAGAGGTCGCACAGACTCTGGACAAGATCTGGGCTACCGAAATGAGCAAGAACGACGCATTAAAGAAGTACGCCCAGTCACGCGGCGCCATGTTTGCGCCAATGGCAGGTGAAGATGCTCAAAAAGCGGTATTCCCTGCTATCCAGTCTTATGCCTGGACACAGCAGGCCGCCGGAAAAGCCAAGGTATCTCCAGACACCGTCGGCATCCCCAAACCTTGAACTAAAGCACAGGGGACAACATGGACGAGGGTGGCAAAACCACCCGCTCCGACATCTGGGGCGGCGTGGGTTGGGTGAGTTTTGGTCTGGTGATTCTGGTCGAAGCCTTGCGTATGGATCGCTTCACCAGCATGGGCGCCACTATTTACACCATGCCGGGCTTTGTACCAGGCATGATTGGTGTCGTCGTCATGGTTTTGGGGACGGTTCTGACGCTACGTGGCTGGCGTCGTCTGAAGGATGCAACGTCACCCGATGGGCCATCAGAACCGATTCTCAATGGCCGCATCGCCATCACGATCCTTCTAACATTGGTTTACGCAGGTGGACTGATCGGGCGCGTACCGTTCTGGTTGGCCACTGCCCTGTTTGTCGGTGCATTCACCTGGCTATTTGCACCGACCGATCAGGCCGTGCAACGGCGTCTCATCGGCTGCATTCTGGCCGGCGTACTGACGTCGGCTGTTGTCTCCATCGTGTTCCAGGAAGTCTTTCTGGTTCGTTTGCCATGAATTACACGCGCCATGTTTGAAGGACTGATCTCGTTCTGGCATTCCATCGTGCATTTCAGCACGCCAGAGGTCATCTTTTACGCCTTGCTGTCTTCGCTGGTTGGTGTAGTGATGGGAGCCTTGCCCGGCCTCACGGCAACGATGTCACTGGCCCTGATGACCACGCTCACCATCAAACTGCCCCACGATCAGGCCTTATTGATTCTGGTGTGCACCTACGTGGGCGCCATCTACGGCGGTTCACGCTCTGCCATTCTGTTGAACATTCCCGGAACGCCCGCCTCTGCAGCTTCCTGTCTGGATGGGTATGCATTGGCCCGCCAGGGGCTGGCGGGACGGGCGATGGGCATTGCCACCAGCGGCTCTGTACTGGGCACCCTCATCGGCATGGTGTTCCTGGCGGGCTTTACGCCCATACTGGGCAGCATGGCACTCAAGTTCGGTGCTTATGAATTTTTCTGGCTGGCGCTTTTTGGCGTCATCATTGCCGGCACTCTGACCGGAGATGATCCTCTCAAAGGCTGGATTGCCGGTGTGGCCGGTCTGCTCATTGCCGGCATTGGGCAAGAGCCGCAATATGCCTACGAGCGCTTCTCGTATGGTGTGCGTGATCTGGCAGGTGGTATTCAACTGGTTCCTGCGCTAGTAGGGGCCTTCGGTTTTGCCGAACTGCTCACCGCCATGAAGGAGCGGCAGGCGCCAGTGAAGATCAGCCCGTTCGACACCGTGATTCCCCGTCTGAAGGACATCACACGCTATTGGCGCACCATCTTGCGGTCTGGCCTGATCGGAACCGGCGTCGGCATAGTCCCTGGCGTCGGCGAAGACGTCGCGGCCTGGTCGTCCTACGCAGCCGCCAAAAGGGCCAGCAAAGAGAAAGAGTTATACGGCAAAGGTTCCATCGAAGGCCTCATGGCTGCTGAAACCGGTGATAACGCCTGTGTGCCCGGCGCCATGATTCCGGTACTCACGCTGGCCATCCCCGGCTCGGCACCTGCCGCCGTGCTGATGGCCGCCATGATCATCCACGGCGTCAAGCCGGGCCCTCTGATCATGGTAGAGAACCCGCAGTTCGTTTACGACATCGTGGCCATGATGCTGTTTGCCACTATCGGCATCCTGATTTACGGCCTGGTTTTGACCAAGGCATTGGTTCAGGTCCTGCGCGTGCCACAACACTTCATCGTGCCAATCATCTTTGTGCTTTGCGCTGTGGGCAGTTTCGCCATTTCCGGGCGGTTGTTTGACGTCTATGTGATGTTGGTATTCGGACTCATCGGCTTTCTTCTGCGCGGTTTCGGCTACCCGATGGCGCCGCTGGTGTTGGGCGTGGTTCTGGGTGATCTGCTGGAGAAAAACCTGCGCCGTGCGCTGCTGCTGTCCGATGGCGATCTGGCACCCTTTTTTACGCGCCCCATCTCGGCTGTTGTGGCCGCCATGATCTTTGGCACCGTGGGCTGGAAGATCTGGAGCGTAACTAGGAGCAATAAATCGTGAATTCATCCCGTCTCACCACCGCTGTCAGCGTGCGTGAGGTATCGCTGTTTGAGCGACATGTCAATCTGCGGCTACCCTTCCGGTTTGGTGCAGCAACGGTAACCCAATGCCCACAAGCATTCGTGCGTGTCCGCGTTGACGTGGCAGGTAAATCCTTCGAAGGCGCCAGTGCCGAACTGATGGTGCCCAAGTGGTTTGACAAATCATCAGGGCTCACACATGCCCAGAATTTTGAACAGTTGCGCGAAGCACTTCGCTGCGCACGCGAGTCCTACCTGACCGCCGATGTGCCTGTGTCACCGTATGTACTTTCACTTACCCAGGGAGAGGCAGCCATCAGTACATCCGTCGCACGCAGTCTGCCCCGACTGGCAGCGCAGTTTGGTTCAGCCCTGCTGGACAAAGCCATTGCCGATGCCGTACTGCGGGCCACGGGCCAAAACTGGGTGGACGGTGTATCCAGAGGTGTGTTGGGTGACCCCTGGTCCGGAAAAATCACATTGCATACTGCATCAACCGTTTGGGTTCGCCACACCGTGGGTCTTGCTGACCGGATCGTGGCGTCAGACCCTGGCACCGATCCTGCAGATGGATTGCCTGCCACGCTGGAGCAAGCCATTGCCCACTATGGCCTGCGCTACTTCAAGATCAAGCTCAGCGGTCAGGCCGACGCCGACCGGGATCGACTGACCCGCATTGCCAGCGTGCTCGCCGCCAGCGCCGCAGACTATCGCGTCACGCTGGATGGCAATGAAACCTTTTCCAGTGCGCAGAGCCTGGGTGAATTCTGGCAGCAAGTCAAAACCCAGACCCCGCTGAGAGACTTGCTGGCCCGCACCCTTCTGCTGGAACAACCACTGCCCCGCACCATAGCGCTCAACCAGTCGATTGCCAGGTTGGGCATTGATGTCCCGGTGATTCTGGATGAATCGGACGACCATGCCGACGTGTTCGAGCGCGGTGTTGCGCTGGGCTACCGGGGCATCTCTTCCAAAGCCTGCAAAGGCATCTACCGCTCGCTGCACAGCGCCTGGCTGGTTGCGCAGGATCCGCAAAACCGGTTGCTTTCAGGTGAAGATCTGACCTGTCAGGCCGGGCTGGCCGTGCAGCAGGACACGCTGCTGGCGTCCAGCCTGGGCGTCAAGCACATCGAGCGCAATGGCCATCACTATGTGGATGGTTTCGGCACGGCACCCGAAAGCGAGTCATTGGGTTTTGCGCAAGCGCACCCGGGCCTGTATGCCGTCAGTCAGGGGCGCGCCAGGTTGGCCGTGCAGGGCGGCCAGCTCAATTTGTCGTCTCTTCACGGCCCCGGCTTTGGCCGTGCCGCATCTCCGCTTTGGAGCCGCCTGAACCCCATTAACTGAACAACCCATCTATTACAAACCGCTGCAACAGGAATTCATCATGAGCACACAAACCCTTGGCATCATCATGCACGGCGTCACCGGCCGCATGGGCATGAACCAGCACCTCATCCGCTCCATCGTCGCCATCCGAAAACAGGGTGGTGTGACTCTCTCCAACGGTAACAAGGTCATGCCGGACCCCAT
>JAKQJK010000092.1 GCA_029561195.1 Pseudomonadota bacterium
AACTGTTCACCGGCGCCGATGTTCACAGGAATGGCTTCCCAATCGCGGCCCAGACGCAGACCACACTCCTCCAGCATGATGTGGATCTTGTGGCCATTGGGTGTGGGCCAGGAATAGACTTTGATCATGAAAACCTCGAAAATGATAGTAAACTTGGCCTCTAGCCCTCGGCCACTATGCGTGAATAGCTTTAAATAATATGACATCTACGCATGGCTGTCCCGATGCCTCGGCAGATCAGCAACCACGCGTGATGGGCATCTCCACCTCGCGCGGGTTGGCGGCGTATTTGCCCAGCTCCAGTTTGGCGATGGAGTTGCGATGGACCTCATCCGGGCCGTCGGCAAAGCGCAGCGTGCGGGCATTTGCGTAGGCAGAGGCCAGCGGAAAGTCGCCACTCACGCCGCCACCACCATGAACCTGCATGGCCCAGTCGATCACCTCGCAGGCCATGGAGGGTGCCACCACTTTGATCATGGCGATCTCGGTTTTGGCAACCTTATTGCCCACGGTGTCCATCATCCAGGCGGCCTTGAGGGTCAACAAGCGAGCCATGTCGATCTTACAGCGCGCCTCGGCGATGCGTTCCTGTGTGACGGTTTGTGCAGCGACCGGTTTGCCAAAGGCAATACGTGACGAAGCGCGCTTGCACATCAGCTCCAGCGCCCGCTCGGCCAGGCCAATCAGGCGCATGCAGTGGTGAATGCGCCCGGGGCCGAGGCGTCCCTGGGCGATTTCAAACCCGCGGCCTTCACCCAGCAGGATGTTGGTGGCAGGCACCCGCACGTTTTCGAACAGCACCTCCATGTGGCCGTGCGGGGCATCGTCATAACCAAACACGCTCAAGGGTCGAACAACTTTCAGGCCTGGTGTGTTGGCGGGCACCAGCACCATGCTTTGCTGGGAGTGGCGAGGTGCGTCTGGATCGGTCTTGCCCATGGTGATGTAGATGGCGCAACGCGGATCGCCCGCACCGGATGTCCACCATTTGCGTCCATTGATGACGTATTCATCGCCCTGGCGTTCAATGCGTGTAGCGATGTTGGTGGCGTCACTGGAGGCCACATCAGGCTCGGTCATGGCAAAGGCCGAGCGGATTTTCCCCTCCAGCAGGGGTTTGAGCCAGCGTTCCTTGTTTTCGGTTGATCCATAACGGGCGATGGTCTCCATGTTGCCAGTGTCTGGCGCGGAGCAGTTGAACACCTCGCTAGACCAGGGCACACGTCCCATGATTTCTGCCAGCGGTGCATATTCCTGATTGGTCAACCCGGCGCCGGAGTAACCCGAGGCTGCAGCACTGTCCACGGGCAGAAACAGGTTCCACAAGCCAGCGGCCTGCGCCTTGACCTTGAGGCCTTCGATGAGCTTGAGCGGCGTCCAGCGCTTGCCTGCGGCGGTATTGGCGGCCAGTTCACGTTCAAATTCCGCTTCGGCAGGATAGATGTAGTCGTTCATGAACTTCAATACCTGAGCCTGAAGTTCCTTTGTGCGGGGTGAGTAGTCAAAATCCATGTGAATCTCCGTCGTTTGTCTGATTGGTTGTTGGGGTCAGGCCATCTGCGCGAAACGCCAGGCCATTTGCGCCAGGGGTTTGACACCCGCCGCCGAACTGGCAGCCTGCGCACTGGACGCCGTGCCCGCTTCGATGCGTTTGGCAATGCCCTGCAAAATGGCTGCGATGCGAAACAGGTTGTAGGCCATGTAAAAGTTCCAGTCGGCCTTGAGCTCTTGCGGCGTCGTGAAGCCCGTTCGATCGCAATAAGACTGGATGTACGAAGCCTCCGATGGGATGCCCAGGCTCGCCAGATCAAGGCCGCCAATCCCGCGAAATGCACCCGGCGGAATGTGCCAGGCCATACAGTGGTAGCTGAAGTCGGCCAAGGGGTGGCCCAGCGTAGAGAGCTCCCAGTCCAGCACTGCCAATATGCGCGGCTCGGTGGGGTGAAACATCAGGTTATCCAGTCGGTAATCCCCATGGACGATGCTGGTCAGATTTTCATCGCGTGCCCCCGCCGGGATGTGCGTGGGGAGCCACGCCATCAGCTGATCCATCTCGGCCACCGGCTGGGTGATGGAAGCGACGTATTGCTTGCTCCAGCGGCCAATCTGGCGCTCGAAATAGTTGCCCGGTTTTCCGTAGGCTGCCAGGCCGCGCTCGGCATATTTGACCTTGTGAAGTGCCGAGATGACTCGGTTCATTTCATCGTAAATGGCACCACGCTCAAGTGGCGTCATACCAGGCAGCGACTGGTCCCACAGCACCCGACCCTGCACAAACTCCATCACGTAAAAAGCGCGGCCAATGACAGACTCGTCCTCGCACAAACCGTACATGCGAGCCACTGGCACATCGGTTTCATGCAAACCGCTCATCACGGCGAACTCGCGTTCTACTGCATGGGCCGACGGCAACAGCTTAGCCACGGGTCCAGGTTTGGCCCGCATGACGTAACTCTTGGTTGGCGTGATCAGCTTGTAAGTCGGGTTGGACTGGCCGCCTTTGAACATCTCAACGCTGAGTGGGCCCTCAAAGCCATCGACATTGCCTTGCAGCCAGGCCGTCAAGGCCTGTACATCGAATAGGTGTTTTTCCGTGACGGGGCGGGTGCCGACGAAATGGTCAAAATTGCTCATGAGGGTAGGGCGACTCAGGTATCTGTTTCAACAATGCGCATCAGCGCGTCGCGATTGCGAACGATCAGGCCACCGGGTTCGATGCGGATGATGTCTTCGCGCTCCATGGCCTTGAGCTCCTGGTTTACGCGCTGGCGGGAAGCGCCCAGCAGCTGCGCCAGCTCTTCCTGAGCGAGCTGCAGGCTGATACGCATTTCCTGGGCGTTAGACAAGCTCGCCACCCCGTAACTGCGAACAAGGTGAATGAGCTGCTTGGCCAGACGTGCACGCAGTGGCAGCGTGTTGAGGTCTTCTACCAGTCCGTACAGTTGCCGAATGCGTCGGGCATGCAGGCGCAGCAGGGCTTCGTACAA
>JAKQJK010000109.1 GCA_029561195.1 Pseudomonadota bacterium
CGTTTCCAGATTTCCGGCTCCATGACGGTGACTGAAGCGAATGATCTCGCTTTGCTGTTGCGCGCAGGCTCGCTGGCCGCGCCCATGGAAATCATTGAAGAGCGCACCATTGGCCCCAGCCTGGGCGCCGAAAACATTGCCAAGGGCTTCAATAGCGTGACATGGGGTTTTCTGGTGATTGTGGCGTTCATGTGTGTTTATTACATGATGTTCGGCCTGTTCTCAGGCCTCGCGCTGGGTGTGAACCTTTTGTTGCTGGTGGCGGTTTTGTCCATGCTGCAAGCAACGTTAACCCTGCCTGGCATGGCCGCCATGGCACTGGCGCTGGGTATGGCGATTGACTCCAATGTGCTCATCAATGAGCGGGTGCGGGAAGAGTTGCGCAACGGCGCCTCGCCCCAGGCCGCCATCAACTCGGGTTACGACCGGGCTTGGGGCACCATTCTGGACTCCAATGTCACGACGTTGATTGCGGGTGTGGCCCTGCTGATTTTTGGCTCGGGACCGGTTCGTGGCTTCGCTGTGGTGCACTGTATTGGCATCTTGACCAGCATGTTCTCAGCGGTGTTCTTCTCGCGTGGACTTGTCAATTTCTGGTACGGCCGTCAGAAGAAACTCAAAGGCGTGTCCATCGGAACCGTGTGGCGCCCCGATGCGGGCATCCCAGTGACCAAGGCCGAATAGGAAAAGACGATGGAATTTTTCAAAATCCGCAAAGACATTCCGTTCATGCGCCATGCGCTGGTGCTAAATGTGGTGTCGCTGGTGACTTTCCTGCTGGCGGTGTTTTTCCTGTTCAGCCGGGGCCTGCATCTGTCAGTGGAGTTCACTGGCGGCACGGTAATGGAGGTGGGCTATTCGCAGGCTGCCGACGTCGGCAAGATACGCGGGGTTATCTCGGGGCTGGGTTATACCGATGTTCAGGTACAGAATTTCGGTACTTCCCGCGATGTGATGATTCGGCTGCCTGCCAAAAAAGGCGTGAATTCGGCACAGCAAAGTGAGGCCGCCCTGGCTGCCTTGAAGCAGGCTGACCCGGATGCAGTTTTGCGCCGCTCTGAATTTGTCGGGCCACAGGTAGGCGAGGAACTGGCGGTGGACGGTCTCAAAGCGCTGGGCATGGTAGTGGTCGGCATCATGATTTACCTGGCTATCCGGTTTGAATGGAAGTTTGCAGTGGCGGCCATCATTGCCAATTTGCACGATGTGATCATCATTCTGGGCTTTTTTGCATTCTTTCAGTGGGAGTTTTCGCTACCCGTGCTGGCAGCGGTGCTGGCGGTGCTGGGATACTCGGTGAACGAATCTGTGGTCATATTTGACAGAATTCGGGAGAACTTCCGGCGTTTTCGAAAGATGAACACGGTCGAGATCATCGACAATGCCATTACTTCGACCATCAGCCGTACTATCATTACACACGGTTCCACCCAGATCATGGTTTTGTCTATGTTGCTTTTTGGCGGTCCAACCCTGTATTACTTTGCGTTAGCGCTCACCATCGGTATTTGCTTTGGCATTTATTCGTCGGTGTTTGTAGGTGCCGCAATTGCCATGTGGCTGGGTATCAAGCGCGAGGACCTGATCAAGGGTGGAGTCTCGAAGGCGAATGACCCCAATGATCCCAATGCGGGCGCAACGGTCTGACGATACGCCCAGCTATGGTAACCACCACTTCATCATTTGCGCAGAGAGACGAGTTTGCGCGCGAAGCGCGTGAACGTTTTGTTCGCGAAGCGGGCCGCGCGATGCTGGAGCTGGGTGCCGCGGTGCAGGAACGCCTGACCAACATGATGAATGAGGCCGCGCCCTCCAAGGAAATGCAGATTCGTCGGGATGCATGGACCTTCTACCAGCGTCTTCGTTCGGCCTGGCAGGACGGTACGCTGAACGATTGGCAGGCGGCCATGAGGAAGCCTTTGGCGGCCAAGCCAAAGGACCCTCTCGAAATTGGGGGTCTCCAGCTGGTGGGTGAGGATGTTGCCGACAACAAGATCATGGCGTCGCGCATCGTACTGGGCATTCGTGAAAAAGTGAATGAGCAACTGGAAGATCTGCGCATACGTATTCGTTACCTGGAAGGTACCGACGAGCTGGATCCCCAGGACATCCTGCGTCCGGATGTGCTCGTGCTGTTGATGGTAGAGCGCTGGGCCAGCGTGGGAATGCCCCGCGAGTCCTGGGCACTGGTACCTGACGTCGCACAGCGCGTGCTGGCCGAGCGGTTGCCCGGCGCCTATGCAAAATGCAATGAGTACCTGATCAACAAGGGCATCATGCCGACCATTGATCTGAAAGACAGGGTCAAGCAGAAGGCGGTGAGAGGGCGAAGCGTCGGACCCCGGCCTCAAGGCGGGGAGTCCGAGTTGCCACCATCAACTAGTGGTTATGGACCCAGCGGATCTGGTGCTCTAGGGCCGCAAAGCGGTGGTGGCTCGGGATCCCGCGGCGGAGCGGCCCCGGCGCAAGGGCGTTCGGCCGGCCCCGGTGGCTCGCCACCTTCCTCGGGCGCCATCACGCCGCAGCGTCCCAGTGGGGCGTTCGGCGGAAGGCTGGGTTGGGGGGCTGACCGGGAGAATCCGCAGTCTGGATCGGGGGCTGGGCAACAAAGCAGTCCAGGCCAGTCGGTACCCATGAATATGTCCAATTTTGGGGGGGCGCACGAAGAGACGCGCATGATGACCTCGGCGACGCCTCTAGCCAGAGCACGTAGCCGTGCTCTCGGCGTCATGGGGCAGCTCAAGCGCCTGCTCGTAGGTGGCGCCGGCACCGATTTCGAGGCGACCCGATTTGAACCGGCCTCGCCTGCGCTGGCTGCGGCCATGGCAGTGCGGCCTCCGCGCAGTGATTCTGGCGGTGGCTCAGCGGCCTCCGGCAGTGGCACCGTGATGGAGGATTACAGCCCGGCAGGCGTCGCGCGCGTGGCGGGTCAGTTACGTGAGCAAACAACCGAGCTCAAGAAAAAGGCTGAAACCAAGAGTGAGAAAGCGACCATTGAGATCGTGGCGTTGATGTTCCAGGCTATTTTGCAGGAAGAGCGCATTCCGCCCGGCATTCGGGTCTGGTTTGCCCGGCTGCAGATGCCGGTTTTGCGGGTTGCTCTCGCCGAGCCTGATTTCTTCGGAACGCTGAATCACCCGGCGCGGCAGTTGATCGACCGCATGGGTTCGTGCGTGATGGGTTTTGATGCTGCCAACATCCGTGGTGGCGCGCTGGAACTTGAGATCAAGCGCATTGTTCAGGTGATCGAACAATACCCTGAGACGGGCAAGCGCGTGTACCAACTGGTCTACGACGAGTTCCAGAAATTCCTGGCCAAGTTTCTGACTGAAAAATCCTCGACGCAAAAAGTGGTGGGGGTGGCGCAACAAGTTGAGCAACGGGAGACGTTGACCATCCAGTACACCATCGAGATGCGCAACATGCTCAAGGACATGCCGGTGCGCGAAGAAATTCGCACCTTCCTGTTCAAAATATGGGCAGAGGTGCTGGCCATGGCGGCCGTTCGCAATGGACCTCAGCACGCCGATACGCTGGACCTCAAAAAATCGTCAACGGACCTGGTTTGGGCTGCCAGTGCCAAACCCAACCGCAACGACCGGGCCAAAGTGATTCAGGACTTGCCCAAGCTTTTGCAGCGCCTGCGCACGGGTATGACCCTGCTGGGGCTGGTTCAGGCTGACCAGGATGCGCACATCAAGACCATTAGCGACACGCTGGCCGATGCCTTCCTGTCCAAGACGCAGGCTATTCCTCAAGCTCAGATCGACGTGATGGCGGAGCGGCTGGCCAATCTGGAAGATTTTGTGTCTGAAGACGGCATGGGTGACCTGCCGCTGGACGCCGAGAGCATTGAACTGATGCTGGGTATCGACGCTTCCAAAATCGCTGTGGTGGCTGATGGTGGCTCCAAACCTACCGCCGCGATGCAGGCCTGGGCTCAGGAACTGCAACTGGGCTCGTGGTTCACGCTGGACCACAATGGCCAGATTCGCCAAGTGCAGTTTGCCTGGCGCAGTGACCGCAAACACTTGAACCTGTTTGCTTCCAGCGATGGTTACAGCTACCTGATACAGGCCGGGCGTCTGGGTGCCTATTTGCAGGCAGGTTTGCTGTTGCCGCAGGAAGAAGAAACGCTGACGGTGCGCGCTACGCGCGATGCATTGGCCAAACTGGAAGCCAACCCCGAGCGCCTGCTGGACTGATCAAACAGCTAGCAAGTCAGTGGGCGATGCGATCCGTGGCGTCGTCGCACAATTCATCCAGCACCAGTGCATCGGGCTCCTCACCCAGACTCCAGTAAACCATCAGGATGATGATTTTCAGATCATCCAGACATACCGGGTCGCCTGGCGCAGCCATGGCACGGTCGACCACGATTTCGCGCATGCTGGCCGACAACACACCAGCTGATTCCAGAAAAGTGAGAAAGCCCAGACATTCCGACCCCAGGTGATTTTGCTCAGCTATCGAGTAGATACGCATGCTGGTGCCGGACTGGCCATGCAAGGCAAGCAAAGGCGTGGGTGCTAATGAATCTTCCGGCAAACGCAATAAAGAGATCCCTTTTTGAGCAGGCTTCTCGATGCTCGAATCTGGGGCGGCGATGTGCCCCATGATTTGGGAGCCCTGGGCCGCCAGGCTGAGGCCGCTGAGCCAAGTGAGCGCTTCCTGAATCTCCTCGGCTTCAAAACCGACGGCGTTCAGCTTGCGTTCGAGGTGTTCCCACTCAGGGCATGCATCACCTCTCCAGTAGTTTTCGTAAACGAAGACGAGAACTTCAAACATGCGTCCAATATAGCGCAGAAATCCGATCTAGTGGTCTGCTCGTTGGACTTCGGGTTCTTTTCAGGACTTAATTGGCTCCCAGGCCCGTTTCAGGCCACGGTCAGACGCTGAAACAGGCCGCCTGGCAGGCGTGCCACCTGGCCCGCCAGCTCCAGGGTCATCAGTTCCGCCTGCAACTGCGGGGTGCTGATGCCGGTTCGGGCCTGCAGCGCGTCTAGTCCGACAGGGTCAAACCCGAGGGCAGTCAGCAGATCGCTTTTTGCCTCTGAATCATCCTCAAAAGGATCATTAGTCCCCGCAGAATATACGCGACCAGCTATTGAATTAGTAGCAAACGTCGGTGGCAGCACAATTTTCAACATTTCCAGCACATCCTGGGCCGACTCTACCAGTTTGGCGCCCTGCTTGATCAGCGCATGGCAGCCGCGTGCCTGTGTGGACTGGATCAAACCTGGAATTGCGAACACGTCCTTGCCCTGCTCTGCGGCCAGCCGCGCGATGATGAATGAGCCCGATTTGAGCGCGGCTTCCACAACCAGTGTGCCCTGCGCCAGCCCGGCAATCAGCCTGTTGCGTTTGGGAAAATTCTCGGCCAGCGGGGGTGTTCCCAGCGGGTATTCGCTGATGATCAGCCCGTTTTCAGCAATGCGGTGGGCCAGATCGCGATGGTCTTTCGGATACACACGGTCCAGACCGGTGCCTACGACGGCAATCGTGGCCAAGCGGCGGTCGTTGGTGCGCCGGCCGTCCAGAGCGCCTTGGTGCGCCGCGCTTTCCACGCCCAGCGCCAGGCCGGACACCACGGTCAGCCCCGCTTCGCTGAACGCTTTGGCGAAATGCCTGGCGTTGGCAGCGCCCTGCGGCGTCGGGTTTCGGCTACCCACGACGGCAATACTGCTGGCCAGGCTTTTTGCTACTAAATCAATA
>JAKQJK010000273.1 GCA_029561195.1 Pseudomonadota bacterium
CCAGGTAAGGTTCTGCGCGTTGCATCGAATTAAACCACATACTCCACCGCTTGTGCGGGCCCCCGTCAATTCCTTTGAGTTTCAGTCTTGCGACCGTACTCCCCAGGCGGCGAACTTAACGCGTTAGCTTCGACACTGAGCACCTAAGTGTGCCCAACGTCCAGTTCGCATCGTTTAGGGCGTGGACTACCAGGGTATCTAATCCTGTTTGCTCCCCACGCTTTCGTGCCTCAGCGTCAGTGTTGTCCCAGATGGCCGCCTTCGCCACTGGTGTTCCTCCCGATCTCTACGCATTTCACCGCTACACCGGGAATTCCACCATCCTCTGACACACTCTAGCTAGCCAGTATCCACTGCAGTTCCCAGGTTGAGCCCAGGGCTTTCACAGCAGACTTAACTAACCGCCTACGCACGCTTTACGCCCAGTAATTCCGAGTAACGCTTGCACCCTTCGTATTACCGCGGCTGCTGGCACGAAGTTAGCCGGTGCTTATTCTTTGGGTACCGTCATTCAGCCGAAGTATTAATCCGGCCGGTTTCTTCCCCAACAAAAGTGCTTTACAACCCGAAGGCCTTCTTCACACACGCGGCATGGCTGGATCAGGCTTGCGCCCATTGTCCAATATTCCCCACTGCTGCCTCCCGTAGGAGTCTGGACCGTGTCTCAGTTCCAGTGTGGCTGATCATCCTCTCAGACCAGCTACGGATCGTCGCCTTGGTGGGCCTTTACCCCGCCAACTAGCTAATCCGGCATCGGCTCATCTCATCGCGTGAGGCCTTGCGGTCCCCCACTTTCACCCGTAGGTCGTATGCGGTATTAGTCCCGGTTTCCCGAGGTTATCCCCCACAACGAGGTAGATTCCGATGCATTCCTCACCCGTCCGCCGCTCGCCGCCAGGGTTGCCCCCGCGCTGCCGCTCGACTTGCATGTGTTAGGCCTGCCGCCAGCGTTCACTCTGAGCCAGGATCAAACTCTTCAGTTGAACCTTCTAACCCTCGGGGTTGCCCCCTCGGTTTGTTCCTGAACGTTTAACCCAAGCCTCTTCAAACTATGGCTTATAGCTTTTGCTTGAATCTTGCTTGGACGTTCGTAGTACGTTGGACTTCCATCCACCGCAAGACGCCCACACAAGATACCTGCGCACACTGTCAAAGAACTTCGCGGGTGGGACGCTTTCCTGCCCCACTCATGACAACCTTTCGTCGTCACCGAGCCGCACATCATACAACCATTTTCTTGACCGTCAACACCCAATCGCGTTCCCTTACCGCTCCCGCGATCAACCACGCCTGCTTCACACCCCAACCCTTCCACCAGGTGCTCCGCAGCGGGCGCGCATCCTAACCGC
>JAKQJK010000129.1 GCA_029561195.1 Pseudomonadota bacterium
GTCCAGCCCGCCAAATTCCAGCGTGGCCTGCACGTAAGCGTTGATCACAGACTCTTCCGAAGTCACGTCGCACACCATGCTGCGCACCACGTCCTTGCCATAGCGCTTGGACAGCTCGGCTCGCGTGCTTTCCAGTGCTTCGACGTCGATGTCCAGCAACGCCACGCAGGCACCCTCGTTCAAAAAGCGCTCGACGATGGCGCGGCCAATTCCGCCTGCGCCACCGGTCACCAGCGCCACCTTGCCCACCAGGGGTTTGGCCTTGGGCATGCGCTGTAGCTTGGCTTCTTCGAGCAACCAGTATTCGATGTCAAACGCCTCTTGCTCGGGCAGGCCCACATAGGTGTCGATGGCGTTGGCATCGCGCATCACGTTGATGGCGTTGACGTAAAACTCACCGGCAATGCGCGCCGTGGCCTTGTCCTTGGCAATCGACACCATGCCGATGCCGGGCAGCAAGATGATCACCGGATTCGCATCGCGCAGGGCCGGGCTGTCGGGGCGCTTGCAACGGTCGTAGTAGGCGGCGTATGCGGCACGATAGGCGACCAGTTTTTCTTCCAGCGCAGCGACCAGGGCGGCACCTTCCAGTTGGTAAACCGATGCTTCCAGGATCAGCGGGCGGATCTTGGTGCGCAAAAAGTGGTCAGGGCAAGAGGTACCCATGGCCGCCAGCGGGGCCAGCTGCACGCTGTTGACGAATTCCATCACGGCAGGCTGGCGGTCTACATGCAGCAGTTTGTGGCCGCTCTTGGACGCCAGGCCACGCAGCACCGGCAGCACGCGGGCCAGAGTGGCATCCTGGTCAACCATGGCCAGCGAGGCTCGCGCCGCGCCACCAAAGGCTACGGCCATGCGGGCCACGCTTTCGCGGCCCAGCCAGTTTTGCGCATGGGCTATCACGCCGACGGTGTTTTCATAGCAACTCTTGGCCGTGTCGCCCCAAGTGAAAAGGCCGTGGCCCGCCAAAACCAGGCCACGCTGCGCAGGGTGGGAGGCCTGGTAGCGTTGCAGCATCAGGCCCAGCTCGAAGCCAGGCTTGCGCCAGGGCAACCAGCCGACAGTGCCTTCAAAAATCTTGGCCGTCAGCGCTTCGCTATTCGCCATTGCAGCAATAGCAATCACCGCGTCGGGGTGCATGTGGTCCACGTGGGCGAAAGGCAGGTAGGCATGCAGGGGCGTGTCGATGCTGGCGGCGCGCGGATTCAGGTTAAAGGTGCAGTGCGGCAGGTAGGCCACCATCTCGTCTTCAAAATCGGGGCCACGGTATAGCTTTTGCAACGCGTTGAGCTTGTCCATGTACAGGGTGCTGAAGCCATCGAGCTTCATCGAGCCTACGTCTCCACCCGAACCTTTGACCCACAAAACCAGAGCATCCGCACCGCTGAGTAGGTCTCGTTGAACGATCTTGGCAGAAGTGTTACCCCCTCCGTAATTAGTGATGCGAAGGTCTGACCCCAACAGGTTGGAGCGATACAACAACAAACCCGGCTCGTCTAAGGAGTTGGCATGGGTTTCGTTCCAGACAGGGAAGGCGGTGGGGGCAGCGGAGCTTGGCGACATGTATTAGGTTATGGGAAAACGATGAGTAAACGCAGTTTAGAAGTTCACATGTATATTCACAATGAACATGTTTTTATGTTTTCTCATATTTTTCCTTATACTCACAAGGATTAGCCCTTAAACACCTTGGTAAGCCACGTAATTAGGCTGACGGACTGCTCCCAAGAAGGGGGTAAACACTTAGCGCCCGGGAGTGTGCTCGGCCGACCAAGCAGGTATCCCATATCCTTGCGGCAGGGTGAACCCCTGTGCCGCCACCGTACCTCGCAGCCGCTGAAGTCAAGATCACGATGAAAAATGTCACCTTGAGGCAACTGCGCATTTTTGAAGCAGTGGCTTCCACATTGAACTTCTCGCGCGCGGCCGAGCAACTGCATCTCACGCAGCCCGCTATATCCATGCAGATATCCAAATTACAGGATGACGCTGGCGTGCAACTGCTGGTTAAAAGCGGAAAACAGATTCGGCTGAGCCAGGCAGGAGAGGAAATGCTTAGGCATGCCCGGCGCATTCTTGATCAGGTGCGCATTGCTGAGGATGCGATGGGTGCGACGCGCGCTGGCAAAGGCGGGTTGCTGCACCTGGGTGTAGTGCCGACTGCGCACTACTTTGCGCCGGCCTTGTTGATGGCTTTTCGCGAAAACCATCCCGGTATCAGTTTCAAGCTCACAGTTGAGCGACGTGATCGAATTCTGGCCATGTTGCAGGAGCACCAAATTGATGTGGCGGTTGGCGGCTATCCGCCTTCAGAAGCTGATGTCGAAGCGGAGGCATTTGCCCGCCATCCGCATTGCATCGTTGCATCCACGAATCACCGGTTGGCAATGCAAAAGAATATTCACTGGGACGAGCTGCGCGAAGAGTCTTTCATCTTCCGGGAGCCCGGCTCTGCCACCCGCCAATTTCTGGAGCACCTTCTACAATCCCAATCACTGCAGGTTAACGTGTCCATGGAGTTATCTGGCAACGAGACCATCAAGCAGGCGGTGATGGTCGGAATGGGCATCAGTTTCCTATCGGCGCATGTGTTTCAGGTTGAGCTTGCTGCTGGGCGAATGGCCGTACTAGACGTACTTGATATGCCCAAAATGCTGGACTGGTGTCTGCTGCACCGCCGCGACTCCGTCCCGTCCGATCTCAGCGCCTCATTCAGAGACTTTGTACTGACGGATGGCGCCGCGTTCGCCGCTTGTCAGCTTTAATCAACAGGCAATCCGCTATTCGTGCCGCAATGCTTCGATGGGATCCAGCCGCGCAGCCCGTCGCGCTGGAAAATAACCAAACAGCACACCAATTGCCGCAGAGAACAGGAACGACAAAACGTTGACGCCCGGGTTGAAGAGATAAGGCACATCCATCACTCCAGCCAGTGCGATTGAAGCACCCGTGGCCAACACGATACCAATAAGGCCACCCAGCGACGCAAGCACAACGGCCTCAATCAAAAACTGAAGCAACACTTCACGCTCCAGCGCACCAATGGCAAGGCGCAGTCCGATTTCACGGGTACGCTCGGTCACGCTGACCAACATGATGTTCATGATCCCGATACCGCCTACCAGCAAACTTACTGCGGCCACTGCGCCCAGCAACATGGTCATGACCTTAGTGGTTCCAGACAACGTGTCGGCGAGCTGCTTGGTGTCAAGCACATTAAAGTTGTCTTCGATACCAGTTGCCAGTTTGCGCCGCTCACGCAGCAATTGGGTCAGCCCGGCCTTGAGACGAGTTGCGTCGCTGCCGTCCGCCATAGACACCAGCAAGGTGTTCACTCGTGTGTTCCCCGTAATGCGACGTTGAAGCGTCTTGATAGGCACAAGCACTACATCATCCTGGTCATTGCCAAAGCTCCCTTGACCTTTGGAGTTCAGAACACCCACAATTTCGCAAGAAATTTGTTTGACTCGCAGTTGCTCGCCTATGGCCGAACGAGTGCCAAAAAGTTCGCGTCGAACCGTCTCACCGATGACACAAACGGCTGCACCTGCTCGCAGCTCGTCATCGGAAAACTCTCGCCCATCACGCAACATCCAGTTGCCCGTAATCAGCCAGGCATTGGTGCTTCCAATCACGCTACTGGCCCAGTTGCGACCATTGGCGACTAGCGTAGCGCTGGAGCGCGCCTCGGGTGCGACAGCCGAGATGCCGCCGATCTGGGAAGCTATGGCATCTGCATCAACTTCCTTGAAAGACGGGGCTCCAACGCCTCCTGCCCCTGGACCCATACGTTGACCAGGCCGTATTTGCAACAGGTTGGTGCCCAAACCGGATATCTGATTTTGAACTGCCAGCGTTGCTCCATTGCCGAGCGTCACCATCGTGATCACGGCGCTTACGCCAATTACGATACCTAAAATTGTCAGGAAAGATCGCATCAGGTTGCGCCGGATGGAGCGCAATGCCAGTAGCAACGTATTGAGCAACATTATGGGCTTTCCGTCGCAATTTCGATCACGGGTGCTGCATTGAGTTTCGCTTCGAGCAGCGCAGTCGGATGCAGGTTCCGTACATCACTTTCAACAACGCCATCGACAAATCGAACGATGCGTTTGGCATAGGCCGCCATATCGGCTTCGTGTGTGACCATCAAGACCGTGATGCCATGGTTCTGGTTTAGCCCCCAGAGCAGACTCATGATCTCCTGACTACGGTGAGTATCCAGATTACCCGTGGGCTCATCTGCCAGCAGAACCGCCGGCTCGGTGACGATAGCGCGGGCAATCGCCACGCGCTGTTGTTGCCCGCCGGACAACTCTGCGGGCGTGTGATGCTCCCAGCCCGCCAGTCCGACCGAAGCCAGCGCCCTGGTTGCAGCCGAGTGGCGGGCTGCGGCGGATTCCCCCCGGTATAGCAAAGGTAACTCCACGTTTTCCTGAGCAGAAGTTCGAGCCAGCAGATTAAAGCCCTGAAATACAAACCCCAGGAAACGGCGGCGCAAGCGTGCCCGCTGGTCCCGTGAAAGGGTTTCTACGTGAACACCATGAAACAGATACTCACCTGAGGTGGGCGTATCCAGGCACCCCAGTGTATTCATAGCAGTAGATTTTCCCGAACCGCTGGGGCCCATGATGGCCACAAAATCACCAGCATGAATAGTCAGGTCTACCCCTTTGAGTGCCTGCAAAGCAGTAGCGCCCTCGCCATAAGTCTTGGTCACCCGCTTGAGTTCAATCAGGGGCGTTTGGCTCATGGTGTAGAACCCGCTGCGCGCTGGTCGGTGATCACCAGCATG